>CADCCR010000092.1 GCA_902799985.1 uncultured Bacteroidales bacterium | reverse complement strand
CAAAGGAGAATCAAAATGGACCAGTCAAACCGCCCGCTCGTTCCGGCGCCCCCGATGCCGGCCCACGCCGTCATCGACGACGCCTTCATCAAGTCGCGCATCCTTACGATCCGCGGCGTGCAGGTCATGCTGGACCGCGACCTGGCGCTGTTTTATGGCGTTCCCACCAAACGCCTGAACGAACAGGTGAAACGCAACAACGACTGCCGGCTGGTCACCGAAAAATCGGGCTTTATCGTCGAGCACGACCCGTATTGGTGGGTCGATGATGAGCCCTACATCGTTTCGGCGGTGCACAACCCGTCGTATAACTACACTTACAAGTATCCCGAGCCCGAGGACGTCACCGAGGAGCAGGCCGAATATATCAGCGCCTATATGAACGCCTACGATCAGTCGGTGCTCAACGGCACGTACCCCGACTACATCGACGCGGCCAGTCTGGCAAACTGGCTTCTCGCCCACGACATCCTGGGCATTCAGGATTCGGGCGGTACCAACAAGTATTTCCTCAAAGCCGACGACAGCGATAGCACGGTGTTGGAGATGCCACTGCTCTGGGACTTCGATTCGGCCATGAAAACCGCCGGCACATGGTGCCGCATTCACACTGGGTCGTTCGGCAGGAATTACTTCAGCAACAGCAACAAAACGATGGTTCGCGCCTATCAACGCCGCTGGCATTTCGTGTCGGCAACGCTCTACCAAGAGGTGATGAGCCGCTTCGACGCCTTTGTGGCCAGCGAGCAGGGCCGCGGATTCGCTCTCTCGCGCACGGCCGACAACACGCGCTGGGCGACACAGTTCACCACACTTGACAACTTCCGCACCCGCCTCGACTCGTGGATGAGTTCACGCGTGGCATTCCTCAATGCCAACGTGCCTGCGCTACACAACAATCCCTACGCCGATGGCGACGTTAACGAGGATGGCACAATCGACGGCATCGACTTGAATATGGTCATCAACCACATCCTGGGCGTCGAAAAAGCCCCAGTGCCCGCCGAAACGGCGGCTTGCTGAAAAAAACGCAAAAAACTTGGCGCAGTTTTTAACTTTGCATTAGTTTTGCAGTCTCATTTGCAAAGATATGAAGAAGATACTGACAATTGCCATAGCCCTATTGGCGCTAAATGTGGCGGCGCAATCGCAGCCCGGTACCAGCGTGCGCGTCTTCGACGAGGCGGTGCGCACACTGCAGGTGTATCCAGCCAGCAACCCCTATCTGCCGCCGGTGATTAACCTCAATGGCGACGACCGCATCATCGTCAGCTTCGACTTGCTCGACTACGACCTGCATTACCTGCGCTACAGCCTGGTGCACTGCGATGCCAACTGGACGCCGTCGCAACTGTTCGAGAGCGAGTTTGTCGATGGATTCAACTATGCCGACATTACCGACTATGCACAGAGTGTGGCAACGTTCACCCATTACTATAACTACACTTTCGCGCTGCCAAACGACGATATGCGCATTACCAAGAGCGGAAACTATCTGCTGAAGGTCTATGAGCAGGACGACCCTGACCATGTGCTGTTCCAAACACGCTTTATGGTGGCCGATGTGAAGGTGGGGGTGCAGGCTACGGTAACCTCGCGCACCGATGTCGACTACAACAATGAGCATCAGCAACTTGCCATCGACCTCAACTATAAGCCGGGCACCATCGACGACCCGTATAGCAACTTGCTGACCGTGGTGAGCCAGAACACGCGCACCGACGAGGATCACCTGCTGCGCAGACCCACATCGGTGGCCGTGGGGCAGGTGACCTACGAACACATGCCGCAACTCATCTTCAATGCCGGAAATGAGTACCACCGCTTTGAGCACGTCAACACCGGCACAATCAACATGGGCATTCAGCGAATTGATTATTTTGAGCCCTTCTACCACGCTACGCTGTACACCGACGAGCCGCGCCGCGAACTGCAGCACCTCTACGACCAGACGCGCCACGGACGCTTTACCATACGCAACTCGATGGCCGACGACAGCCGTGTCGAGGCCGACTATGTGATTACGCATTTCACCCTCGATGCCGGAGGTCCGCTGTCGGGCGGCAACATCTTCCTCGAGGGCGAGTTTACCCATGGTTACGACCCGCGCAGCGCTCTCATGACCTACGACATGTCGGGCCCGCCCAACCACCATTCCGCTCTGTACCGAGGCGGGAAGGTCGGCAACGGGTGGCTTGTGCAGTCGGAGTCCATTCAGAACCACTTGAAGGCAGGCATCCCGGCCAGCAAGCTGGTGATGGGTCTGGCTTTCTACGGCAATAGCGGCGCAGGCAGCCAGATTTCCCTGCAGGAGATAAAGAACGGTATCGCCAGCGGCAAGTGGACCGACCATTGGGACGACGTGGCCAAGGTTCCCTATGTGACGGACAGCAACAATAAGTTTGCCTACGGCTACGATGACGACCGCTCGCTGACCGTCAAGTGTCAGTACATCGTCAAGCAGAAACTGGCAGGCGCCATGTATTGGGAGTATGCCAACGACGACAACAAAGGCACAGAGCGCAAGACCGTCTACGACTGCCTGTTGGGTGAGACTTACGACAATCTGACATTCGGCGACGTGCCCCTTGGCTACCTTGGCGCCAATACCTATTCTGCGGTCCTCAACTTCGTGCAAGGCCAGGTTTACTATGCCTCGGGAGCAGATGCCATGAATGCCGACACGTGGTATTACGACCCGGACTTCTTCGCCCGTCAGCCCGATGGCGGCTATCGCTTTCTGCCCGTCAGCGGCCCGTACAGCATCACGGCCGATTTCTTTCAGAATTGCTTCCGCATCATCCCTTTGGACGAGGGAGGTCAGCCACTCACTTACAATCCCGAGGAAGGGACAGGCTGTGTATGGGTCATTGGCGCCAACTCCTCGATAGGCAAGCCGCAGTATGCCGCGGGCGACGACACCTCGTGGGACGAAGCGAATGCCTTTCCGATGGCACCCATCGGCAAGAATCTGTATCGACTGACTTTAGAGGTGGGGAAGCAGCTGAATCCCAACATGATCAACTTCAAGCTCTTTCATCAGAACGGCTTCACAGGCGGCGAGTTCATGCTGGTTGGTAAGTATCGTGTCACCACGAGCAGCCGTTTTTTTACCATCTCGAACACCACAAACGAGAAGGGCAACATCAAGCTGAGAACAACAGCAAAGATAGCGGAAGGGCAGGTCTATGTGTTCACGCTGGACACCAGCGGCATATCGAAGTCGGTCCTTACCGTCGAGGACTATGAGACAGGCCTGAGCCGGACTTATGAGATACCGTCATCTCCTGCCGTTTACTACAATTTGCAAGGGAATCGTGTTGCCAATCTCCGTGGCGGCAACATCTATATCGTGCCTTCCGAGAACGGAAATTGGCGGAAGATTATCAAATAAGCGCCTCGTGCTTCCGAGATAAGCGCCTCGTGCTTCCGAGATAAGCGCCCTGCGCTTCCGAAATAAGCGCCTCGTGCTTCCGAAATAAGCGCCCTGCGCTTCCGGGATAAGCGCCTTGCGGAGTCTGTCACTTCGCTATTCAGTCATCCAGAGTCCAGTTGGCAAATGTCTTGCAAACGTCCATGATGTAATCGTAGCGTTGGGCAATACGTTGGTCGAACTGCGCCTTGCATTCCTGCACGACCTCCTCGGGGAATGAGTCGGAGAGCGACAGCCAGCTGAAGTTCCTGATGCACGACAGCACCTCTATCTGTGCCTTTCGCTCCTTAATCGTCTCAGAGGGCAGCCCCTCAAGATAGTAGTCGATGGCTTTGTTCCAAAGGCGTTGCCCCAGCTCGCGCGGCATGCCTATTATCTTCTCGTAGTCGCCTATGAGACTAACCATCGACGAGTAGGCATGTCCGAGGTCGAGCATCGGGTGCCCGTAACTCACTTCGCCCATGTCGATGAGCATCAGCTCGCCTGCCTGCATCATCGCGTTCTTCGTCTGCAGGTCAAGGTGGAGCAGACGGTTTCCTGCCGGGATGCTGCGTATGATGCTGAGCATCATGTCGATGCTTTCTTGGGGGAAATAGCGGCGGATGTGCTCTATCTGCTGGCATTCGCGCTCTATAGCCGACGGTATGTTGCTGTTTGCCGGAACCTTTATGCTGTGCATGTCGCGGAAGAGCTCGGCATACTTCTTTGCACACGCATCGAGTTCCTTCGGATGTTGCTTTACGTATGTGCTCAACGTGCTGGCTTTCAGAAGTTCGTAGACCAGTCCGTAGCACTCGGCATCGCCTTCCTTCAAGGGCTCCACCTTGACCACATCGAACGAGATGGCGGTGGGCATTCCCAGCACGAACGCTTCCTTCGAGAGCGTTATCTCTTGGCGAACCTCGTCCATGGTGGTGCCTTCGCGGAACACCTTTATGATGGTGTCGCCGTCCAGCCTGTAGACCGTTCCCACACCGCCGATGCCAATCAGCCGGCAGCCCGCCACACTCATGACGCGCATGGCTCGTTCTACGGTCATGATTTTTGTGAAGCCCGTCGTTTCGAGCACTTGGTAGACTTGTGGCTGGGCGTTCGTTACGCGGAAAGGCTTGAAGCGCTTAGCCAAAGAAAGCAGGATGCGCAGTCCTGAACTGGAGATGTAATCCAGTCGGGCTACATCGCAGATGAGCGATTCCACCTCGCTTGCCTTGTCCAGTATGGGGCCGATTTTGGCAGAGGCTTCAGCCGATGTTACTGTATCTAAGCGACCCTCGAAGGAGATGGTCACCTCGCCGTTGTTAGTTTTAATGTTCGTGGTCATAGTGTGGTGGTTAGTGTGTGATTCATTTCTCCAGGAACTCGCGGGCCTTGGCGAGTGCCACGTCGATGTGCGGACAGATGTGGTCGGCGTCCATGAGGTCGTAGAAGCGGGCCTTCTGCAACTGGCTGTGCACCTTCGGGTTCACGCCGGAGAGGATGACGTGGATGCCTTCCTCGTGGTTCATCTCGATGAGTGTCTGCAAGTTGTGTATGCCGGTGGAGTCGATGAAGGGCACCTTCCTCATGCGGACGATGCGGACACGGGGCTTCTCCCGCCCGATGTTGGCCATCAGGTCGTCGAACTTATTGGCGATGCCGAAGAAGTACGGGCCGTTGATCTCATAGACGGCACAGCCCTTGGGGATGGTCAGATGCTCCTCGTTTGCTGCCATGTCCGAAGCGTCGCCCAAGTCGATCTCGTCCTTGATGACGGAGATTTCGGTCGTCTCCATGATGCGCTTCATGAAGAGGGCACAGGCCAGGATGAGGCCGACCTCGATGGCGATGGTGAGGTCGAAGATGACGGTCAGCAGGAACGTCACGGCGAGCACGATGACATCGCTCTTCGGGTTCTTCAACAGGCCGCGGATGGTGCGCCAGCCGCTCATGTTGTAGCTGACGATGACCAGCACGGCTGCCAGCGAAGCCATCGGGATATACTCGGCATAAGGCATGAGCAGGAGCAGGATGGCCAGCAGTACGACGGCATGGATGAGGCCTGCCACGGGGGTGCGTCCGCCATTGTTGATGTTCGTCATGGTGCGGGCGATGGCTCCCGTGGCGGGGATGCCGCCGAAGAGCGGCGTCACCATGTTGGCCACGCCCTGAGCGATGAGCTCCATGTTCGAGTCGTGCTTGTCGCTGATTACACCGTCGGCAACCGTGGCGGAAAGCAGACTTTCGATGGCCCCGAGGATGGCTATGGTGAAGGCCACCGGCATGAGCTTCTGGATGAGCTCGAAGGTGATGCTCGGCACGACCATCTCCGGCAGCTGAGCCTGAATGTGGAAGCGGTCGCCGATGGTGTCGATGCCCTCGATGCTTTGCTGCTTCAAGATGAGCACAGCAACGGTGCCGAGCAGGATGCCATAGAGCGAACCGGGTATCTTGTTGAGGCCTGGCACCTTCTTCAACGCCTTGGGCGAGAAGATGATGACAAGCAGCGAACCGATGGCTACGATGAAGTTCCAGAGGTTGAATGTGCCAATGTTCTGGGCATAGCTAATCCATTTGCCCACAAAGTCGCCCGGTGTCTTGAGGGGAATGCGGATGACCTCGCCCGAAGTGCTCACCGCTGTTTGCGTCAGGCCCAGGATGTCGCTGATTTGCGTCGTGAAGATGGTCAGGGCAATACCTGCCGTGAAACCTATGATGATAGGGTAGGGGATGAATTTAATGACGACGCCCAGGCGGAAAGCACCCAGGGCGACGAGTATCACGCCTGCCAGAATGGTGGCGATGAGCAAGCCTTGAAGTCCATATTCGGGGTTGTTGACGATGCCATAGATGATGACGATGAAGGCTCCCGTCGGGCCGCCAATCTGCACCTTCGTGCCGCCGAGCAGCGAGATGAGGAAACCTGCCACGATGGCTGTGATGATACCCTTCTCGGGCGTCACGCCGCTGGCTATGCCGAAGGCAATGGCAAGGGGCAATGCCACGATGCCGACGATGATGCCTGCCATCAGGTCCTTCATGAACGTCTCGCGGCTATAGTTTCCGATGCAACTAATGATTCTTGGTGTCAATCCTTTCATATCTGTTCAAATTACACTGCAAAAGTACAAATAATTCTTAATTCTTAACTCTTAATTCTTAATTTCTTTGTATCTTTGTGGGCAAATTATTAATTTAAATCAAAATTAGACATGTTTGAAGGTCAACCTAAAGGCTTGTGGACTCTTGCCCTGGCCAACACTGGCGAGCGCTTCGGCTACTACACGATGCTCGCTGTCTTTGCACTCTTTCTCGGTGAGAATTTCGGCTTCGCCGCTGGTACGGCAAGCGAGATTTACACCTGGTTCTTAACCGCCGTTTACTTCCTTCCGCTCATCGGAGGCATGGCAGCCGACCGTTGGGGCTACAGCAAGATGGTCGTCATCGGCATCATGATTATGTTCCTCGGCTACCTGTTGCTGTCCGTTCCCCTGGGAGGCGGCACCGTGGCCATCGCCGCTATGGGCGCTGCCCTGCTGCTCGTCAGCCTCGGCACCGGTCTGTTCAAGGGCAATCTGCAGGTCATGGTGGGCGACCTCTACAACGCTCCTGAGTTCGCCGACAAGCGCGACTCGGGCTTCTCGCTCTTCTACATGGCCATTAACGTGGGCGCTCTCTTCGCTCCCACCGCCGCCATCAAGATTATGGACTGGGCGCAGACGTCGCTCGGCTACAGCAAGGCCGACAGCTATCACTTCGCTTTTGCTGTGGCTTGCGTGTCGGTCATCGTCTCCATCCTTATTTACTTCCTGGGCAGAAGCACCTATAAGCAGGTGCTCACGGTGAAGAAGGAGCAAGGAGCAGGGAGCAAGGAGCAAGAGAAGGTCGAGGAGATGTCGCCTGCAGAGACACGCGAGCGCATCGTCTGCCTCTGCCTCGTGTTTGCTGTCGTCATCTTCTTCTGGATGGCGTTCCATCAGAACGGCTTGACGTTGACATGGTTCGCCGATGAGTTCACGGCTCGCTCTGCCACTGGCATCACTGGCATGGAGTTCAATGTAGTGAACCTCATCTGGTGCATTCTCATCGTCTATGGCGTTTGCGGTCTGCTCAGCGGCGGCAGTGCCAAGGGCAAACTCATCAATGCGCTGCTCATCGTTTGCCCTGCTGCTATTCTTTATTATAATTATCTGCAGACGGCAGGCGAAGTTGTGACCGTCGATGCACCCATCTTCCAGCAGTTCAATCCTTGCTTCGTGGTAGCCCTTACGCCCGTCAGCATCGCCCTCTTTGGCTGGCTCGGCAAGAAAGGCAAGGAGCCTAAAGCTCCGGTCAAGATTGGCTTGGGCATGCTCGTCGCGGCTTGTGCCTACCTGCTCATGACGGTCAGCAGCATCGGCTTGCCTGCAACCGACCATCCCAATCACGTTTATGACTTCAACCCCAACCTGCTCGTCAGCACTTACCTCATCCTGACCTTTGCCGAACTGCTGCTTTCGCCCATCGGCATCTCGTTTGTGACGAAGGTGGCTCCCCCGAAGTACAAGGGCATGATGATGGGCGGATGGTTCGTAGCAACGGCTCTCGGCAACAAGCTCGTCAGCATTCCGGGCCACATGTGGGACTTGCCGCTCTATATCGTCTGGGGAACTTTGATGGGCATCTGCTTGCTTGCCGCCCTCTTCATCTTCTCCATCATCAAGAAGCTGAACAAGGTGGCGTAGTAGGGGTGAAAAGGTGAAAAGTTGAAAAAGAAGGAGATAGAAGAAGATAGATGAAGAAAGAAGAAGATAGATGACGTTAGTTTTGCCGCCCTAATTTTCAATCTTCCTGTGGTATTGTCTTCTATCTTCGTGGCTGAAAGCCACATATCTTCTTCTAACTTCTTCTAACTACTTATAAAATTGAAGATTGGGAATTGAAACGCCTTCCTCCTCTTTGGCTATCGTGTGTGCCACTGGCTCTGCTGGTGGCACTCGTAGCTCTTGTTGTCAGTATCTTCGGTGACGAGACGCTGGCCGGAGCGTCGCAGATGGCTTTGTTGGTGGCAACGGCATTCTGCGTCTCGATAGGCATCGCGTCGCGTCTCATCACATGGGACGACTTCGAGCGAGCCATAAGCGACAAGGTGGGAGGCGTCAGCTCGGCCATCATCATCCTGCTGCTCATTGGAGCGCTCGGCGGCGCATGGATGGTGAGTGGCGTCGTGCCTACTATAATATATTATGGAATGGAGATGATGAGCCCGAAGTGGTTCCTCGTCTCCGCTTGCCTCATTGGTGCTTTGGTGAGTGTGCTGACAGGTTCGTCGTGGACGACAGTCGCCACCATCGGCATCGCCTTGATGGGCATCGGCAAGGCACTCGGCTTCGGGGAAGCTTGGATAGCAGGCGCAGTCATCAGCGGCGCATACTTCGGCGACAAAGTCTCGCCCATGAGCGACACCACCGTGTTGGCTTCCAGCACAGTCGGCACGCCGCTCTTCACGCACATCCGCTATATGCTCTACACCACCGTGCCGACGTTCCTCATCACCCTTGCTATCTTTACCATCGTAGGCTTAGGCCAGGGCGATGCCGTCACCTCGCATGTCGCTATGGTTCAGCACGCTTTGCAGCAGACCTTCTGCATCTCTCCGTGGCTCATCGTCGTGCCTGTGCTGACGTTTATCCTTATCATGATGCGTCTGCCGTCGATGGTTGTGCTCTTCCTCGCCACGTTGCTGGGCGTAGTGGCTGCTGTGTGGTGCCAGACACATTTGCTCGACGAGATAGCAGGCACCGACCATGAAGGACTTGCCCAACGCATCCGGGGTGCCTTCATCATTGTCTATGGCAGCACAGACCTTGATACGGGTGTGCCTGACCTCAATGCGCTGGTGGCGACCAGAGGCATGGCCGGCATGCTCAACACCATTTGGATTATCCTCTGTGCTATGGCTTTCGGCGCAGCCATGACAGCAACAAGGATGCTCGACAGCATTATGCAGGCCCTGCTGCGACTGGTTCGCGGCACCGTCAGCCTTGTGGCCAGCACCGCTTTCTCCGGCATCTTTCTCAACACCATCTGTGCCGACCAGTACCTCAGCATTATCCTGACGGCTACGATGTTCGGCGATACTTACAAGAAGAACGGTTACGAGTCGCGCCTCTTGAGCCGTACCTGCGAGGACAGCGCCACGGTGACGTCGGTGCTCATCCCGTGGAACACTTGTGGCATGACGCAGGCCAGCGTCCTGGGTGTCAGCACGCTTGTCTATGCGCCCTACTGCTTCTTCTGCTACCTCAGTCCCATCATGACCATCCTGGCAGCAGCATTTATGCCAAAGAGGACTTTCTGCAAATAACAGCGCGCGAGCAATAAGCCCTTTTCCCTTGAGCCATGAAACAATTCGTGGCTCATGTTTTTTATTAGATTGACTTTGCTGAATTCTTAGTGTTTCTTTCGTGTACGGGGCTCGTTTTTGCTCTTTTTATAGCACGAAATCAAGTTTTTCGCGCTTCTTTTCATGAAAAACGCGACGATTAACATAGTTTAACTAAGTGGGGGGGGTATATATAAAAAACTTCGTAACTTTGTTGCGATTTTATGCCTTGGCAACAAATTGCCGTGCAGAAAACAGAAGAAACATACATAAATTAACATATTAACTAACTTTATTAATTTATCATGCAAATGAAAAAACTACTTATGTCAGTCGCGCTGCTATGTGCCGCGGCTGTAAGTTCTGCCCAGGTGACGTTCA
>CADCCR010000091.1 GCA_902799985.1 uncultured Bacteroidales bacterium | reverse complement strand
TTTGCTGCCGAGGGAACGGGGATGACTGACCGATAACAAAAAAGGCATCCTCGCTGACGAGAACGCCTTTTGTTTGATGATGGTTGATGTCAGGATGCGTTATCCCAAGAAACTAATCAATACGCCCGCTGCAACGGCTGAGCCGATGACACCGCTGATGTTGCTCGACATGCAGTAGTTGAGGACGTGGTTCTTGGGGTCGTACTTCGTGCTGATGCCGTTGCAGACGCGGCTTGCCATGGGCACAGCACTGAGGCCGGTGGCTCCGATGAGGGGGTTGATTTTCTTCTTGGCGAAGAGGTTCCATATCTTCACCATGCAGATGCCGCTGGCGATGCTCAGGGCAAAGGCGCAGAAACCGCCTGCCACGATGCCGAGTGTGGTGACGTTGATGAAGGCATCCACCGTCATCGTGGCTCCTACGCATAGGCCGAGGAAGATGGTGGCGGCGTTCATGATGCCGTTGCTGGCTGCATCGAAGAGACGGAAGGTGTCGTTGCCTATCTCCTTCAGCAGGTTACCGAACATGAGCATGCCGACGAGGCTGACTGCCGTAGGCACGAAGATGGCAACGATGGTGGTGACGGCAATGGGGAAGACTATCTTCAGCACCCGCATGTTCTTTATCTCCAGGCTGTCGGGATAGAGCTTGTCCTGCTCCTTCATGTTGATGCGCAGCTCCTTCTCGGAGCAGAGGCACTTGACAACGAGGGGTATGATGACGGGCACAAGGGCCATGTAGCTGTAGGCTGCGATGGCGATGGGGCCCAGCAGATGGGGTGCGAGCTTGATGGTGGTGAAGATGGCTGTGGGGCCGTCGGCTCCGCCGATGATGCCGAGCGAGCCTGCCTCCTGCGGGGTGAAGCCGACGAGGAGGGCGACGAGTAGCACGGCGAAGATGCCCATCTGAGCTGCTGCACCGAAGATGGCGAGCTTGAGGTTGCGCAACATGGGACCGAAGTCTGTGAGGGCTCCCACGCCCATGAAGATGATGGGGGGCAGCAGGCCGCTCTTGATGAGGGCGTAGTAGAGGTAGTTCATCAGTCCGAGGTCGTGCGCTATCTGATGGAGCGGCATCTCGTAGATGTTCTTCATCACCACGGTGCCGTTCTCCATGACGGGCACCAGTCCTTCGCTGTTGGCCTGGAGCACACCCATGCCGCCACCGGGGAAGTTGGCGATGAGGACGCCAAAGGCGATGGGCACGAGCAGCAGGGGCTCGTATTTCTTCACGATGCCCAGATAGAGCAAGGTGAAGGCAAGCAGGTACATGACGATGAAGAGGGGGTTCTGCCCGATGGCAGAGAGGGCCGTCATCGCGTACAGCTTGTCGAGGATATCGTATATCATTTCCATATTCTGCTATTATCCTATCTTCATGATTGGGTCGTCCTCTTCGACGGAATCGCCGCTGTTGACGAGGATGGCTGTGATGACGCCTGCCTTGTCGGCGCGGATGGCGTTGAAGGTCTTCATGGCCTCGATGTAACCGAGCACGTCGCCTTCCTGCACTGCATCGCCTACCTTCTTGGGGGTCTCGCTATTGTCCTTGGTGAGATAGAACTTGCCTTCGAGGGGTGCGAGGAGGTCTGTGCCTTCGCCGCTTGCCACGGGTGCGGCTGCGGCGGCTGTGGTGGCTGCGGGTGCCTCGTTGCCATAGGCGATGTTCACCTCGTAGGTCTGTCCGTTCAGGCTGACCTTAATCTGCTTGGGCAGTTCGGCGCTGGCTGCTGGTGCATGCTTCTTGGCCTTGCGCTCGGCGAGGTCTTTCTCGAAGTCGGCTTTTGCCTTGCCGCTCTTGTAGGCCCGATACTGCTCGGGGTGCATGGCGAGCTCAAAGAGCTCTTCGTCGTCCTGTCCGAGGTCCCAGCCATTCTGCTGCATCTCCTGGCGGAACTCGTCGAGCTTGTCGGGATAGTAGCTCTGGGGGTCGTTGGTCTCGAACTCGCGTCCCTGCTCCTTGGCCATGTCCACAAGCTCTTGTGCCACGGGACCGGGGAGCTGTCCGCTCTTGCCGAGTATCATGTCCCAGATGTTGTCGGCTATCATGCTCCAGCGTTCCTTGCCTTTCTCCATCTGTATGACGTTCATGAGGGCGAGGTTCTTGACATACTGGCTGAAGGGTGTGACGAGACAGGGGTAGCCGACCTTAGGCCAGACGTATGCCACTTCGTCGAAAAGCTTGACGAGGAGCTGGTCGGTGGTGAGCTCGGGCTGTCCGTTCTTGACCTTCCATTTGTTGAGGCTCTTGAGGTTGTCCTCGAGGTCGGTCATGAGGGAGCCCATCATGCCGCCGGGCAGTCCGGGCTTGATGAGCAGGGAGTTGTTGATGTGGTTGAGCTTGGGGATGTAGTAGCCGAGGAAGTCGTCGTACATCTCCTGTATGAGTGTGCGTGCCTCCATGTAGGCCTCCATGTTGATTTCCTTGACCTGGAAGCCTGCGTCCTTGAGCATCTCCTGGACGGCGATGATGTCGGCGTGACCTGTTCCCCAGGAGAGGGGCGACATGGCTGTGTCGATGTAGTCGCAGCCTGCCTTGGCCACTTCGAGGATGGATGCCATGCAGAAGCCGGGACCGGCATGGCTGTGGTACTGGATGATGATGTCCTGCTTGTAGGCCTTGATGCCTGCCACTATCTTGCCGAGGCTGACGGGACGACCGATGCCGGCCATGTCCTTGAGGCAGATCTCGTCGGCACCAGCGTCGATGAAGGTCTTGGCAAGGTTGACATAGTAGTCGACGGTATGGATGGGGCTGTGGGTGATGCAGAGGCTTGCCTGTGCTATCATGCCTGCCTCCTTGGCATAGTGGATGGAGGGTATGACATTGCGGGTGTCGTTGAGGCCGCAGAAGATACGGGTGATGTCGGTGCCCTGTGCCTTCTTGACTTTATAGAAGAGCTTGCGGACATCCTTTGGGACGGGGCTCATGCGGAGGCCGTTGAGGGCACGGTCGAGCATGTGGGTCTGTATGCCTGCCTGGTGGAAGGGCTTTGTCCACTCGCGGACGCTTCGGTTGGGGTTCTCGCCATAGAGCAGATTGACTTGCTCGAAGCCGCCGCCATTGGTTTCTACTCGGTCGAAACATCCCATGCGAATGATGGCTGGTGCGACCTTCACAAGCTGGTCAACGCGTGGCTGGTACTTGCCTGCACTCTGCCACATATCACGAAAGACCAGACTGAACTTTACTTCTTTCTTCATCGTGTTATCTTGAAAAGCTGCTGATTATATTATATTCTTTTGGCTGATGCCACATGGCCTTTGCCGCCTGTTATCTCGCTCACAACCTGCTGGAGCACGGCCATGGTGTTGCTGTCCACTGCCGTCGGGGTTGCTGCCGCTGCCTTGGCGGGAACTGTCTCTTCCGGTGCCAATTTGTTGACAGTCTTGATGAGCAGCTTGCCGCCCCAAATCACAATAAGCAGAATCATGAAGACGGTACTCATCCCGACAATCATCAGTTGAACACCTAATCCGATATTATCCATATTTTTTACCTTATATATAAAATTCGGCGCAAAGTTACATAAAATAATTCACTTTGCGCCCCTTCGAGGTAAAAAACTTACCTTGATTGTTCTATTTTAACACTCACGCCCCGACAAAGAACGCCAAGGGGTGGGTTCTCCTTCTCCAAAGTGACGGAAACGGTGGAAACGGCAGGACATTCGGCAAGGACAGAGGAGGCGATTCGGGCTGCCACATGCTCCAGGAGATTGGACGGTACAGCCATCTCTCGACGGACGATAGCGACGATGTCTGCATAGTTGGTGGTACCCTCCAGGCTGTCGTCCTGCCAAGCGGAAGGGGCCACGTCGGTCTGAGCGGAAATGGTGACATAGAAGTCTGCCCCCACGGTTCGCTCCTGGGGCAGAGCACCATGATAAGCATGGAGCTTAATGCGGTCGATAACTATCTCACTGAGAATGAACATCTGAAGATGCGAATAACACGAAACATTCCACGACGAAAACTCCGCTTCCAAGTACAACCAAACCTTAATCTTTAATCTTTAATCCTTAATCTATAATCCATATTTCAACATCTAAAAACACGAAAGAAACGAAACTCTGAGAATGAACATCTGAAGATGCGAAAGACACGAAAAACAAGTCACACAGAAATCACAGAAAACACAGAAAAGGAATATTCAACATCTAAAAACACGAAAGAAACAAATAATTATGAACTGATTTAAAACAAACGGATTAAAACGGATTAAAACTGATTTAACGGAATGATTTTCTACAACGAATTAAAACGAATTTAACGGATTATAATAATGTCCCGCAGAAACAAAGGAAATAAAGGGAAAAGCAGCATCATGCTGCTTATAAGTTTCTGTGATTTCATCTCTTCTGCGATTCTTGATTTCTTTTATTTCTGCGGGACTTTAAAATTATTTCTGATTTCTGTGATTTCCGTGTGACCTTGCTTCTCCACTCAAATGTGACTTTGATTTTTCACTTTTCACTTTTCACTTGCGAAGCATTTCACTTGCGAAGCATTTCACTTCTCACTTTCTAACTCTTCCTCGTCCACTGTGATTGATTCCGGCAGATACTTCTTCAGGACACGGGCTACTCCGGCTGTCCAGGAGTTTATCGTGTCGTTCTCCAGCTGGAGGGAGGAGATGAGACGGATGACGTGGTCGATGGGCATGCGGTAACGCAGGACTCCGCTGATGAGCTTGGCATAGTCCCAGTACTTGGGATTGAAGCGCTCGCTCAGACCTTCGATTGTCGTCTTGTAGCCGCGCTTGTTGACGAACTGGAAGTCATAGTGCTTCTGGCCGTCGCTGTCGTAATGCTTCACAATGAAGCCTTTCTGCACACTCTTGGGTATGGCGATGCCTTCTTCGTCGTCCTGCAGACCGGTGAATATCTCGTAGGGAGCACCATCGAGCAGACCGACAAATGCCACCCACCTCTCTTTGTTGTTCTGGAAGCGCACCACATCGCACTCGAGGATATCGGGGCGACGTTCCACTACTTTGGGAGTGCCTCCCTGCAAGGCATCTTCGCGCAGGAACTTCTGGCCGGTGAGGGCTGCCAGCAGGCCTTCGGACATGGCTTCATTGTCCTTGCGCGTATAGCGGACATCGGTAAAGACCTGAGCCAACGTCTCTTTGTTGTTGACCTCCACGAAGTGCTTGTTCTCGGGCAAGGACTCGCGGTTGGAGTAGCAGGCATCGATGCGCTCGGGTGTGAAGGCGCTGTAGGTCTCACGGTGCACGATGGCCTGCAGGGGGAGGCGGTCTGTCTGGTCGGGATGTTCGGCAGGCCAGCCCACAGTGAGCGTTGCCACGGGGAAGACGAGCTCGGGCAGGTCGAGGGTGGCGATGATGGCTTGCGGCTGATAGACGGTAGTGCCCAGGAAACAGATGCCGAGTCCTGCCTCTTCGGCCAGGCAGCAGAATGTCTGTGTGAAGAGGAGTGCATCGGTAGCGGCATTGAGGAAGCTGAGGGCATTGTCGTAGCCCGGCGAGGCTTGCCGTTGCAGGCACCAGTCGGAGGTGCGGCGGAAGTCGGCGCAGATGGTGAGCACGACAGGAGCCTGTGTGACCATTGGCTGACAGAAGTGGGCTGGTGCCAGCATCTCCTTCATTGCTGCCGAGCGCGTCACCACGACACTGTATAGTTGCAGATTGCCCATCGTCTGAGTGCGAGAGGCATCTTCTATCAAACGATTCAGCAGCTCGTCGCTGACGGGCTGCTGGGTGTACTTGCGAATAGTTCGCCGTTGCCTGATGTCCATAGTCGTATTAGCTCAATAGTTTCTCTTCGAGTTCTGCCAGCTGCTGACGCAGTTCCTTGTCCACCTTCAGCCGTCCGTCGATGGTCTTGATGCCATGCAGCACAGTGGCATGGTCGCGGTTGCCCACATACACGCCTATCTTGCTTGTCGGGAGCTTGGTGTGCTTGTGGGCGAGGTACATGCTCATCTGTCGGACGGTGACGATGTTGGCCTTGCGGCTCTTGCCGAAGAGGTCTTCCTCCCGCACATTGTAGAACTCGCAGGTGCAGGTGATAATCTGGTCGATGGTGACGGCCTTCTTCTCCACTCTGACACGACCGGCCAGTATGCGCTGGGCAAATGTGAGGTCCACCTCTTTGCTGTAGACGACGGAGTAGGCGAGCAGGCTGTGGATGACGCCCTCCAGCTCGCGGACGCTGCCGGTGACGTTGCCGGAGATGTAGTCCAGCACTTCATCGGGGATGTTCAGTCCGTCGTGCTTCACAATGCTGTGCAGGATGTTGCGACGCAGGCTTTCCTCGGGGCGCTCCATCTCAGCCATGAGTCCGCTCCTGAATCGTGTGCTGAGGCGTTCCTCCAGTCCCTGAAGGGCAACAGGCGGGCGGTCGCAGGTCATGATGATTTGCTTGCCATTCTGACGAAGATGGTTGAAGATGTGGAAGAAGGCGTTCTGAGTGCCTTTCATGCCGACCAGCTCCTGCACATCGTCGACGATGAGCATGTCGATGCTCTGGTAGAAGTGCATGAAGTCGTTGAAGACATTGCGGTTGCGTGCATCGGTGAACTGCACCATGAAGAGGTGGGCGCTGAGGTAGAGGACGCGCTTCTCGGGATGCAGCTCTTTGGTGCGCATGCCGATGGCGTTCACGAGATGTGTCTTGCCCACACCGCTGGGACCATAGATGAAGAGGGGGTTGAAGGTCTGCTGCTCGGGATGTTCGGCAATGGCCTGTCCCACGCTGCGAGGCAGTTTGTTGCTGGTGCCTTCGATGAAATTGCTGAACCGCTGGTGCTCGTTGAGCTGCGAATCAAGGTCGTCGGCGGGGCCTACTGCCTGGGCAAGCTCGGGCGACTTGTTGGCCTCGCGGCTAGAGGTGACAGATGGGAGCACGGCTGCATCGTCGCTCTCCTGGCTCACCATCACATTGTCGGCCACCTCCACCATGTAGGTGAGTGTGACATCGTCGCCAAAGTAACGGCCGATGGTGAGGTGTATGAGGCGGCGGAAATGCTCCTCCAGATACTCGAAGAAGAACTGGGACGGGATGTAGACCGTCAAGTCCTTCCGAGCAGCATCGTAGGACCTGATTTTCATTGGCGAAAACCAAGTCTGGTATTGCTGTTCGGTCACGTTGTTGCGAAACATTTCCATGCAACGCGACCATAATATCTGTAGCTCTTCCGTCATTCTGGCAAGTGCTTATTCTATATATATAATAATGTGTTCGCTGACGATGCCGTTCGTCCTACTCTGTCAGGCAAGGGCTGTACCGGCAATGACGATGCAAAATTACCACTTTTTTTGCATTTGGCAAAACATTTTTCCTCTTCATGAAATAAGATTGCAACGGTAACGCTTTGTCTTTCAAACGTTGATGCAAAAGGGAACAAAAAACTTAGTGCCAACTCTTGCAAATCTCTATTGTTCTGTGGTTCAGCTGTTTTTGCAGTTCCAAACGCAGAAAACCGGAACGAAACGAATCGACTTGGACTGCATGTAACCATGTATTTATCGGTAGTGCGCGACAAGGTACGAAAAACATCCTTTATTTCTCGGAAATCTAAATTGGCAAGAATTGCAATCTTCCCTGGAGATAATACAATAATTAGGCGGCTTTATCCGTTCTTTATACAGGAAGGGAACAAAAACCTTGCTGCAAACAGATTACTTACCACCCTAAAAAATGTGCCTATGGAACAAACATTACCCCTACCTTTCTTTCAGCCAAGCACAGCAGTCCTGGCCAAAATACGTCAGTTCGCACGCACCTTCAGGCCTCAACCCTACAACTTAACGCTTGCATGACATGATATCCCCCTCGTTGCTTTCTGCCAACTTCGCCAATCTCGAGGCGGAGATGGAGTGGTTCAACCAAAGCTCGGCCGACTGGCTGCATATCGATGTCATGGATGGGGTGTTCGTGCCGAACATTTCCTTCGGGTTTCCTGTCCTCAAACATGTGGCACGCATCTGCAAGAAGCCGCTCGATGTGCATCTGATGATAGTTCAGCCCGAGAAGTTCTTGAGCGAGGTCAAGGCCCTCGGAGCCTACCTGATGAACGTGCACTATGAGGCTTGTCCGCACCTGCACCGCGTTGTAGGTCAGATTCACGAGGCAGGCATGAAGGCTGGTGTGACGCTCAATCCGGCCACACCGGTCTCGGTGCTGGAGGACATTGCGGCCGATGTGGACCTCATCCTGCTGATGAGTGTCAACCCTGGCTTCGGCGGTCAGAAGTTCATCCCACATACCCTGGAGAAGGTGACGAAGCTGCGCCAACTGCTGGACCGCACCGGCAGCAAGGCTCTCATCGAGGTGGATGGCGGCGTGAACTTGGAGACAGGACGACAGTTGAAGGCAGCCGGTGCCGATGTGCTTGTGGCTGGCAGCTACATCTTCTCTGCTCCCGACCCAGCCAAGGCCTGCGAGGCGCTGTCTGCGCTCTGACGGTTCGCGCTTTCTCCTCTGTGCCATGATTGTCCAGCACCCGCTGCTTTGGTGCGCCGCTCTACTGGCGGCAGGTATTGCTGTGGGGATGCTTTTCCCCCTACCCTACTATCTGCCCTTGCTTGCTGCCACGGCTCTTGCATGTTTCTTCACCCGCAAGTCCAACCATCTGCACGATGTACTGACCATCGCTGTCTGGCTGCTCATCGGATGCAGCAGGGCTTTTGTCTGCTCCGAGGCAAACGGCGGACCATCGATGCAGAGTGCTTTCGCGCAGAGGACGTTGCAGAAGGCAGGACAGATACAGTCTGCCTTGGCAGGGAGGCTCGAGGAGGCCAGTCTGTCCCCAAGTGCCCATGCGCTCTGCTCGGCTTTGGTTCTTGGCCAGAGGGATGGCCTGAAGCGTGAGACACGCCAAGCCTATGCCCGCGCTGGTGTCAGTCATCTGCTGGCGCTGAGCGGCATGCACATGGGCATCATCTATGGGCTGTTGTATCTCGTCTTCATCCGATGGGTGCGAAATAGCCGTTGGCGGTGGTATGCATTGCCATTCATCTTACTCCTGTTGTGGAGCTATACTTTGGTGGCCGGCATGCCCGTCTCGTTGGTCAGAGCCGCTATCATGCTGTCTGTCTTCACCATATCGTGGCTTCGGCAATACGACACCGACCCCTTGCATCCGCTGGCGGTGAGTGCCATCATCATCTTGCTGGTATCGCCCGCAGCTCTGTTCAGCATTAGCTTCCAGCTGTCCTTCACAGCCGTTTTCTTCATCATTGCACTCTGGGGACCATTCTACGAGCATCTGCCGAAGCTGCCGTGGGTGGTCAGGATGCTGGCTGTGTCCTGCGTCGCACAGGTTGGCACAATGCCGCTCACGCTCTACTACTTCCACCAGCTGCCCTTGCTCGCTCCGCTGTTCAGCGTTGTGCTCATTCCGCTCACCACCATCATCATCTACCTGACACTATTGGTTCTGGCGCTGCCTCTTGCTCCGCTGGGACAGCTGCTGAGCCTGCTGGCAGCCTTGCAAGAAGGCATTGTCCAACTGGCCGGCAACATTCCGGGGGGAACGCTGACGGGCTTCTATCCGAATGGCATTTGGGTGGCACTCGCTTATGGGGCGATGCTCATAGCTGTCGCACGGCTCAGAACGAGATAAAGCACTCCCTAAGAGAGAACACACGCATGGAGCTTCACCAGAAACACCATGCGCTTCCGGAATAAGCACAAGGCGCTTCCATAATAAGCGCTAGGCGCTTCCGGAATAAGCACAAGGCGCTTCCGGAATAAGCACAAGGCGCTTCCGGAATAAGCACAAGGCGCTTCCGAGATAAGCACAGGGCGCTTCCAAAATAAGCACAGGGCGCTTCCAAAATAAGCGCCTTGGGCTTATGACAAAGGAGCATGGGGTTCTGCTACTCTCCCAAGTCGAAATGCAGGAGGATGGGACAGTGGTCGGATGGATGCCAGAAGTTGGATATGTTCTGAGGGTTGCGGACAGGAGTTGTATAGCTGTCGCGGATGACAGAAACATCGCTGACACGTTTCTGCAACGCTGGAGTGGCATAGAGGAAATCAATGCGCGACTTGCCACCGGTAGTGCTGATGAACTGGTCGGGATAGGCCTCGTGGACAAGGTCGACATAAGGTGTCTGACCAAGGATATAGTCGTGAACGAGGAAGCGCGTGGAGTTCTCGGGAAGCTGATACGTAGCATTGTCTATGCGTGAGATGGAGTTGAAGTCGCCCATCATGGCCCACAGCTCCTTGCGTGCCTTGGGATGCGTGAGAATAGTCTGGCGGCAGATGTACTCCATCTCCGAGCGCCGGAACAGGTCGCCTTCATTGCGGCTGCGACTGGCTTCGCGCTGGTCCTGAGGCACCTTGAAGCCATATGCATGCGGCCAGGTGTGGAGCGTGACGATGTTCAATGTCTTGCGTCCGCGTTGCAGCTTGTACCATGATGCTCCGTGACAGACAATAGTGTCGGCATTACCCGAGATGAGTTTCTCGGCCTCCAACGGGAAGCGAGATGTGATGAGCTGCGGATAGTTGTCGGGATGAGCGCTGAGATAGACATAGCTGTGGCCATAGCGTTCGGCCAGCCTCTTCCATCGTTCCAGACACTCAGCCTCGCTCTCCACCTCGTACTTTGCTGTGCCTGTCACATAGAGCTTCTGGGCTTCGCACCACACACAGATGTCGGGCTTCTGCGCCTGCACCCAAGAGGTGAACCGCTGGTAGTCGTCGGTTTGTCCGTCCCACATACCATTCTGGATGTTCCAGTAGAGCAATGTCACATTCTGCTCCTTCCGACGTGCCTCTAAGCCCTGAACACAAATGGCTACAAGCAGCACGATGAACCAAAGTCTTCTCATATCGGCGTTTCCTTTCTTTTAATTATGGGCATAGAAGTCTTGTGTGTCCTTGACAGCAGCAAGTTCCTTCAGCAGCAAAGCATACTTCCGGGCTACAGCTTCGGCAAAGCGACAACCTTTCTCGGCTGTGGCGAGACAGGGATTCCCGATGCCTGTGTCGGCAGTAACCTGAGTCCAGTGGCGTGGCAGCCAAGCTGTTTTCTCGCGAAGGCTCTGCAAGGCAAACGGATTGGCTTTGCCTTCGCCTGCTTCGCTGAGTTCGACCAGCTCGGGATGATAGTGCATCATCACCGAAGTCTCCAACTCGTCGGCATGGTCGCCCGGAGCATCGAACCATTCCTTTGCCGGCAGAACGGTGAACCATTCGCTGGAAAGGATGAAGAAATCGGGATAGTCCACAGCCAGGTCGCGAATCATGCTCTTGAAGGTGTTGCCTCCGTGACCGTTGATGATAAGCAGCTTGCGGAAACCCTGATGGTGCAGCGAAGCTACTGTATCGGCGAGGATGGCTCGCTGGGTATCATAGCGATAATGGATGCAGAACTTCAGGTCGCGCTGACCGGGATTCTGCGCACCCATTGCCACAGGCGGCAGCACCATAGCACGGATGCCATAGTCGTTGAAGGCAAGCTGGGCAGCATCAACGGCTACATCGTGGGCCAAAATGGCATCTGTAAGATAAGGCAGATGCAGGTTGTGAGGCTCTGTTGCCCCCCAAGGCAGGATGACTACATCATAGTCGAGGTGGCGTGTGACGCCATAAGCCGAAAGGCTCAAGTCTATTTCGCGTTTCATGGAATGATGTTTGATTTACATATTATGTTGGACCATTTGACAGCTGTTGCATCAATCGTTGGAGAAGTCGGCAAGAACCTGACGGTAGACTGTCAGGACCGTACTCTTGCGGATGAAGCCCACAAAGAGATTGTCGGCATCTACGACAGGGAGCGTCCAAGCACCGGTGCGGTCGAAGACACTCACCACCACATCCATCGAGTCGTTCACGGAAAGTCGCGCTTCAGGCTGCTTCATGAGCTGGGAAACGAGGAAGTTGCGGTAGAGCTCTGTGCGGAAGATGAGATGGCGAATATCGTCGAGATAGACAGCTCCGATGAACTGCATCTGCTTGTTGACGACGGGGAAGACGTGGTTCTTGCTGTTGGAGACTTGCGTTGCAACATCGCCCAGATTCATGTCGGGATAGAGCACTTGGTCGTAATGCTGTATGACGCTGTCCATGCTCATCAGCGTCAGAACGGATCTGTCGGTGTGGTGTGTGAGCAGGTCGCCACGCTGAGCCAGTCGCATGGCATAGATGCTGTGAGGCTCGAACGACTTGATGGTCAGGTAGGAACCAACCGACACAATCATCAGAGGCATGAAGAGGGCGTAGCCGCCGGTCAGCTCTGCGATGAGGAAGATGCCAGTCAGAGGTGCATGCATCACGCCGCTCATCAGTCCGCACATGCCCAGCATGGCAAAGTTCCTTTCGGGAATGTCGATGCCCAGCACATCATACATATTCCAAAGCCTGCAGAAGACAAAGCCGCAGATGCAGCCCAGGAACAGGCTGGGCGCGAAGATACCGCCGCAACCGCCACCGCCGTTGGTGGCCGTAGAAGCAAAGACCTTAAAGACGATGATGAGGAAAAGGTAGATGAGCAAGTGGTTGCTGCCATAGAAGAAGGAGCGGTCCATCGCGGTGTCCCAGTCGGCTTGTCCGTTACCGTTGAGCAAGAGGGTGATGAGGTCGTAGCCTTCACCATAGAGCGACGGGAAGAGGTAGATGAGCAGACTCAGCATGGCGGCTCCCAGGAGGAACTTCTTGTAGCGACCTTGCAGGCGGCGGAAGATGCCTTCGAGGTAGTTCATGGTGCGGGTGAAGTAGAGTGCAACGAGTCCGCAGACGATGCCAAGGGCGATGTAGGCTGGGATGCGGTCCACGGTGAAGGGGTTCTGCAGGTGGAACTCGAAGATGGGATTCGTACCCGAAACAGCAAAGGTGAGACCAGCTGCCGTGACACTCGACACAAGCAGAGGCAGCAGGCTGGTCATCGTCAAGTCTATCATCAGCACTTCAAGCACGAAGACAAGTCCCGCTATAGGCGCTTTGAAGATGCCTGCCACGGCTCCAGCAGCTCCGCATCCCACAAGCAGCATCATGTACTTGTTGCTCAGTCGGCAAACTTGTCCGAGGCTACTGCCTATGGCACTGCCGGTCAATGGCAGAAGCCACAACGGAGGTCCAGGTGTTGTGTGGTTTGATGCGGCTCTGCTTGCGGGCAATGGCAAAGAGAATCTTGGTGACGCCGTGGCCGATGTCGTCTCTTACAATGTAACGGATGAAGAGCATCGTCAGCCAAACGCCAACGACAGGATAGACGAGATAGAGCCAGTTGGCTCCAGTGATGGAGAACTCGTGTGTCAGCAAGTGCTCTATCTGCCCGATGAGCCACTTCAGCAGCAATCCCGCACAAGCTGTGAAGATGCCGACCAGAAAGCTGATGAGCAGCACGAAGTTCTTGTCGGACAGATTCCTGCGCCGCCAACGAAGCAGATAGGCTATGAGATCCCTTGCATTTACCATTTAATCATTTACCATTTACCATTTGTCTTGTCGATGGTCAGGTTCATGGCTTTTTATTTACCATTTAATCATTTACCATTTACCATTTGTTCCCCTCTCCCCGGAGAGGGGTTAGGGGTGAGGCTTTTTTATGTTCTTATTATCTTTACTTTCCCATCCTTCTCCAGCTTGATGATTTGGCTGGGTTTCGACTTGCTTGTATCGTTTTGGCGGGACAGCATGATGTAGTCCACGCCTTGCTTTATCTCGTCGGAAATCTCGTCGAAGCAAGCGGGCGATGGCTCGCCGCTGATGTTCGCGCTCGTGCTCACGATAGCCTTCTGGAAGCGATAGCAAAGCTCGTGGCTGATGTTCTCTTTCGTCACGCGAAGTCCCACGCTTCCATCTTCGGCAATCAGGCTTGGTGCAAGACCAGTAGCTCCGTCCAAGATAAGCGTAAGCGGCTTCTCGGCAAACTCGATGAGGTCCCAAGCCACATCCGGCACTCCGCGCACATATCGTTGCATCCTGTTGGCACTGTCCACGAGGCAAATCATTGCTTTCGAGTCCTCGCGCCGCTTCAATTGGAAGATTCTCTTCACGGCCTCCTCGTTGCTCGCGTCGCATCCAATTCCCCATATCGTGTCCGTGGGGTACAAGATAATCCCGCCTTGCCTCAACGTCTGCACGGCAGTCTGTATGTCTTCTGCTATTTGCTTCTGCGTCATAAATACTTTATCATTAGTTCTTCTCTATATCACGCCACATGATTATAGTTTCTTAATCTCAGCATCGACCACATATATATCCCCTTCGTCGTCAACAAGAACATTCCGAGGCAGCAGGTCCCATGCTTCGTAGGTTCCGTTTGTGAAGCCACCCACTCGCTCTGTCTTTATGAAGCCAAGAGCAGACATGTAGGTGTCAATCATTACTTGCGTAGCAGGAAGTGCATACTTAATCAATCGCTGCCTGAGAACAGGCATGACGGAGCGGCCCCCAAAACCAGTGAAACCATACAAAGAATAAGATGTATCGTAAAAAAGAGTGTTGTGCCAAATTATCCTATTCAATAAGGCCAAGATGCTTCTGCTATTCAAAAGGTTATTGACTTTGTAGATGATGTCATTCGACACATAGGTGTCGTTTTCATTGCCACACGGCCCCGGCTCACCAAGATTATTAATCTTTTCTATAGGTATCCAGCATCCGTGCTCTTTAGCAAACTGCTCGGCACAATATTGTTCGACCGCAAGGGCATTTACATTGCCTTTGCCATCTCGAAGTTGCGCTTCATATAATTGGCAGCGTCCACGGAGTTCATTGGCGACTTCTGCGATTCTGCGATTTTCTTCAGTTTGCGCTCCGTCGCTTCCCTGTGAAACTGGTTTAAGTAAATCATAACACATGCTATTCTTTGTTTCTGCTGCAAAGGTACAAAGAAATTAAGAATTAAGAGACAAGAATTAAGAATTATTGGCTTAAGAATTAAAATTATGAGCCATTTATTAAGAGAATTGGAGTTTTCCTGAAAATAATCATCATCGGTTAAGTCTTTTTCGCTATTTTTGCGTCATATTAGTAAAACGAAATGATGGGACTACTGACATTCTGGCATAACGACAAGGCTGTCGAGCGGCTGATGGAGGCCGAGCGGCAGGGGATGCTGCAATACGCTTGCTACCGACTCGGGAATCTCGACGATGCGGAAGATGTCGTGCAGGATGTGTTCGTCAGGTTTTACCAGTTGCAAAGCGAGGGCGGGACGGGAATCAAGAATCCCTCGGCCTACCTCTTCCGTATGCTGGCCAACCTTTGCATCAGCCGTCAGCGCGAGGCCCGACACTTTGTGACGGTTCCCCTTGCCGGTCAGCCCGAGCCTGCAAATCCCGAAGCAGAAGACTTCGATTGGGAGTTCCGACGCATCAACCAGCTTCTGACGGATATCCCTAAGGAGCAGGCTGAAATCATCAGGCTCCGCTTCTATGGCGACAAGAGTTTTCGCGAGATTGCCAACATCCTTGGCCTGACGCTCACGACCGCCAAGTCGCGCTTCGCATACGGCATGGAGAAAGTGAGACGCGGGATGCTGGCATCTCATTCAGTATAAACCTAAGAACATTTCAACTATGGACTGCAAGGAATTCCGAGACATTGTGACCGATCTATTTGACAAGGACGTCGACCCAAGCACCAAAGCCAAGTGCGAAAGGCACATGGGCGAGTGCAGCGAGTGCAAGAAATACTATGAGGACATGCTGGCGGCAGCAGAGGCGCTTCGCCCAAAGTATTCGCCTGTAGCAGAGAACAAGGAAACAGGTTCTTCACTCCCCATGCCACACTCTTCACTCTTCAAGGTAGCTGCATCGCTCGTCGGCATCCTCATGCTTTCAGGCATCGCTCTTGCTGCCTACCATGCGAAATCTGCTGGTCAGGCCGTCATCGAGCCGCTAAGCATCCATGCCATGCCAAAGATTACCAAGGCGGAATGGGACAGGTACATGAAGCTGCTCGACGAGAAAGGGGAGCCGACGGACACAACCGGTTACGGCGACCTGACTGTCTATAAAGACCTCTACGGCTGTAGTTGCAGTTGGTATTGCGGCGGCAGCGTGAAAAGCGTGGCGGCTTCAAGCCATCTGCAGCGCATCGGGGCGTTCAGCTACGAGGCCGGGAATGCCCACGACTTCAACCACGAGACGGTTTGGGCCACCAAGGGGAAAGGCATAGGCGAGAGCCTGACGTACACATTCGAAGGTGGCTGCCCTCGTATCACGAAGGTGAAGATTCTGAGCGGGCACGTCAAGAACGAGGAGATATGGCGGGCGAACTCGCGGGTAAAGAGGCTGCGTATGTACTGTGACGGCAAGCCCATTGCCACACTTGCCTTGCAGGACAGCCGCACGCTCCAGACTTTCAACGTGGGCACGCTCGGCTACAACGACAGTACGAAGCCTGACTGGACGTTGAGGTTCGAGATTCTCGACGTCTATCCCGGCACGCGCTACGACGACACCGTCATCGCCGAACTGTACTTCGACGGAATCGACGTGCATTGACCTACACAATCCTTCTTAATATGTGACAACGAATTGCACGAATTGGCTACGGCTTTAGTAGCTGGGGAGAATTCTTCAGAACTCGCTTGTGAAGTGGAAGCGGATGTGTTCGAAGTCCTGTTGGGCCATTTGCAGGACGTAGCCTGAATCGGCGAGGAAGACGTCGCGGCCTTCGCGGTCGCGGGCCATGTACTGGTGCTTGCGCTTCTTGAAGGCTTCGAGTTCGGCTTCGTAGCCCGGCATTGCCTCCACCCAGCAGGCTTTGTAGAGGCTGATAGGCTCCCAGCGGCACTTGGCGCCGTATTCGTTCTCGAGGCGGTACTGAATGACTTCGAACTGAAGTTGACCGACCGTTCCGATGACCTTGCGATTGTTGAACTGATTGATAAAGAGCTGTGCCACGCCTTCGTCCATGAGCTGGTTGATGCCCTTCTCCAGTTGCTTGGTCTTCATGGGGTCGGCGTTCTCGATGTACTTGAACATCTCGGGCGAGAAGGACGGCAAGCCGCGATAGTGCAGCAGTTCGCCTTCCGTCAGGGTGTCGCCAATCTTGAAGATGCCGTTATCGGGCAGTCCGACAATATCTCCAGGCCAAGCCTCGTCGATGGTCTCCTTGCGCTGCGCCATGAATTGTGTGGGACTGGAGAAACGAAGCGTCTTGCCTTGGCGGACATGTAGATAAGGTGCGTTGCGGACGAACTTTCCGGAGCAGACTTTGCAGAAAGCGATACACGAGCGATGGTGCGGGTCGATGTTGGCCGTTATCTTGAAGATGAAGCCGGTGAACTTCGGTTCGTCGGGCGTAACGGTTCGTTCCTCGGCAACGGTTGGACGCGGGCAGGGAGCAATCTGAACGAAGCAGTCGAGCAGTTCCTGTACGCCGAAGTTGTTCAAGGCTGAGCCGAAAAAGACCGGAGCGACGTCGGCATCGAGGTAGGTCTGCACATCGAACTCGGGATAGACGCCATCCACCAGTTCAAGGTCTTCGCGAAGTTTTTCTGCATCACGCTCCCCAACCCGTTCGTCGAGTTCCTGGCTGTTGATGTCAACCTCGACCTTCTCCGTCACCTTCGGCTTGTCGGGCGTAAAGAGGTTGAGGTTCTGTTCGTAGATGTTATAGACGCCCTTGAACTTGGCACCCTGATTGATGGGCCAAGAGAGGGGACGCACGCTAATCTGCAGTTCTTCCTCCAGCTCGTCGAGCAGGTCGAAGGGGTCTTTGCCCTCGCGGTCCATCTTGTTGATGAAGATGATGACGGGCGTCTTCCTCATGCGGCAGACTTCCATCAGCTTTCGCGTCTGAG
>CADCCR010000090.1 GCA_902799985.1 uncultured Bacteroidales bacterium | reverse complement strand
TCCGCAGCACCTTATGCATGCCTCTGCGGAATCAACTTCCCATCTACACGATAACAATTACATGTCTATGCGGCCACAAATTTCCATCTCCACAGAACAAAACTTTTTCAGTGGCACGGAAATATATTTCAAAGGCTTGGAAATATATTTTAGTGGCTTTGAAATATATTTCCAAGCCTTTGAAATAGTTTTGTAGCACGCCGAGGCAGAATTTACTGTGTGCAGGAAAGGATTTTGTTGTATAGAATAAAGAGAATAAGAAAACGCAACCTTAAGCTATCGTTTGAGATTGCTCGCACTCGATAGAACTTAAACGAGCTTAGATCTATTCTCGCTTAAACGCAACCTTAAGCTATCGCTTGAGATTGCTCGCGCTCGATAGAACTCAAGCATGGCTTGGTTCTATTCTCGCTTAAACACAATCTTGCGGCCATTATCAATGATGATGCCCTGCTTCCTGCCCAAGGGAACCTGCTGACCCTGAAGATTGTATATGGCTCTGGGATTGCTCCTCGGACATGTTTGCTGGAGGCTGTTGATGCTCGTTTCGATGTCTGTGGTACAGTCCTCTACCAAGTACTTGCTGCCGTCGCGGGCTCCTGTGATGCGAAGATAGGCGTCATGGCGAAGGCCTGTGATGTCGACGGTCTGACGATTGCCAGAGGTGTTGCTCACAACCAGGTTGAGGTAGCTGTCGGGCGAGTCGAGACGGAAGCTCTGCGTGTACCAGCGTTTGCCCTCGATTTGCTCGGTGGCCGTGATGCGTTTGCCTGGCCAGTTGCCGTTCAGTTGCTTGTTGTCGTTGTCCCAAACGTAGAAGGTCATGCTTGTCCAAGTGATGTCGGAACTGACGTGGAGCTTTATGTCATGAGGCTCGAAGATGTCGTACCTATGGCTTTGCACGCCCGTCACTTTGCCGCCAGAGAGGATGCCTGCCGTCAGGGTGCAGGACGATTCGATGCTCAACGCGTCGCCGCTCGCTATCTGTTGGCTGTCGGCAGTCGGTTCGGAGCCGTCCAGCGTATAGACTATCTTTGCTCCGGAAAGGTTGCTGATGGCTGTGAGCCGGATGCTCAGGGGCGCTGCATAGGTTCCGTCGGGCACATCCATCCAAACCGTGTTGGCGCTGCGGCTCAGGCAGTAGCGGAAGCCTTTGCCCGAGAGTATCTCGGTGTATTGCGTCCGGCTGACTGCATAGTTTTGCGGCGAGTTACCCACCACGCAAAGCAATGTACCGTGTTTGCCTGTTGTGGCCGTGGCGTAGTAGTTCTGTGTGCTGGACCTCTGCTGACTGCTGCTGGTGTTGGCGATGCCTGCCAATCGGCGAGCCAGTATCATTTGCTGCAAGGCATATTTATGGTCGCGCCAATGGGTGTAGAAGATGCATGGTGTGCCAGGCATGGCCAGCAGGTAGGCATTGGCGGCAAGCGTGTCCGAGCGGATAGGGTCCTGTTCGCTTCCGTTCGAGCGTTTCTCCGTGTCGTGGTTCTCGACGAAGGTGACGGCATAGCGTTTGTAGTAGTTGTCGGCCGCGAGGGGTTTCTCGTCGTAGCCCAGATTGCGCCAGTCGCGGCTGTTCACGGCATCGCGCATCCGATAGCGGAACTGGAAGTCGAAGGCTGCACTGGTCGGCTCGTTCGAGACATAGCCTTTGCTGTTGCCCACCCATTCCTTGATTTTGCTCGAGCTGTCCCAATACTCGCCAACGCTGAAGGCAGGATGTGCCGCCATGTTGTAGTCGGCGATGAAGTAGGCATAGAAGCCCTTGACCATGTCGTAGCGGAAGCCAGCATAGCCAATGTCGTCGACGAGGAAGCGGAGGTATGCCTTGATGCACTCCTGCACGTTGCTGCTCTTGTGGTCGAGGTCGCGACAGCCGGACCAATCCTCGCCCGTATCGTCGTTTGGGGATAGCTGGAAGCCGTACTTGTCGGCCCATTCCGCTGTCTTGCCGCCATCGTCGTTGCGACAGATGTCCGTTCCCGTCATCTGATAGGTCTTCCCTTGGTAGGTCTCGGCCGGATAGTCCACCCACGAACCGTTCGCTCCGAGGTTGTTGCGGTGGTTCACCACGACATCTGCCACGATGCCGGTGCCCTTCTCGCGATAGGCAGCAATCATGCTTCGCAGCTGTGCCTCTGTGCCGAAGGAACTGTTCTGGTTGAAGTAATAGACAGGCGTGTAGCCCATCATCTGATAGTCAGTGCCGCACCATCCGCTTTGCGGAACCCATACAAGCTGGAAGTAGGGAGCAATCTCGGAGGCTTGTGCTTGCAGCTTGGTCCACGATGTTTCGGAATAAGAATCCCAATAGAACCCTTGCAGCATCACGCCTTCATAGTCTGCTGGCCAGCCTTGTCCGAAGGCTGTCAGGCGCATGACGGTTGCAATGAGTAATGTCAGGAGTCGGTACTTCATGGCTGTTATTGTCTTAGCAGAGCACCACGCCAAGGTGTGCAGGAAGGGTAACGACGAGCGGTTCCTTGGAATTGAACGGTATCGTTATCTTCTTGCCATCCAAAGCATTGGTGAATGTCTGCTTCTTTTTCTCTTTAATGCCCGCGAACGCAAAGAAATGCTCGGGTAAATTGAGGGAAATAGTCTCTTCTGCCCCGGAGAAGTTGGCGATGACGAGTGAAAACTTCTTTCCGTTGTGACGGATGAAGGCATATTGCTGATGCAGATGTCTGTTGACGTACATCAGGTCGAAGAAGCCGCCATCGGAGAAAGTGTCCTGCCCGCAAAGTCTAAGAATCTGCTGATAGCAAGCTCTGAGCGATTGCTCCTCGGGCATCATCTGAGTGCCGTCGAAGCTACCCTTGTTGCGCCACCGACGGATGGAAGGCACGCTCCAATAATCGAAGATAGTGGTCCGTCCGTCTCTGCCGCTGAAGCCTTCCGCATCCATGCCACGCTCGCCAAGTTCCTGCCCGAAGTAGAGCATGAAAGGGCGAGGCATGAGGCTGCTGACGAGAAGTGCCGGCAGAGCTCTCTTTGCATCGCCCAGCAGGAAGTCGCTGGCAAGTCGCTTCTCATCGTGATTCTCCAAGAAGTTGAGCATCCGTCCGTTGATGTCGTCCACCGATTGCCAGCAGGCCGTAATGGTCTGCGTGCTTTGTCCTTGGCAGACGTTGAGCAATGTGTCGTAGAGTCCCACCTTGTCGTAGAGGTAGTCGAAGTGGCCTCGATGGATGTAAGCGCGATAGAAAGTGGGATTGTATACTTCGGCGATGAAGATGACTTCGGGATAGGCCGCCTTGACCTGCGGAATGGCCCATTCCCAGAACTCGACGGGAACCATCTCGGCCATGTCGCAACGGAAGCCGTCGATGCCCTTTGCCGACCAGTAGAGCAAGATGTTCAGCATCTTATGCCATGTGTCGGGGGTAGGGGAGAAGTGTGCCTGCCGACCGGAAAGGTAGTCGATGCCGTAGTTCAGCTTCGTCGTCTCGTACCAGTCATTATGTCCCGGCCAGGCTGTGAAGTTGTCGTTGCCTGTTGCCTTTGCAGGCCTTTCGTGGTAGGTGCTGCCGGGCATGATGTTCTCCAGATGCAGCTGTTCAGAAGGAAGGTAGTAGAAGTTGTTGCTCGGCGAAAAGGATTGCGATGTGTTGTCGTCTTGACCGAGGTCGTGCACTCCGGCAGGCTTGGCATCGGAATGATATTGTCGAGCCACATGGTTGGGCACAAAGTCGATGATGACCTTCAGCTCGGCCTTGTGAGTGCGCTGCACCAGCAGCTCGAACTCGCGGATGCGTTCTTTCGGGTTCTTGGCTATGTCCGGGTCAACGTCGTAGTAGTCGCGGATGGCATATGGACTTCCCGCCTCGCCCTTCACCACATCGGGATTGTCGGCAGGAATGCCGATGGCGCTGTAGTCCGTCTTGCTGGCATGCTCGATGATGCCGGTGTACCAGATATGAGTACAGCCAAGCCTCCGGATTTCGTCCAGAGCCTTGGCTGTAAAGTCCTGCATAGTGCCGCATCCGTTCTGTGCCTTTGTACCATTAGGAACGCAGTCCTGCCGGTCGGCACCAAAGAGCCGGGTGAAGACTTGATATATTATCATAGAATGATAATTAGTTCTCTTAGCTGATGCCGTCGATGGTGATTCCCTCGATGCCCTTAGCTATCTTGACAATCATGCCTTGCAGAGCCTTGCCGGGACCGCATTCTGTAAAGTCGGTTGCACCTGCTGCAATCATGTTCTGCACCTCTTGCGACCAGCGCACACTTGCGGTAAGCTGGCGGGTGAGGTTCTCCTTAATCTCGGCTGCATCAGTATGAGGCTGAGCATCGACGTTCTGATAGATGGGGCAACGGGGCGTGTGGAACTCGGTCTTCTCGATGGCTGCTTGCAGTTCGTCCTTGGCAGGCTGCATGAGGGGGCTGTGGAATGCACCGCCAACGGGCAGCACCAGAGCGCGCTTGGCACCGGCTTCCTTCAGCTTTTCGCATGCGGCGTTCACCTCGGCCACGTTGCCGCTGATGACCAGCTGACCGGGGCAATTGTAGTTTGCGGGAATGACAACGCCTTCGCCTGCGGCGCTCACCTCTGCACAAATCTTTTCTATGTTCTCGTCGGGAAGGCCGATGACGGCTGCCATTGTGCCAGGAGCAGCCTCGCAAGCCTTTTGCATGGCCATTGCACGAGCAGCCACCAGGCGCAAACCATCCTCGAAGGAAAGGGCACCAGCTGCAACCAAGGCGCTGAACTCGCCAAGGCTATGACCTCCAACCATATCGGGCTGGAACTCGTCGCCCATGCAAATGGCGGTAATGACGCTGTGCAGGAAGACGGCTGGCTGTGTTACTTTCGTCTGTTTCAGCTGTTCTGCATCGCCTTCGAACATGATGTCCGTGATGCGGAAACCAAGTATCTCGTTTGCTTTCTCAAACAGTTCTTTTGCTTTTGGATTACTTTCATAGAGCTCTTTGCCCATGCCTGTAAACTGTGCTCCCTGACCGGGAAATACGAATGCTTTCATGTTTCTTTTGTATATGTTTCTTTAAAATCGGTGCAAAGGTACGAAAAAAAAGTCAATTCCGTCCTTTATATATATATTAATGTACGCGCGCGTACATCATTATTGACATAAATCAGTTTCGGAAAGCATGTGCTACCTCTCCCATTTATGACCGCAATCGTTGCAAACGAACCTTTTCGTGGTGCAACAGCCAAAGGGAATATACGCCAGCAAGGTTGCAAGAATCCGCGGCAACTGCCGGAAGTTCGGGTTCTTCTTCTGGCAGGCTGACACGTTCTCGCTTCCGCACTTTGGGCACCAGGGCTTGGCTGCTTCGTGCTCGCTCTGGTACGTCTGGAACACTTTCATGGCTTGTTCGTAGTCTTCTTCCTTAACCATGATTTCGGTCGTCTGGTCGAGTATGCCGCGAGCCACCTTGCTGTTCGTCTCATCGTAGGTGACGCTCTCTATTCCAGCCTCTGCGAGTGCAGCACGGAAGCCCTCGGCCTCAATCGGAGTGCTGCAGATGATTCTTTTTACGGTCATGTTGTGTCTGCTTATGATGTGTCGTTTCCAGTACGTCGAGGAGCGTTTCCTACCACTCGTCGACGTGTTGTTCCTGACGGAATTTATTGAGCTGCAACTGCAAGCGGTTCAAGTGCTTGGCATATTTCTTCTCAGCTATTACATTATGCAACTCGTTGGGATCTTTCTTGATGTCGTAGAGTTCATCGTAGGCTCCCTTTGGTCCGTAGAAGTGCAGGAGCTTGTATCTGCCGTCGCTCACCCCGTCGTGTCGGCTGACGTTATGCTCTGCCGGGCAATCATAATAGTGGTAGTAGAGGTATTGTCGCCAGTCCTTGGGTTCCTTTCCTTTGTGGCTCATGACGGGCAGAAGCGAGCGACCGACCATCTGCTGTGGCTTCTCGGCATCGGCTATGTCGAGGAGGGTAGGGGCATAGTCGATGTTCTGCACGAGGGCATCGCTGGTCTCTCCGCCCTTCATGCTGGGAGCACAAACGAGCAAGGGCGTGCGGAACGACTCCTCGTACATGAAGCGTTTGTCGAACCATCCGTGCTCGCCCATGTAGAAGCCCTGGTCGCTGGTATAGATGACGAGTGTGTTGTCCATCAATCCGTTAGCTTCCAAATAGTCGAGCAGACGGCCAACTTGCTGGTCGATGCTGTGGATGACGCGCATATAGTCGCGTATGTAGCGCTGGTACTTCCATTGCAGCAAGTCGTCGCCCGTAAGATGTTGGGCAAGCATTGCCTCGTTGCGAGGATTGTAGACCGACTCCCATTTCTCGCGTTGTTCGGGCGACATGCGGTCAAGCTGACTGCGGAATCCGTTGTGGTTGCGTTCGTGTGTATAGCCCATACCCGGCTTTATCTGCGTGACTTTCAGGTCGTAGCACATCTCCATGTCGTTTGCTATGCGCATCTGTTGCTCGTGAGCGGCACGACCTCGCGTGGCATAGTCGTCGCGGAAGGTAGCGGGTAGGGGAAACTCGACGTCTTCATAGAGGTCGAGCATATCGAGTGGTGGCATCCAATTGCGATGGGGAGCCTTGTGATGAACGAAGAGTGCGAAGGGTTTCTCACGGTCGCGCTCCTCGATGAAGCGTATGGCGTGGTCGGTGATGAGGTCGGTGGCGTAGCCTTTTTCCGTGACATACTTGCCGTCGCTGTCCTTCGAGCGGAACCTCGGGTCGTAGTATTCGCCCTGGCCTGCAAGGACGTAGTAGCTGTCGAAGCCTTTCGGCTCGCATAGCATGTGCCACTTTCCCATCATTCCCGTCTGGTAGCCAGCCTGTTGGAGGTATTCGCTGACGAAGGGTGCTTGCGGGTCGATGGGGCAGTCCAGCGTTCGTTGGCCGCTCTGATGGCTGTACATGCCTGTCATCAGACAAGCTCGGCTTGGCGTGCTCAGCGAGTTCTCTACATAGGCACGGCGGAAGAGCATGCCGCGCTCGGCCAGTCGGTCGATGTTGGGGGTTGGGGCAAGTTGGCCTAAAGGATGTCCGTAGGCGCTGATAGCTTGGTAGGAATGGTCGTCGCTCATGATGTAGACGATGTTCCAGCGTTGAGCCTGGGCAGCTGTTGCGGCACAACTGCCAAGGAGGATAAGTGGGAGTTTGTTCATGGTGTCGGATTTAATGGCGGAAATACTGTCATGCGTTCTTGTGCGATGGCAATCTCTTGCATGATGCGGGTCACGTAGGGAATGACGATGTGACACGCTTGTTTGTTCTCTACGAGGGCAAGGAATTCGCTGAACTCGTAGCTGAGACGGTGGCGGCCTGTTTCACTCTTATAGGTGACAGGCTCTTTGCCTCTTTGGTGAAGCGTGAAGGAATCGAGGATGCTTACCGAGCCATGTACCTCGATGTAGCCGTCCTCTCCCTGTATGCAACCATAGGAAAGTCCGTCGGAGTCCTTCGATGCGCTGAGCACAGCCACAGCCGTCGGGTAGTGACAGAGCAAGGTTCCACTGGTGTCAACGCCGTTGAAACCGCGGTTGCAGTCGTAGCGGATGGTGCGCGGAGGCCCGAACAGACCGATGGCGAAGCACAGGTTGTAGATGTTCAGGTCGGCCAACGTGCCGCCTGCCATTGCGGGATCGAAGACGGGAGTCAGTTCGCCGCGCAGGTAGCGGTCGTATCGACTGCTGCGCTGAGCAAAGTTGCAATGCACCATGCGGACCGTACCTATTAGAGGCAGAGCCTCTTGCAACTGCCGGAAGAGCGGCATGTAGAGCAGCGAGAAGGCTGGCAGACAATAGACGCAACGCTGTATCGCCGTGTCGATAAGTTCTTCTGTCTGAACGCGATCTACTGCGACGGGTTTCTCCACGATGACGTTCTTGCCGGCCATCATCGCTTGCATCGCATATTCGTGGTGCACATGGTTGGCGTTGGCAATATAGACAAAGTCGGCCTCAGCTTCTTGAAGCATGCGTCCGTAGTCTGTGTAGACGAAGCCTGTTGGCGCGTAAGCCATGCAGAGGTCGATGGCGTGTTCAACGCTTTTCTCGCGTGCATAGATGCCAGTCACCTCAATCTTTCCCTGAAAATCCTTGTGCAGAAGCTTCAACACTTCTTCGGCGATTTTCCCTGTTCCAGCAATAGAAATCTTCATTGTTCGTGCGGATAATATCGGGCAAACCTTGTGTGCCCACTTGCAAAGTTAAGGAATTATTTCAATTCGACAAAATAAAAATGAAACAAAAAGCAGAAGTTGATGATTGGAGGACGTGGAAGGAAGTTATTATGTCCGCAGGTCTAATCGGTGTTATGTTTAGTAAGTTTTTGCTGATATATGTGTAAAAATGGTAGAAAGATCGTGGTGAAGCGAGAAAAATGACGTTTGATTATCTTGGAAGCGGCTCGTACTTATTTCGGAAGCGCCTTGTGCTTATCGCCGAAGCACCTAGCGGTTATTTCGGAAGCGCCTTGTGCTTATTTCGGAAGCACCTAGCGCTTATCTCGGAAGCGGCTCGTGCTTATTTCAGAAGCGGCTCGCGGTTATTTCGGAAGCGCCTTGTGCTTATTTCAGAAGCGCCTTGTGCTTATTTCGGAAGCGCGTTAGAAATCGATACGGTCGATGTAGGTTCGGTTGTCGCGCCAAGTGTTGTATGTGCTTGGAGTGTGCTTGTTGACGATGTAGCCAAAACCTCGCGGACCAGGATTGGAAAGCGAATTGTTGCAGATGTGACGCAGTTTGATGCCTTTGCGTTCGGGCACTTCTACGGAACTTTCTATGCGAATCTCCGAATTGAAAAGCACATCGTAGATGCCAAAACCCGTTGCTTCGTGGTGGCGAACCTTGTCGCTTACCTTATAGGCGGCAAAGCCCTGCACCGTTCCATCGTGGCTCATGTACGCATCCTGGCTCGGAGCATCGTATGGCGTCTCGCATTGATAGAAGAATGTCCGCCCGTTTTCTCCTTCCCAGAGGGCTTGATACTCTTGGAAATGCTCGTTGAAAAGGCCGTAAATCGTCACGTAGTCGCCTGTGACATGGAGTCCCACGGGAGCTGTGTTGACGTTCCATCCCACACTGCCACGCACGCCATGATCGGCTCGCCAAATCCAGAAGTGGTCGCCGATGACGTCCGACTGCCCGATTTCCAACGCGCAATCCACATGGACAGTCGACGGGCGGAAGCCTCCGACGCGGAAGAAAAGGTCGGCGAGCAACGTTGGGTGCGGCCTCGGGGTTCGTTTCGCCTGGCACAATGGTGCTCCAGCCAAGTCCCATCACGATGGTGCCCGGACGGCTTATCCGCAGGGGTTCTTCGAGGACAAAGATGCCTGGCAGAAACATAAGATGCTTGCCTGCTGATAGTTGACGATTGATTTCTGAAGCAGAAGTTCCAGGCTCGACCAGATAGAAAGCGCTTTGCAAATCAATCACATCTCCTTCCCCTATCCTATCTTTGCTCCACGAAAGACCGACCGCTTTCCGTCGAAGTGCCGGACGGAACACTTTGTATCGACCGTCTTCACCCACGAAGAGGAACGGCTTCTCGCGAATGACGGGCGTTTCCGGCAGGAAGGTAACGTTGCCGCCCTTGTCCCAGTTGTCGGTATAGGTGCTGCGGTCCACGTCGTCGCCGAGTTCAACGCCCTGAAAGACATAGTTGTACTTCATCTCGCGGAACTCGCCGCGACCTTGTTCCAGACGGCTGTTGCGCGTGTACCATTGCTGCTGATGGTCGCTGCCTGCCGGTGCCACAAACCAGCAATCGGCTGTGAAACCACCGCTCACCCACCCCTTCAGCCATTGGTGACGAACGGTACGCTCGCTGTAGACGCGGCGGATGGGAGCTGCCTGCGAGACGCTCCACTTGAAGGTCTCCTCTTCGTCGTAGGTTGCCTGACCGATGACGGAGAGGTTCTCCACGCTTCGCCAGAACGTACAAGTGCAGTTGCCGTTGGGCAGATGAGGTGGCGTGTGTATGTTGCTGACCTGCACTTCGAGGGGTGTCCTGCCGAGTCCTGCCACATGAACATAGAAGGGGATGTGCAACAAACCTGCCTCGCGATAGTCACCCGGCATGAAGAGCAGGGCATAACGCTCGCGACTGAAGTCCTGCTTGAAGAGCCGTTCGTGAATGCGCTCAACGTCAGCATGTATGCTATCCATGTTATCGGTTGGTTTATAGACGTGAACGTTCGATCCGAAGAGCGGGTCGGAGAAGTCTGCTTGCGCCTTTTGGACATAGGCAACGGCAGCAAAGAACAGGAGTAGGACAGCACGTAGTTTCATATCTTATCTCGGTTTGTTGTCATGAATATCACCCACAAAGGTAAGGAAAAAAACGGTCATGGACAAGACTTTCCACACATTATTTATATATAACGCGCAAGAAGTCGGAGAACTTCACGTGTAAAGTCGGTCAACTTCACGTGTAAAGTCGGTCAACGACACGTGTCAAGTCAGCCAACTAAGCGTGTCAAGTCTGCTAACGACACGTGTCAAGTCAGCCAACCAAGCGTGGCTAATCAGCCAACTAAGCGTGGTTAATTGGTCAACTAAGCGTGATTAATTGACCAACTAGGCGTGAATCTCCCGATGGATTCAAGCTTTTTGGCGCATTTGCCGATTCGTGTGATTCGTTCGATTCATGCTTCAAACGAGAAAAGGACGTGCCTGTTTGTTCAGACACGTCCTCTTCTGATTCATGTTCTTCGGCTTAGAGAATCTCCAGTTCCTTGAAGACTTTCTTGAGCTTCTCCACGGACTCGTCCACCTGTTCGCGTGTGTGGGTTGCCATGAGTGCGTAGCGAACGAGCGTATCCTGCGGCGCACATGCGGGCGGAATGACGGGGTTGATGAAGACGCCTTCGTTGAAAGCTTTGGCCACAGCCATGAAGGTCTTGTCGGTGTCGCGCACATAGAGCGGTATGATGGGGCTCTCTGTGTCGCCAATCTCAAAGCCTTCCTCGCGGAAACGCTTCAGGGCGTAGTTCGTCACGCTCCAGAGTGCTTCCAGACGCTCCGGCTCTTGCTGGATGATGTGGAGTGCCTCGCGAGCTGCAGCCGTAGCTGCCGGTGTGCAACTTGCGCTGAAGATGTAGGTGCGGACGGTGTGGCGGAGCCAGTTGATGACTGAGCTGTCGGCTGCGATGAAACCGCCGATGGAAGCCAAGCTCTTGGAGAAGGTGCCCATGATGAGGTCGACATCCTTGGTCAGACCAAAGTGGTCGCATACGCCGCGGCCCTGTCTGCCGAAGACGCCGATGCCGTGTGCCTCGTCGACCATCACGGTGGCATTGTATTTCTTCTTCAGCTCGATAATCTCCGGCAGCTTGCAAAGGTCGCCTTCCATGCTGAAGACACCGTCCACGACGATGAGCTTCACGCGGTCGGGCTCACACTTCTGGAGCTGTTTCTCCAGGTCTTCCATGTCGTTGTGCTTGTACTTGAGCTGTGTAGCAAAGCTGAGACGACGTCCGTCAACGATGCTTGCGTGGTCGCGGTCGTCGCAGATAATGTAGTCGTTGCGGTCGACAATCTGGCTGATGACGCCGCTGTTGACGGTGAAACCTGTAGCGAAGCAGAGTGCTTCCTCCTTGCCAACAAACTCGGCCAGCTCCTTCTCGAGCTGAACATGTATGTCGAGTGTGCCGTTAAGGAAACGGCTTCCGGCACAACCGCTGCCGTATTTCTGCATGGCTGCACAACCTGCATCGATGACGCGTTGGTCGCCTGTCAGGCCCGTATAAGCGTTCGAGCCGAACATCAGTACACGACGACCTTCCATGATGACCTCGGTACCTTGTTTCCCTTCAATCTCACGGAAGTAAGGGTAAATACCCTGCGCCATAAACTCCTGCGGGAGTGTGTAGCGGGCGCATTTCTCTTGTAATAATCCCATATCGTTTTAAGTCAGTTGCCCCTGTTCGGGCAAAATTTTTGTGCAAAGGTACTTCTTTTTATTGAAATAGCGTCGTACTTGTCGAAAAAAAATGCCTAGTGTGACTATTTATATAAATAGTATGTGCGGAATGAAGTTTTTTTGCTACCTTTGCAGCAGAAAAACATGGAGACAAGAACGAAAATACTATTCATCGTCAACCCTATCTCGGGCACATCGGACAAGCAGCATATCATCGACCTCATACCTGAGTTCCTCGATGATAGCCGTTTCGAGTGGACAATAAGCCGCACCAGCCATCGCGGACATGCTGCCGAGCTGACCGACGAAGCCGTGAAGAACGGGGTGGATGTCGTAGTGGCTGTAGGCGGCGACGGCACAGTCAACGAGGTGGCACGAAGCTTGATTCACACGAACACGGCACTGGGCATCATTCCCTGCGGCAGCGGCAACGGACTGGCGCGGCACCTCTACATCCCGATGAATGCCGACGGAGCCTTGCAGGTGCTCTCTGCCTGTCACATCGAACAGCTCGACTATGGCGTCATCGACGAAGTGCCGTTCTTCTGCACTTGCGGTGTGGGCTTCGACGCCTTCATCAGCGACCGCTTCTCGAAAGCCGGTCGTCGCGGACTGCTCACGTACATCGAGAATACGCTCAAGGAAGGCCTGAAGTACAAACCTGACACGTACGAGATAACCATCGACGGCGAGCGACAGGTCTACAAGGCGTTCCTCATCGCCTGTGCCAACGCCAGTCAGTATGGCAACAACGTCTACATCGCCCCACATGCAAGCATGAGCGACGGGCTGATGGATGTCACTTTGATGGAACCCTTCACGGTGCTCGAGGCGCCACAGATTGCCATTCAGCTCTTCAATAAGACCATCACGAGCAACAGCCGCATCCGTACATTCCGTTGCCGACATCTGCACATAAAGCGAAGTGCACCCGGCGTGATACACTTCGACGGCGACCCAAAGCAGGCAGGCGAAGAGCTCGACGTCCAACTTGTGCCCAAAGGGATTCGCATGGTGGTCAACACCCGCGAGCAGCTCTACGTTCCTCCCCTACTCCGAACCTTCACCGACCTTTATCACGACGTGAACGAAGAAATCTCAAACATCGGGGCAGACATACGCGCAGACTTCTTGGAACGCCAACGCCGCATCAGTATTATCAACAAGGAGCTCCTGCGAAAGCTCCGGAAGAAGTAGACAGAAGTCTGTCTCTCAGCGAACAGAACTGAAGCTCTTGCCGAGTAGAAATCTGTTCCTCGCCAAACGCCTTACAGCTTGAAAGCCTGCATAAAGCCCTTTCGCACAGCATCTTTCTGTTCTGTTGTCAACGGAGGGGTTGCCGCTTCCAAAGCCTGAAGCAAAGCCACCTCCGCTTTTATCTTCGCCTGTTGCTGCCCCATCCTCACGCCGCTGCGGTAGGGCGTGGACGGAAGAAGGGCTCGATTGAAGTTTCCGTCGCTCACGTTTCTTTGTGGTTATAAGTTTAGATTTTCGTTTCGGCCTTCAGAAGTTGTGGCATAATCACCATCTTCATGTTGTCGGTTGGCGTGTTTCTGTTTATTTCTCGAATCGTTCTCCCCAGCACTTCACCATTTGTGCCCGCAGCTTGTCTTCTGCGGGATTCGGTTGCGGATGCCAGAAACGTTCCTGTTGCAACTCGTCGGGCAGGAACTGCTGATGGACGAAGTGGCCTTCATAGTCGTGGGCATACTTGTAACCCTCGCTGTAGCCCAGGTCCTTCATCAGCTTTGTCGGAGCATTACGCAGGTGAAGCGGCACCGGTTGGTTGCCGGTCTGCTGTACCGTCTGCAAGGCTTCGCCGATGGCCATGTAGGCCGAATTGCTCTTGGGACTTGCTGCAAGATAGACGGTTGCCTCAGCCAAGGGAATGCGACCTTCGGGCCATCCTATCTTCATGACAGCATCGAAGGCAGCATTAGCCAGCAGGAGTGCGTTGGGATTGGCAAGTCCGATGTCCTCGCTGGCACTAATCACCAGCCGACGGGCAATGAAGGCCGGGTCCTCGCCGCCTTCTATCATGCGGGCCAGCCAGTAGAGAGCAGCATCGGGGTCGCTGCCACGGATGCTCTTGATGAAGGCTGAGATGATGTCGTAGTGCATCTCTCCGTCCTTGTCGTAAGCCAACGGATTCTGTTGCAGACGCTCGGTGACGATGGCATCTGTCACTTCCACATCGCCCTCTTCGGGTGCCGATTCGTAGATGAGTTCCAGGATGTTGAGGAGCTTACGTGCGTCGCCGCCGCTGTATCGCATCAGGGCGCTGGTCTCCGTGAAACGGAAAGTGCGCTGGCTCAGCAGGGTGTCGTGCTCAGCGGCATAGTGTGCGAGCTGCATCAGGTCGCTTTCCTCCAGCGGTCGGAGCGTGTAGACCTGGCATCGGGAGAGCAGCGGACGAATCACCTCGAAGGAAGGATTCTCCGTCGTAGCCCCGATAAGTGTGACGATGCCTTGCTCCACAGCACCCAGCAGAGAGTCCTGCTGCGACTTGGAGAAACGGTGTATCTCGTCGATGAAGAGAATGGGATTGTTCTGGTTGAAGAAGCGCGACGAACGAGCCTTCTCGATGACGTCCCTCACCTCCTTCACGCCGCTTGCCACGGCACTAAGTGTGAAAAAGGGTACATCCAGCCGTCGGGCTATGATGCCCGCCAGCGTAGTCTTCCCCACCCCCGGCGGTCCCCACAAGATGAAACTGTTGATGTGGCCGCTCTCCACCATTCTGCGGAGCACGGCCCCCGGGCCTACCAGGTGCTGCTGACCAATGTAACCCTCAAGCGTCAACGGACGCATTCTTTCTGCTAATGGCTGCATATCGTTGGCAAAGTTACGAAAAAAGCTTCTTTTAAGCAACGGATTTCGGAAGATTAACACATATCAACCGCAAATAAGGGCAAAACAGCAGGGAACAAGCAAACGCATAAACCTCCAAAAGGCCGTGCACTTCCGAAATAAGCACGAGGCGCTTCTGGAATAAGCGCGAGGCGCTTCCAAAATAAGCGCGGGGCGCTTCCAAAATAAGCACGAGGCACTTCCAAAATAAGCACCGTGCACTTCCAAAATAAGCACAGGGCGCTTCTGAAATAAGCACAGGGCGCTTCGGGAATAAGCGCACGCTGTGTTCTACGAAGAGAAAGGGAAAAAGCTACTTCTTTCTGTCCGATTCGGAGAACCTCTTAATGAGGAAGCTGGGATTGACGCGAAGATAAATGCCGAAGGAGAAGTTCAGGTCGCTCCGCTTTGCCTGCCAGGTTTGCCAGGCTTCGACGTCGGCTCCGAGTGTATAGCCGGGATGGAAGGTGTGGTGGAAACGGACATGGGCTGCGGCTGTCTGCAGTTTGCCGTAGTCAAGTTCATCCTTCACGCTCAAAGTTGAATAGAAGTGGCTTCCGTAGAGACTGACAAAATGACGCGGAGCAATGTAGTACGACACACCAGCCTCAAGGAATCGCCACAGGCCAAGGTCGACCGATACATAGCCCGCAGCACCGCTCTTGAAGGGCCAAAGATGCCCTTTCTGCTGATAACAGAGCAGAGCATCTGTCTCAGCTGTT
>CADCCR010000089.1 GCA_902799985.1 uncultured Bacteroidales bacterium | reverse complement strand
GCCTCGAAAACTGAGGTGTTTTTGAACAAAAAAGGTGAAATGGCGGAATGATTTATTTTATGTAGGTTACCTACATCGTGTAAAATGCAGAAAGTCAATGTGTAAACCTCGATTATGTAGGTATGTAGGTAGATTTGTGTTTTTTTGCGCGAAGAAAATTATTGAAGAACATGAATGTCGCGGTTTTGTTCAAAACTTCATCGTAACATATGACCTCAAGGAACATCTCGCAAAAAACATGGATGCCCTCTCCACGATGGAAGTCGAGGGGCAGGTCCTGAAGAAGAAACACAAAGGAATCATCGAGGAATAAGTCCACGTCCTTGGTCGAGGCGTAGCGCTTCAACATCTGGCTCTTAGCGTCAGATGCGCGTAGGCAAGGTGATTCGTGTAGGCAGAAGGGCTTTTAATAAATATCGGAAGTGGTTATTAGCGGCGTTCGCAGTAGACTCCGACCTCAGCGATGGAGGTACGCTGACGGCTTTCCATTACGGTAAGTCGGACCTGACTGCCCCAGACGGTCGGGAAGCGATGAATCTTGACCCGTTCCTTGCAGGGGGACTGTCCCTCGAAGAGTGTCTTCCAGCCTTGACTGTCGCGGTACTCCAGACGATAACGTTGCAGGCGGTCATCGTCGCGGTCGGTGACGACCACCATATTGAAGGGCTTTTCCCGTTCGAAGCTGACGCACCACCAGGGTTCCTTCACCTCGCGGTTTGCGTTCCAACAACTGTTGAAGTCGTCGTCGTTGGCGAAGTCGAAGATGGCATAGTCGTCGCTCCACGAGCCTTCGGACGGGCAGTTCTTTGCCAGATTGCTGCTGATGATGGGCGCTTCGGCCTGCGGTACGTCGGCCACATGGCCGCGCTTCTTCCACAGCTCGCCTATCTTCTTCAAGGAAGCCAAAGCGTTGTCGTCCATGAGACCCTCGCGATTCGGGGCCACATTCAGGATGAAGGTGCAGTAGGCATCGCCGTAAGGCTCGATGTTCTGGTGCACCATCTCATCGGGGTCTTTCAGCTTGTCCGTCGGGAACGATGTCTTCCAGAACCAACTGCTCTGCAAGGGCAGGCAAGCCAGGGCAGGCAGGCGGTTCTGCTGCGTGCTGATGCGCTGGCCGGCACCCTGCTCGTAGCTCTTGATGTCGGTGTAGAAGAGGGCTTCGCGCGGGTACTTCGCTGCGTTCAGGTCCATGACGAGACACTCGGGCTGCAACGCCTTGATGTGGCGATAGATGTCCTCGAAGGGAATCTCATCGTAGGAGATGCGGCTCCAGGGGGCATCCCATCCGTCGATGATGATGGCGCCGATACGTCCGTAGCCCGTGAGCAGTTCGGTCAGCTGGTCCTTTATCATCTGTATGTGCTGCGGGCGTATCATGTGCGGACGCAAGCGGTGGTGCGTGTCGAGGATAGAGTAATAGATGTAGACCTCCAGCCCTTCGGCGCGGAAGGCGTCGGCATATTCGCGCACCACATCGCGCCGGAGCGGACTGTTCATCACGTTGTAGTCGGTGGTTTTGGTGTCCCAGATGCAGAAGCCGCTGTGGTGCTTGGTGGTCAGACAGCCGTAGGACATGCCTGCAGACTTGGCGGCTCGTGCCCACTGGCTGCAGTCGAGGCGTGTGGGATTGAAGCGTTCGGCGGGTGCATCGGGGTCGGGCCAGTCCTGGTCGCAGAACGTGGGCATGTTGAAATGGATGAACATGCCGAACCTGCGGTCGATGAACTCCTGCTGCAACTGGTGGAGCGTCTTCTCCTGACCTGCCGCTGGTGTGGCGGGGGACAGGAGGTTCTCCCCGTGGGCATTCAGTCCTGACAGACAACAAAGCGAGAGTGCTGCCAGCAAAAACTTGTATCTCTTCATCTAATTTGATTGTTTGGGTCGCGTCATTTACTGATGAGGACTTTCTTCCCGTCGCGGATGTAAAGCCCTGTCTTCAACTGTCCCTCGTCTGTGGCCTGCTGTCCGTCGGCTACCTTGCGGCCGTCGAGGTCGTACCAACTGCCATTGGCCCATTTGCTGTTCGGCGTGCCATCATTCACGTATGGGGCGAGGATTTCCATCCCGTCGGCACTCTCTTCGAGCTTGAAGTACGTGCGACGCTCGTCCGAGACGAGGTAGCAGCTGAAGGGAGGCAACACGACACTGGACGTGGCACGATAGATGTTTGCGCCAGAGGTCTTCATGTAATATCCCTCGTTGACTGCAAGCGTTTTGCCGGGATAAGTGCCGACGAGAAGGTTTTGAGCATTGCTCAGCGCATTAAAAGCGCGCCGTGGTGCTAAAGCGTCCACGAACATCGAACATTGGCCGTTGAGCATTGCTTCCGGGAGGTCGCCAGCTTCATCTTTTCTCAGCGCGGAGAGGGTAACAGTGGACCTTGCTGTGCCTTTCAGCAGGACGGGCGTTCCGTAGGGCACATACTCGCCGGCTTGTGCGATGGGCTTGAGGATGACGGATGGACTGGCTATCTCTGTGACGATGAAGGCCGTGCATTCCTCGGGCACTTGCCATGCGTAAGGCAGACAGACGGCTGCATAGCCGTTAGCACCAAGCGTGTAGCTCATCTCCTGGGTGTGCAGGATGTCGGCGATGGCTTGCACCTCGCTGTTCTGGAGGGCCCTGCCGTAGATGCGGACCATGGCCACGTCGCCGTCGAAGGGATAACTGCCTGTCGATTCGGCTACCGTGGCCGATGGCTCGTAGTTGCCGTGGGCATCGCCGCCGATGGCGAGCCACGTGGATGGTGTCCACTCGTAGACGGGACATTCCTTGAAGGTCAGCCACCGAGTAGCAGCCAGCTTGCCGTCGATGTAGAGGCGCGAGGTGTAGTGCTGACGGTCGTAGACGATGACGTAATGCGTGTAGTCGGTGGTGAGGGAAGCGTCCTGCGTAGAGGTCCAAAGCGTCTTGGCATACGTGCCGTCAGCCTTGTTGCCTTGCGTCACAGTCGCGTAGCCGATGTTGCCTTTGGTGTTCATCTGCAGGCCGAAGCCATAGCCGTTGACGAGTCCCAGCGGACGGGTAAGGTTCTTGGGCAGAGCGTTGTTGCTACGGCAATAGACCTCGACGCTGTAGGCATCCGAGAGCTGGCTCATGGCAGCAGGCGCGTCGCCCAGGAGGTATTTGAAGAGCTGCGACCTGTTTCCGCTGAACTGTGCCTCGTAGAGGTTGATGTCGGCATTGAAGTTCACGGGCACTTCGCCCACCATGACGATGGGCTTGTCGCGATAGGATGGCGCATGATTGACGGCTCCGGCGGGTGTGAATTCGCAGTCCATGATGAGCTCTGTGCCGTGGGATGCCTGTGGCTCGGTGAACTTCTTCACCTCGTCGTCGTAGAGCTTGACGGCCGCTTTCTGCGAGAGGGCACCGCCATATATCCTGGCAAAGACGAAGCTGCATGCCGTAGATGCCTCGGCGCTGCCGGTGATGGAAGCGGCGGTGGCATCTCCGCCAAGGCAGATCCACATGCCCTTGCGCCCTTTGGGTGAGCCGCATTGCGGCAGGGTCATGTCGGTGCCGGCACGGGTGCCTGTGCAGACGAGCTTGCCGTTGATGTAGTAGCGCATGACGTGGCTCGGTCGGTCCATGGTGGCCACGATGTGATAGAACTTGCCGGAAAGGAGGATGGAGTCGCCGGTGATGCTCTTCATGGTGCTGTTCACGCCACTCTTGTTCCTGTAGGTGAAGCAGCTTGCCAGGGCCGAGTTGTAGAAAGCCCAGCCGCCCTCCTGCTCGTTGCCCATGATGCAGGCTCGCGAGATGCTGCCGCCCTGGTCGGCCAAAGCGTCGAGCCGCACCAGCATCTCCCATGTCACGCTGTTGTTGAAGGCTTCGGCCAGAGCCGACCCTTCGTCGTATGTCGCATAGAAATAGTCGGCTGCGCGTGCCTTGGTGCAGCCGTAGTAGACATCATTGGCAGCATCGTAGAACGTGGTAGCCGAGCCATGTTTGCCGATGCGGGTGTCGAAGGTGCCTTCGTTGACGATGCCGTCGGCCGTGAAACGCAGGTCGAGCAGACGCTCAGCCTCCTCCACTTCGCCGGAGCGTTTCAGGTCGCGGGTGATGAGCTTCTGCCGAATCAGGGCATTATAGATGCACGTTGCTATCTGTGTGGCGCCCTGAGTGGTGGGATGAAGTCGGTCGAGGGTATAAGCGCCCCAGTCGCTGCTGAAGGGGATGGTGGTGCAATCCACGTAGTACTGCCCGAACTGGTTGGCGATGTACTTGATGCTGGCGTTGGCATCGGCCTGGCTCCAGCCCTTCGCATTCTTTTCGCTGATGCCGTTTCCCCTGGGGAAGATGCTCAGACAGACGATGCGAGCCTGCGGGTACCATGTGGTGAGTTTGTACAAGAGCCGTTGGTAGGCCCCCCGAAACGTGACGGAATCGGTGAAGTTCTCCGTCCGGTATTCGCCCAAGGGGACACGGGCCACGTTCCAGTCGTTCGTGCCGCCGGCAATGAAGATGAAGTCGGGCTTGCCTGCACGTCCCAGCGCCTTCATGCGATGGTTGCTGAGGAAGGGGGCATTGCTGTTGAGCTCGTCGGCTGCCACGCGACTGCCGCTCCACGAGGCATTGGCCAGGAATGTGAGTCCCGACATGCGGCTGAGCTGCATCCACCACGTGTCGCCCACCTGTATGCCGTAGTTCTTCTCGCGGTCCTGACTGTAGTAGACGGCATATCCCGCCGGGAGGTAGTCGTAGTAAGTTGAGATGGAATTTCCCAGGACAGCAAACGTCAGGCTGTCGGGATTCTGGGCGCTAACGTCCTTGCACGCCAACAATAGCAGCAGGGCAAACAGTATCTTCTTCATTTGTGATTGGGTTATGATTTCTTTACAAAGATACTCATTATTATGTTACAAGCGGCAAAGCGCACGCACCATTTAACACATCTTAACAGAAGTGTAGCCTTCTGCCAACGAAATCATCAGCTTACTTTGTAAAGTTTCTTCCAACCGCGAGGCTCTCTGACGGCGTTTTTCGGTCGGGGTGGCACTCCCCTACCCTAAAGGCAAAATAATGGCTTAAATCAAGCCACACATATAAATCAGCTACTTGCAGAAGTAACCTTTCTTACTCAAAGTTAACAAAGTATCATTACAACGTATCAATAAGCAAACAGGCGCATGCTAAAGGGCCCAAAATGGCACGTTCCGATGGGCAAAAGAGCGTGTCGCTCCAAAGATAAGCACGAGGCGCTTCGACGATAAGCACAGGGCGCTTCCGGAAAAGGTCCGTGTCGCGTGCCACGAAACGGCACTCCGAAGCGAACAATGATGTATGGATTTTTCGGAACATAAAGGCGTGTCGTGATTAACAATAACGGATTGAACGAATTGAACGGATTTTAGCCATGCTGATAATTAGCAATGAGCCAATCCGTTCAATCCGTTCAATCCGTTGTTGAGATATTAAATGTATCTATGATACATCCTCAGCTACCTGAGGTTTACTTGCTGACGTGTTTCTTTCCGTCGCGGATATAGATGCCCGGCTTCAAGTGGTCGTCTGCCACCTTGCGGCCGCTCAAGTCATAGACGCCCTTGAACTCGCGGACTTCCGTGGCAGGTCGGGGAAGAACGATGCCCGTGGGGTCTTCGGGTGTGAGGGGTTCGATGGTGACACCCTCCAGCTTGAAGGCGTTGATGCCGAAGCTGCTCTGACCCGTGAGGTTGACGATGATACCCAGCGACACTTCAGTCTCTTCGTCGAGATTGAAGCTGATGCTGCCGTTGGAGAGGAGCGCCCAGGCAAGGGCTTTCTCCTCGCACTCTGCATCGCTGACCATCGTCTTGCCCTCGCAAGCTACGATGCGACTGGTCTGCATGTCGTCGACATCGCCCGGCGTGATGCTGAAGCGATACCTGCCTGCAGGAAGGGTGACGGGCTGCCAGAGGCGGTAGTCGAGCAGAGGCGTAGCGAAACCGCTCCACTGCGTCTCGAACTGTATGTCGCTGTGGTGCGAGGTGTCGATGTGCGCGCCCGTCGTGATGCCGTTCTTGACAATGGCATTGGCATCCTGCCACCTGGAACGTGTGGTGCGCATGGAAAGGCGCAGGAAACGACTGCTATTGCTGGAATTGACTGTGCCCGAAGCCGTGATGTAGGGGTTCTTGTAGTTAGTGAGGTAGGTGGCAGAGATGTCGCCATGCATCTGTGCTTCGGTGTCGAGGGTGAAGACACCCAGAGCCGAGTTCCACGCATCGCCGTCGGGACCGAAGTTGATGCGCGTGGCGTTGTTGCCGTTGGTGGTACGGTCGATGACGTCGCCGCCGTTCTGATTGAAGTCGTAGTAGAGCAACAGGTTGTCGGCCGTCTGTGCAGCTGCCACATCGTCGATGTGATGGTTGCAGTATGCTTTTATCTTGTCGGCGGTGAGTGCAGCGCCCCAGAGCCGCACCTCATCTATCTGTCCCTTGAATCCGCCTTCGCCCATGGTGATGGTCTGCAGCAACGGGATGCGTGTAGCCAGCTTGGCGGTCGGAGCACTGAAGAGTATGCCGTCGCGGAAGAACTTGACCGTACCGGAACTGAACGTCACGGCATAGTGATGCCACTGGCCCGTGATGACGTACCTTTCGTCGGACTGCACCGTCCTGGTGCCCACGGTGATGCTGAGCATGCCTTTGTTGTCGACGGACGTCGAGAGGCCGCCCTCGGCAGAAGTGAGGCTTACGCTGCCCTGATACTGCTGCGGACGCATCCACCAGTCGAGGGTGAGCGCACTCTTTTGCTCGCTGAAGGGACAGGTAAGCTGCATGCTCTCCGCACCTGTGAAGTTGAGGCAGGAGACGGGGTCGTCGTTCATGACGATGAGGTAACGTCCGCGTGTAATGGAATTCTCGCCCAGATTGTTCGTCACGTGCAGGCTGACATCGTAGACGCCCGGGGCTGTGGGGATGACGTAGGGCGACTGTTCGTTGACAGTCAGGATGCGGCTGCCGTTGTTCAGCTCCCATTCCCACGTGAGCGGACTGTAACGACTATCGTCGATGAGCTGGATGCCTTCGCCCAGCATGATGGCCGTTTCGGACACGTCGAAGCGGGCTGCCGGAGCCGACTCGCGGACGGTCACTTCCTTTGTCACGCTGTTGGAGCCGTAGGGATTGGTGGCTGTCAGGGTGACGGCAAAGGTTCCAGTACGCGGATAAAGTGCCGTGGCATTGGTGCCCTCCACCTGTTCCACTTCCGCTCCGGGCATGCTCCAGCGATAGGTGCAGCCGGCACCTTCGCTGCGGTTGATGAAGCTGAAGCGGTCGCCAGCGGGCAGTTCGTCGCAAAGCACATCGAAAGCAGCCACGGGAGCCGCACCTTCGGCTACCGTTATCACCTTCTCGGCTGAAAGCGTCGAGCCATCGGCATAGGTGGCAGTACACATTATATTATATGTCCCGGCAGCGGGGAAGACAACGGTGGGAGCCATGCCACTGTACGTCGCAATCTGCTCGTCGCCCGTCTCTGCCTTCCACGTCCACGCCTTTGCGCTGAGCAATGTCTGAGCAGTAAGGCGGAAAGGTATACCGGCTATGTGCGTGCCGTCCTCCTCGGTAATGCTGAGGGTGGGCGACGGCGATGTGACGGAGAAGGGGCCGTCGTTCTCTTCCACCTGGTGCGTGCCAATCGGGATGAACCGTGCATGCTTGCCACTCACGTACTCGCGCAGCAAGGTCTCGCCATCTACGTCAATCGTCTCCATCGGCACATAGAGCAGCAGGTCGGGCTGGAGGGCAGGCACGGCAATGGGAACACGCATGTTGTTCCTTATCTCTGTCTGTGTGCGAGCCGTCCTCCACACTCTGATTTCGTCCAAACCGCCCATCCACCAGTTGTTGGTTGAGGTATGACCGAAGCGAAGGTCGCCGAAGGCTGTAAGGCCGGAGAATGTCTTGGAAGTGATCTGTCCCTTCCGTGTACCGTTGACGTAGAGCGAGAGCACATTGCCATTGATGACAATGGCGATGTGATACCATCTCTTTGTCGTAGGGAAGGCGCCTGAGACGTTCAGTCTGTCTGTGCTGTTGCTATCCCACCCCACGGAAACTGTGCCGTTGCTGTTGTCGTGGAAAAGGAACTTGCCCCAGCCGGGACCGACCTGATGCGAATAGTTGGCATTCTTGTCGTTGCGCATCCAGAACTCGATGGTGGCCTTGCCCAGCATCTCGGAGATGGCATTGGGAATGATGAGTCCGCCCTCGTCGATGGTAGCGATGCTATTGGCTCCGGGCTCACGTGTCTGCAGCACAACGGCATTGGAGGGAGCTGACTCCTGTCCGTACTTGCCTGCCTGATAAACAGCTCTGACGGTAAAGGCATCGGATGCTCCGTCGGCAGGAGTGAAGTAAGTCTGCTGCACGGGCAACTGAGCCACGAGGCTCTTTCCCTCGTAGACATGATAGCCCGTCAGCTTGAGGCTGGAAGCCTGCGGCGCCGACCACATGAGCACGCCATCCTCGAGGCTGAGATTGGTGACAGGATAGAGCTGTTCGCCCGGAACAACCACGCTGATAATGGTCTCGCGGCCATTGTTCAGTATCTCCACGTTTTCCTGGTCGAAGGGAATCTCCACGCCTTCGTTCTCTATCTCGTAATTTATAATGGATGCCTTGTAAATGTGTCCGCTGCCAATGGCCTTGGTCTTCGTCTTGACGATAAAGAAGTACTTCAGCGGCTTGGTGCGGTCCACGGAGAAGGTCAGGTCGGTCAGGTCGTAGCCAAACTCCATCGGTTCGGCATGTATGCCATCAGCCCAGCGGCCAAGCATCGGCACCTCCGGGGCAGGGTCGGCTCCCAAGGTGTTGCCTGCATAACGGAAGTGTTCGAAGGGGAACATCTTCTCAGGCTTGGTGGCGCTGAGGTTCTCGGCAATACCGCCGGAAAGCAGGAGCTCGCTGCGATGCGAATAGTCCATGAGAAGCTTGATGGTGCGCAGCGGACGATAGTCCTGCCGGATGACGTAGGCACCCGGGGTCCACGTCCACGTGTCGGTCCCGACGGCATAGCTGTACTTGTACGGGCAATAGATGAAACCTTTGTTCTCCCAACCGTGTATCGTTATCTTATAGTCTGACTTTTGCGGCTTTCCTTCCGGATATGCCGTTATAATATAGCTTGCATAATTAAAGTTCGGGAAGATTATATTGGTTATGACGAATTTCTCATCATATCTTTCTTCCAGATAAGCACTTACATCTTGGCGTATTGTTTCTTTACCTGCTGGGTTTCTTTGTCGCATTGGTATGTTTAGGCATGAGCCCTTGGCTGGCAATTTTCGGAGCAATAGCCTTTGGATTGG
>CADCCR010000088.1 GCA_902799985.1 uncultured Bacteroidales bacterium | reverse complement strand
CGCGGTTCTTGTCGTTCTCGGAGAAGGGCTGAACGGTGTCGCCATAGTAGGCCGATGTGATGGAAGAAGCGGGCACGCCAGCATCGGTCAGAGCCTTGACGGCCTTCTCGCAGCGCTGCTTGGAGTATTCCATGTTAATCTTGGGATTACCGGTCTGTACGTCGGCGTAGGACTTGATGTCGACCTTGCATTCGCGGTGGTCCTTGAGGAAGGCTCCGATGGCTTTCAGCTGTTCGTCGGCCTCGAAATCACTCTCACGAATCTTGTAGAAGACGTTCCATGTTGCCTTGCCGTCCTCGACATGAGGCGTGAACACAGCGTCGTCGTACCAAATGGTATCTACGCGAGTTTCCCATACCTCAGGCTTTACCACCTTCTTGGCCTTCTTGCCGAACTTGTAAGCCACGCCGAGCTGAGCGGTAAGCATCCAGTCGTCGCTGTAACCTATCTTGCTGTTGAAGCGGTCGTGCAAGCTGTTGGCAGACACCTCGAGGTTGACACTCCAGTTGCGAGCCACGTTGTAATCGACCATAGCGCCAACGCGGAAGTTATGGCTGATGTAGTCCTTCTTGTAAGCACGCGGCATGAGCTGCTTCAGGTCCCATGCATCGTCGTTGTTCCACGAGTAGGTGAGGCCCACGCCACCAATGAGGTAGGCATTCCACCTGTTGTAGTCCTTCTTGGTTATGAGGTTGACCAAGTTAATCATCAGGTCGAGGTCGCTGGTCAGATAGTGGTAGTCGTACTTGTAGTCGGGGTTCTTGATGCCGCCCTTGTCCCAGATGCCGTTGAAGTGGAGACGTGCACCGATAACGGGAGTGAAGAACGCACCTACGCCGACGCTTGCGGTGGGAGTGATGAGCTTCCAGTTGTTGTAGTCGGTGAAGGTGGTCTGTGCACCTCCCTGCAGGCCGACGAAGCCGTAGGGATACGCAAGATGGTTCTCAGTAGCCTCCTGAGCCTGTGCGGTGGCACCAGTCATGAGGAGAGCTGCAGTCAGCAGAGCCGACAGTTTTGTTTGAATTCGAGTCATCATAGTTTTCATGTTTTGTTATTATTATTTATTGTTAACTATATTTTTCTATATGTGGTCTGTTCTTCAGATGTCGAATGTTTTTGCCTAAAAGGCATGTTAGTTTCTTGAAAATGTTCATCTCTATGGAGGCGGAAGGCACGATGCCGATGGCGTGTTCCAACACGTCGTAGTTCGCATAGACGTTTTTGGGGATGCTGAGAGCCAGCTTGTTGTCGCGGACGAGCCACAGCGATTTCTCCTTCTCGAAGTGCGAGGGAGTGAGGACCTCCAAGGCGTAGTCGAAGTCTTCGAGTGAGTAGTAGTCCGTCTTCCACGGGGTCAGCAGACTCCTTACCTCCAGGTGTCCGCGCCAGATGGTGAGGCGCTTGCTGCTGGAAAGCAGATAAAAGAGGAAGGGGAGAAACACAATTCCAAGCATTAATGAGAGGAGATAGGATTTCATTGTCACTTGTCCATCCTCAAGATACTCAGTAACGGGAATAGCAACAACGAGCAACGAAAAGAAACACCAAAGGAAAAGGCCGAAAAGATGGCTCTTGGCAAAGACCGAATCAACTGCCCGGTTGGCATCCGTTCCCCATTCCTTGAGGCCGACCACCGAGAGCGCTTCCTTCAGTTCCTCATAGTTCTCGTAGATTTTTGACGACAGCTTGACGGCCCGTTTCCCTTGGATAAGCAGGCAGAACGTCTCGTAGATTCCCTCTTCTTCTATAATATAGGCGTCGAACTCTGCCAGCCGATAGTATCGCTTCAGGAAGGGCAGACAGGTGTGTTTCACTTCCAGTTCCTGGTCCATGACGGTGATTGTCTTCAACAGGAAAGCCCAGATGCAGGCGGCAATGGCAATCATGACACCTATCACCGCGATGGTGATAATGATGTCCTTCCTGCTTCCAAGCGCAGGAGCAAACAGGGCTAAAGGTGCTAACAGGAACAACACCAGTTGCAGCCGCAGGCCTTTGGGATTGAATCTGGAAGTGATGAACATCGGTTCTGCCTATCTGTTCTTGTACATGTCGTCGTAGTACTTCTCGTAGTCGCCGCTGGTGATGTTGTCCATCCACTCTTCGTTCTCGAGGTACCACTTGACGGTCTTTTCGATGCCCTCTTCGAACTGAAGCGACGGCTCCCAGCCCAGCTCCTTCTGCAGCTTGGTGGAGTCGATGGCATAGCGTGCGTCGTGGCCCAGACGGTCTGTGACGTAGGTGATGAGGTCCATGTCGGCTCCTTCGGGACGGCCCAGCAAGCGGTCCACCGTCTTGATGACTGTCTTGATGATGTCGATGTTCTTCCACTCGTTGAAGCCGCCGATGTTGTACGTCTCGGCGATGGTTCCGTGGTGGAAGATGGTGTCGATGGCGCGTGCGTGATCCACGACGTAGAGCCAGTCGCGCACGTTCTCGCCCTTACCGTAGACGGGGAGCGGCTTGCGATGGCGTATGTTGTTGATGAAAAGAGGGATGAGCTTCTCGGGGAACTGGTAGGGGCCGTAGTTGTTGGAGCAGTTGGTGACGATGGTCGGCATGCCGTATGTGTCGTGGAAAGCGCGGACGAAGTGGTCGCTGGAGGCTTTCGAAGCGGAGTACGGGCTGTGGGGGTTGTACTTCGTTGTCTCGTAGAAGAAGTCCTTGCCGTAGGCCAGGTGGTGCTCCGAACTGCTGGCAGTCGTGGTGAAAGGCGGTTCGATGCCTTCGGGATTGGTCATCTCCAGAGCCCCATACACCTCGTCGGTGGAGATGTGATAGAAGCGTTTGCCTTCGTATCTCTCGGGCAGGCTTTCCCAATAGAGCTTGGCTGCCTGCAGGAGGGAGAGCGTGCCCATCACGTTCGTGCGAGCAAAGGTGAACGGATCCTTGATGCTGCGGTCCACGTGGCTTTCTGCGGCGAGGTGGATGATGCCATCGATCTTCTCGTCTTGCATGAGCTTGTAGAACGCGTCGAAGTCGCAGATGTCCATCTTCACGAACTTGTAGTTGGGTTTGTCCTCGATGTCCTTCAGGTTAGCGAGGTTGCCGGCATAGGTCAGCTTGTCGAGGTTGATGATTTTGTACTCGGGATACTTGTTCACGAAGAGGCGCACAACATGGCTGCCGATGAATCCGGCTCCGCCTGTGATTACGATTGATAGACCCTCTCGGTCCCCCTTAAAGGGGGAAGAACTGTTGATACTCATATTAGATTAAATGCTTTTTTAATTCATTAATAGTATTGTCTATGTCATATAAGACCTGTTCGTTGGTGAACCGCAGAACCTTATATCCTTTTTGCTCCAACCAGTTTTGTCTCGTTTTATCCTCCTTTTGTTGTTCTTCTGTGAAGTGGTATCCTCCGTCAATTTCTACTATCAGCATAGATTGCCGAAAGAAGAAGTCAACAATATACTCTCCAATAATGTGTTGTCTTCTGCACTTTTGTCCCAATCCGCTGCCTTTAGCCATTTGCCAGAAGACAGATTCTGCTTCTGTCTGATTGCTGCGTTTTGCCTTTGAATGGTTCTTTAGAAGTTCATATTCTATTGTGTCTGCCGTTTGCCATTTTATTGTTTTCAGCCAGTATTCTCCCCCTTAAGGGGGAGTTAGAGAGGGTCCTTGAAGGGTGTCTCAAAGTCTTTGAGCAAGGGATGCTTTGTGTCCTTCTCGCTCAGGATGGCCTTCGCTGTGGGGATGCGCCAGTCGATGCCGAGGCTGTCGTCCAGGATGGAGATGCCGTCGTCGGCTTGCGGAGCGTAGAAATTGTCGCACTTGTACTGGAAGACGGCCGTCTCGGTGAGTACGGAGAAGCCGTGGGCGAAGCCTCGGGGCACGAAGAACTGCAGATGGTTCTCCTCGGTCAGCTCTACTGCGACGTGCTGTCCGTAGGTAGGCGAGCCCTTGCGTATGTCGACGGCGACGTCGAGCACAGCACCCTTGACGCAGCGCACGAGCTTGCTCTGTGTGAAGGGCGGGCGCTGGAAGTGCAGGCCGCGCATGACGCCATACTGCGACATGCTCTCGTTGTCCTGCACGAAGTTGATGGGGCCGACTTTCTCTTCGAACTCTCTCTGCGAGAATGATTCGAAGAAATACCCGCGGGCATCCTTGAAGATGCGTGGCTCTATGATGAGTAAACCTTCTATGGCGGTCTTGATTACTTGCATGGTTTGTCTTTTTCGTTATGACGTTATGACGTAATTTCGTTATAACGAGCCTTTCTTTTGAATGTTCTTAATGCACTTTTCGAGTGAGTCGACCCAATAGGGGACCTCCACACCGAAGGTCTCGCGAATGCTGCGTTTGTCGAGGACGGAGTATGCGGGACGCTTCACGGGGCTGGGGAACTCGGAGGAGTAGCAGGGCTGTATGTCGCAGTTCCTGCCTCCTGCCATGCGGGCTATCATCTGCGTGAAGTCGTACCAGGAGCAGACTCCTTCGTTGGAGAAGTGGTAGATGCCCTCGACGGGCTTCTGGAGGATGACCTGAATGGCGCGGGCCAGGTCGAGGGCGTAGGTTGGAGTGCCGCACTGGTCGAAGACGACGCGCAACTGCGGCTTGGTGGCTGTGAGCTGGAGCATCGTCTTGCAGAAGTTCTTGCCGTATTCGCTGTAGAGCCAGGCCGTGCGGATGATGATGAAGCCCCCAGAACCCTCTAAATCTCCAGACCCTTCCAAACCTCCCCTTAAAGGGGAGGCTTCCTTCCCTGGATTCTCCCCCTTTAAGGGGGAGTTAGAGAGGGTCTTTATTATTCGCTCTTCTCCCATTTTCTTCGTCTCTCCGTAGACGCCGGTTGGCGTGCCCTGCTGGTCGGGACGGCAGGGTGTGTTGTAGGGTTCCTTGCCGAAGACGTAGTCGGTGGAGATGTGTATGAGCCATCCGCCCACTTCCTTCATGGCCTGAGCCAGGATGCCGGGGGCTGTGGCATTCAGCTTCTCGACGATGGGGTAGTTCTCTGGAGCCTCTGCCGCGTCGACATTGGTCCAGGCGGCACAGTTCACAATGGCCTGCACGTCGCAGTCCCGCACCATAGCGCGGACGGCTTCGGGGTCGGTGATGTCCAGGTAGACGGTCTCCACCCCTTCCGACTGAGAGACATCGGTGAAGATATATTTGTCCGTGGAGCCTTTCGCCACGATGCGCATTTCGTTGCCTAACTGTCCATTGGCTCCTGTGACAAGAATGTTCATTATTCTGGTTTCTATCTTTGTTTATGGCACAAAGATAAGAAATTTTAATAAGACTGCGACAATTTTATGATTATTTTTACCCTTATTGGCGCAAGAACACAAAAAATGTTAATAAACGGTGTATCGGATGGCGGGACAATAGCGTCCGCAGCAGGGGCAAAGGCACTTGCTTCTGTACGAAGCGCCCTGCGCTTATCTCGGAAGCGCCTCGCGCTTATTTCGGAAGCGCCTCGCGCTTATTTCGGAAGCGCCCCGTGCTTATTTCGGAAGCGCCTCGCGCTTATTTCGGAAGCGCCCCGCGCTTATTTCGGAGGCGCCCCGCGCTTATTTTGGAGGCGCCCCGCGCTTATTTCGGAGGCGCCCTTAATTATAATAATGTATGTGCGGACTTCTACTCGTCGCTCAGGGCGCTGTCGGGCCAGTTGATGAGGAAGACTTTCTCGGTGGCACGGGTGATGGCCGTGTAGAGCCAGCGGAAATAGTCGGGCGCAAGCATGTCCTCGGTGATGTAGCCCTGGTCGATGTAGACGTGCTCCCATTGTCCGCCCTGTGCTTTATGGCAGGTGACGGCATAGGCATACTTGATTTGCAGGGCATTGTAGTAGGAGTCCTGGCGCAGACGCTTCATGCGGTCGCGTTTGTTTGTCAGTTCGGGATAGTCCTCCCAGACGGCCGTGAAGAGTGACTGTTGCTGCTGCCGCGTCAGGGCTGGTGCCTCGCTCTGCAGGGTATCGAGCAATACGGTCAGCTCCATCTCCTTGTTGTCGTAGTCGGGGAACTGGATTATGGCATCGGCAAAGCGGAAGCCATAGAACGAACGCTCGTTGCGTATGCGCCGCACCACCGCCACGTCGCCGTTGGCGATGAAGGAGAAAGGGGCAAGGGGCGAGGGGCAAGGGGCAAGAGGATTGCTGCTTTCGTGCTCCTTCCCCCTTACTCCTTGCTCCTCTATGGTAATCTCTTGCTCCTTGCTCCTTGCTCCTTGCCCCTCTATGGTAATCTCTTGCCCCTTGCTCCTTGCCCCTTGCTCCTGTTCTCGTTCAGTCCAATAATAATTATTCTTCGCCACCATAATCATGTCGCCGCCCGAGAGTTCCTCCTCGCAGTCGAGGATGCGTGCACGTATGCCGTTGTTGAAGATGTTGGCACGCTTGTTGCTCCGCGTCACCACGATGGTCCCGTCGGTTCCGTACTGGCGATAACTGTCGTCCAGAGCATCGATGAGTTCGCTGCCCGGCACTACGCATACATCGGGGAAGCTCTTTGTCCGGAGCTTCGGGAAGGCGTACATCTCGTCGTCCTGTATGAGGCGGCGCAGCATCGTGGCGTTCCACAGGATGCCCGACTCCTCGAGCTGACGCACCACCTCCGTCAAGCAGTATTCCGTCACCTCCATGCCGTAGCCCTCCAAGGCCAGGCGGTTCAGGGCAGGACTCTCCTCCTCGCCCACCGGCGGCAGCTGTGCCGTATCGCCCACAAGCAAGAGCCGGCAACCCTCGCAGGAGTAGACGTAGTGCATCAGGTCGTCGAGCAGACGCCCCGAGCCGAAGATGGTGTTGCTCTCGGAATAGTTGGCTATCATCGAAGCCTCGTCCACGATGAAGAGCGTGTCCTTGTGCAGATTGACGTCGTTCTGGAAGTTGTCCATGTCGACGAGCGACTTCTGCCGGTATATCTTGCGGTGTATGGTATAGGCCGGCGCACCGGCAAACGAGGACAGCACCTTGGCGGCACGTCCCGTCGGCGCCAACAGCATGACACGCTGCTGCAACTGCTGCATGGTACGCACCAGGGCAGCCAGCAAAGACGTCTTGCCCGTGCCTGCATAGCCCCGAAGAAGAAACAATGAATCACTCTTTCGTGAAAGAACAAATTCTGAGAGCAGAGAAATGGCTTTTCCTTGCTCTTTTGTCGGTTTGTGGGTGAAATTCTCCCTGATTAGAGTCCCTAAATCGTCACTTATCGTCATTCTTTTATAAAAAAAATCGTGTTTTGTCGTAAATGTGAAGAAACTTTGCTACTTTTGTGATGCGAAATTACAAAATAAAACACAAATAACGTTATGAAAAAGGGAATTAATATCGTTTTAGGCCTCTGTGCCGTCGGTTTGCTGTTCATTTGCTGGCGAAGCATACGCGATACCGAGAATTTCGACGCAGAAGTAGCAAGTCGCGAGAACGTAGTGAAGGCTCGCCTCATTGAAATCCGTAATGCCGAGGAAGCATACAAGGCTCAGCACAATGGCGAGTACTGCGCCGACTGGTCGGTACTCATCAACTTCGTGAAGAACGGCAAACTGCCCGTCATCATGAAGCAAGGCGTGCTCACCGAAGACCAGATGGAGAAAGGCCTGACAGAAGAGAAGGCTGCCATCATCGTCAACAGCGGCGACCAGGCAGCCATCGCAGCCAACGGACTCCAGAGCTTCCGCCGCGACACCATCTGGGTTTAGCTTCAGGACTCACTCTACAACTACGAGGGCTTCGTAGCCGACTCTCTGCGCTACATCCCCTTCTCCGAGGGCGACACCTTCGAACTCGTAGCTTGTCCCAACACCACACGCTCCGGCAGCATCATCCAGGTGATGGAGTGCAACGCCCCCGACAGCAGCTTCCTCAAGAACATGGGCAAGGCTGGCAAGCGCCTCATCTACAACCGTGCAGAAGAGGCTGACGCAAAGGGTGCATTCCCAGGCCTGAAGATTGGCGATGCCGGCAACAACTGGAACAACAATGCTGGCAACTGGGAGTAATACGCTCACCGGCTATAGACTATCCATCCGCTCCGATGCGGATGGATTTTCTTTTTCTGTATGCAGCACCCTGGACGGTTCCATCGTGCAGACCGACCGCTTCCCCGTCGCCACACCGTCGGAGGCAGGCGAAGTGTTGCGTCAGGCGCTGCGGAAACCATACCTGATGGACTACCGCTTCCAGGCGGTGGAACTCGTACACGACACGCCCTCCACCATCGTTCCCCTCGAACACTTCAGCAAGGGCGACATGCTGGCCTTCTATCGGCTCTGCTTTCCCGGACAGCAGGTCAGCGTCACCGACATGCAGTACCAGATACTCTCGTCGCTCGAGGTCGTCATGATCTTCCGGCTCGACCGCGACATCCTGCGCATCGTGCAGGAGTGCTATCCCGACGTGAAGGTCTGTTGCAGCGAAGCCGAACAGCTCGAGCACTTCGCAGCCATGCAGGAGAGGCGTCCCGCTCCCGCCGATTCGCAGCAACGCGACGCCTATGTCCGCTTCGGCGAAAAGCAGTTCTACGTGGCGGTCTTCTCCCGCAGCACCTTGCAATACGCTGCTTCTCAGGCCGCAGACAACGACAACGACCGCACCTTCCTGCTGCTCGGCATCTGGAAAGCACTCGACATGCATGCCACACGCGACACCTGCCACCTCGAAGGCGCATCGAAAGAACTGCAGAAAACATTAGCGGAATACATACTTAATTTAAGTGAAGAGTGAAGAACGAAGAGTGAAGAATAAAAGTTACCACACAGCGGCGAAAAGTAACTCTGATTCTTCACTCTTCGTTCTTCGTTCTTCATTTCCGAAGGAATGAGAATCATCACCGGCAAATACAAAGGCAGGCACTTCGAGGTGCCGCGCAGCTTCTCGGCACGTCCCACAACGGACTTCGCCAAGGAGAACCTCTTCAATGTTCTGCAAAGCTATCTCGACTTCAGCGAAGGGCCGACGGCACTCGACCTCTTCTCCGGCACGGGTAGCATCACACTCGAACTCATCAGCCGCGGCTGCAGTCACGTGGTCAGCGTGGAGCTCGATGTGCGACACCATCGCCTCATCAAGCAGTTTGTCGACAAGCTGCAGGACACGGCCGCCTTGCCTGTTCGCGCCGACGTCTTCCAGTTCGTGGCAAAGTGCCGCGAGCAGTTCGACTTCATCTTTGCCGACCCGCCATACATCTTGCCGCAGATTCCTGAACTGCCCGACATCATCCTGAGCCGAGACCTGCTCAAGGAGGACGGACTTTTTGTTCTGGAGCACGGCAAGCAGAACGACTTCTCCCAGCATCCACGATTCGTGGAGCATCGCAGCTACGGCAGCGTCAACTTCTCCCTCTACTACTACCTCAGCATCAAACGCAGCAACACCCTGTTCCG
>CADCCR010000087.1 GCA_902799985.1 uncultured Bacteroidales bacterium | reverse complement strand
TGAAGCTGGAGCGCGAGCTGAACGCCAAGAAGGAGAAGTTGGGCGACGCCTTCACCTGGGACGAGGCAAAGAAGTTCCTCACCGAGAACTTCGGTTTCTGGGATGCAGTGAAGGTGAACGACGAGCAGACAGCCCGTCTGGAGCGTTCCTTCAAGGAGCTTCAGGAAGGCAAGGGCGGCGGCCGTCTGGCTGGCACCGTGAAGCACGTCATCTCGGAATGCGCCCTGATAGGGTGGCAGAGCGGCGGCCACAGCAATGGCTACGTTCCCGCCTTTGCAATCGGTGTGGGTGCTGAACAGTTCCATGGTCGCTTCGACAACACTGAAATCTGCAAGAAGATGGCGAAGGCCGCAGGTTGGGAAGTTAAGTAACAACGATTCGGGCGGGTTCAAGCAATCCGTCCGAATTCATTTAACAGGTAAAGAGATATGAAAGGAAAGACATTTTTAGCAGGCATAGCGCTCTTGCTTCTGCCCTTCCTCGCAAAGGCCGAAGGCGGCAAGAGTCAGATTCCACTGGCCGACCCATACATTCTGCTCGACGGAGACACCTACTATGCCTACGGCACCCACGATGCCAGCGGCATCCGGTGCTATTCGTCGAACGACCTTCGCACATGGAAGGACGAGGGACAGGCACTCAACAAAGCCAACACCACCGAGACACAATGGTTCTGGGCGCCGGAGGTCTACCACATCAAGGGCCGGTACATCATGTACTACTCTGCCAACGAACACCTCTACGCCGCCACCTCTGCCTCGCCGAAAGGTCCCTTCAAGCAGGTCGGAACCTACCAGATGAACAACCTCATCGGCAGCGAGAAGTGCATCGACTCGCATGTCTTCATCGACGAGGACAGCACAGCCTACGTCTTCTTCGTTCGCTTCACCGACGGCAACTGCATCTGGCAGGCCCGTCTCTCGGACGACTTCATCACACCCGTCGAAGGCACGCTGCGCAAATGCTTCGCGGCTTCGCAGTCCTGGGAGCTCAAGATGGGGCGCGTCAACGAGGGGCCGAACGTCATCAAGCAAGGCCGACGCTACTACCTCACCTATTCCGGCAACGACTATCAGAGCCAGGACTATGCCGTGGGCTATGCCTATGCGACCAACATCGCCACCGGCACCTGGACGAAGTTCTCGGGCAACCCCATCCTGCGACGCTGGGACGACCTCGTCGGCACAGGACACCATTCGCTCTTCTACGACAAGGAAGGCATCCTGCGCATCGTCTTTCATGCACACAACAGCACGGAGAAGATTCACGACCGCCTGATGTACATCGGCACCATGCAGTTCCGAGGCTCGAACCTCGTCATGCTTAACGACCCTATCATCCGGCCTACCCTTTCCACATCGGCACCCTACAGTCCTGAGCTCATCACACAGTCGTGGGGTTTTGAGCGCGGCGGAGCGGTCACCGTAGATCTGAACAACGACGGCAGTCAGGACATCGTGACCGCAGGCTTCGGCAATAAAGTTCAGAACTCCGCCACAGACGACTTCACAAGCAAGCGAATGTCCTACCTTGCACTCTTTACCCCCACTACACACAAATGGACGAAAGTCTCCACTGCACCGCCCTTTCAGGTAGCCGACTCGCCCTCCATCGTTCCCTGCGACATCAACAGCGACGGCAACATGGACATCATTGCCTTCGAGCAGACAGGCTACGATGTCACCGAGGAAGCCTACACCGGCGGCTACAGTCACGAAGGTATCTTCCTGGGGAAAGGCCACGGCACCTTCGAGGAAGCAGAGACCGAACTAATTCAAAATTCTAAATTCAAAATTCAAAATGATTTGAGGGGGGCCTGCAACGCCGAAGTGATTGACATCGACAACGATGGGCGGCTCGACATCATCCTGGTCGGGCATCAGGGCGAAACAAACTGCAACGTCATTCTACACAACCAGACGACCGATGCATCTTCTCTGAACTTCGTGGTAGAACCCTTTGAGCCGGACTTCCTACTTCGCCAAGCAATTATCCAACCTGCCGACTTCAACAACGACGGCTTCCAGGACTTTGCCATCTCAGCCCTCGTGGATGGGAAGGAAGACCAACTGCGCTTCACGGATATCTACCTCAACAATCCCGACGAACGCGGGCGGTTCATCCGCCTGGGGCTGGGCGAGAAGGGAGCCAACCTGAAGCGCAAGTCGAACGGAGCGCTGCAGGTCGCCGACTTCAACGACGACGGTTGGGCCGACATTATGCTTGCCGGACAAGGCGAAGCATCCTCCGGCGAGTCGGCAATACGGCAACGCATCTACCTGAACCAGCAGACGGCAATCCCCTCGTTCAGCGCCATCAGTTGCGAGTTCCAGACGGACACCTATACACTCTCCTCCGCGGCAAACAACTCGGCAGGCATCATCGATTGGGACGGCGACGGCACCTACGACATCCTGCTTGGCGGTCTGAAGTCGAACATCTGCAGCGGCATGCTCTACCTGAACGACGGCAAGGGACGCCTCAAACGCAGCGTCAACATCCCCGGTGCCACGGGTGCCTGCATCATCTTCCCCGACTACAACGGCGACGGGCGCAAGGACTTCCTGCTGAACGGGCTTTGCAAAGACAAGAACTACCTGACCACTGAGCAGCAGGGACGCAATGCTGTCCTTTGCTACAACCTCAATCCTGTTCCCTCACGCCCCGATGCTCCGCTCGCACCTGCAACAGACAAGCAGGATGGCGCGGTAACACTTTCCTGGCAAGCTCCCGAGACAGCTCACCCGGGCTTCACGTATGAAGTCTACATCAAGGACGAAGCAGGCAACCTCATCAACGGCACACCTGCCATCATCGGCGGGGAGAAGGACGGCATCCGCAAGGTGAATCGCCTCGGACGCGTCGGTCACAGCACACAATGGACATTCTTCCCCTTCAAGCCCGGAACATACAGCTGGGGCGTACAGACCATCGATGCTGCCTACAACGGCTCCGTCTTCACCGAAGGGCCACAGTTCACCGTCACCGAAGAGGACATTGCCAGCAGCCTGACTTCCGTTTCATGTCAGGACAAGGGCATTACCCGTTGGTACAATCTTGCCGGACAGCCACTCCCGAAGCCGCAGAGAGGCATCAACATTATCGGCAACCGCAAGGTTATGCAAGGCAAATAAATGGGACACATCTGGGGTTACATCGGTGCGCTGACGGTCGTCTGCATCTGGGGTTCTACTTTTGTCAGCAGCAAGGTGCTGCTTGATGCCGAGATGCAGCCCGCCGACATCTTCTTCATTCGCTTCGTGATTGCCTATCTCTGCATGCTCGTCATCTCGCATCGGCGCCTGTTTGCCGACGACTGGCACGACGAACTTGTATTCTTCCTCCTTGGCATCCTGGGCGGTTCGCTCTACTTCCTGACCGAGAACATGGCGCTCTGCCACAGCTATGCCACCAATGTAAGCATCCTTGTAAGCACAGCGCCGTTGCTCACCGCACTTGTCTGTTCCATCTTCTATCGCTCGGAACGGATGACTGGCAAGCAAGTGATAGGGTCGCTCATCGCCTTCGTTGGTGTCGTACTCGTCGTGCTGAACGGTCAACTGGTCCTGCATCTCAATCCCTTAGGGGACATGCTTGCGCTCTCGGCTGCCCTTGCCTGGGCGTTCTATTCGCTCTTGATGCGGCGCATCATGGGCAGTTACAGCATGGCCTTCATCACACGAAAGATATTCGCATACGGCATCATCACCATCTTGCCTTACTTCCTATTTGTAGAGCCCTTCAGCATGACAGAGGCGATGCTGTCCGATTGGGTTATCATCGCCAATCTGCTTTTCCTTTCCGTCATCGCATCGTATGGCTGTTTCCTGCTTTGGAACTGGGTGCTGCGCGAGGTAGGAGTCGTACATGCCTCCAATTTCATTTATCTGCAGAGCCTCGTCACGATGGTGGTCAGCGCCATCGTTCTGGCCGAACGCATCACGCCGATGGCCATAGCGGGCGCGGTCATTCTCATCTTAGGGATGCTTCGTGCCTTGAAGTAAGGCGCGAAGCGTAGCAACTCCCCTACTTCACAGGTGCAGATGGCGGTGTGGCACTCTCGGCGCTGCCCCACTCCTTGTTGGGCCGACTGCCCATCTCGAGGACGAGTGTTGCGCCGTCCTTGATGTCGTCGTGGCTGAACCAAGGCTTGTCCCAAGGCTGTCCGTTGAGGGTAGCACTCTGGATGTACTTGTTCTCGCGGCTGCTTCCCTTGGCAACGATGTGCAGCTCCTTGCCGCCGGGCAGCTTGACGCGAACGTCGGAGAACAAGGGCGAACCGATGTTGTAGGCAGGGAAGCCTGGAGTGACAGGATAGAAGCCGAGCGAAGAGAAGACCACGAAGGAGGTCAGGCCGCCACCGTCTTCGTCGCCTGGGATGCCCATCACATCGTTGCGGAACCATGTGTCGAGGCATTGGCGGATGCGCTTCTGCGTCTTCCAGGGAGCGCCGGCATAGTTATATATATAAGGTATATGCAGCGAGGGCTCGTTTGCCATCGTGAACTGACCGATGTTGCCTGTCTGGTCGGGCAGTTGTTCGTAGAACTCCCGCTTGCCGCGCCCCATGGGTTCGGCAAAGGTGCGGTCCAGTTCGCGGGCCATCGCCTCGCGTCCGCCCATCAGTTGTGCCAGGTCGGAGAGGTTGTGCTGCACGTCCCATCGATAGGTCCAGCCGTTGTTCTCGTCGTATGCCTCGCGAGCGCCGATGCCGCCGCCAAAGCGATAGTCGAAGTCGGGCAGGAAGTTTCCGTCCTTGTCTTTGGGGTGGAAGAACAGCGTCTCCTCGTTCCAGACGTTGCGATAGTTGTAGCTGAGGGCGAGATACTTGGCAGCATCGTCCTTTCTGTCCAGGAACTCGGCGATGCGCGAGAGGCACCACTCGTCGTAGGCCGTGCCGAGAGTAACCGCGATGGGCTGCCGTTTCTCGAAGCCTGTGACGTTGGGGTCGGTCTCTTCTTCGCCCGGAGCCAGCGCGGGGATGTAGCCATTCTCCTTGTAGAACTGGTCGATCCATCCGGCTGGCCGTCCGTTCCAGGGAGCCAACGTCTTCTCCTCGATGCCTTTTCTGCAGTACTCGAAGGCGCGGGCTGCATCCACATCGAGCCCTTTCCAGAGGGCATCGGCCACCATTGCCACACCATGATTGCTGTTCATGCGACGCGTATCACCCGTCATTTCTGGGAAGGTAGGCATCCACTGGGTGCCCATCTGCTCGGCCATGCGCAGGTAGCTCTCGATGATGTTCTCCTCCTTCTCGGGCTGTATGAGGGCACGCAGAGGGTGTGCTGCGCGATAGGTGTCCCAGATCCAGTCGTCGGTATAGAAGGGCTTGCCGCCGTCGTCGTGCACCTGGCCGTCGAAGGCCGAGAAGTAACATCCGTCCTCGCTCAAGCAGACGGGGCGCTCGAAAGTGCGGTAGTAGGCTGTGTAGAGAACAGACTTCTGGTCGTCCGTGCCGCCTTCGACGCGTATGTTGCTCAGGGTCTCGTTCCATTCCTTGCGGCCATCCTTGATGACTTTGGCCATGTTGAAGTCCTCTGCTTGCTCGCGTTTGAGGTTCTTCTCTGCTTGTTCCTGGCTGATGAGGGAGATGCCGTAACGGAACTGAACCTTCTTTGTACCGGCAGGAAAGCGCATGGCGGCACAGGCTCGAGGTTCCTCGGTAATCCACTTGTCACTTATCTTTCCGTCCTGAAGAAGGCCTACTTTCTCTGGCTGGACGTCGAACTCGCCAGAGAAATAAATCTTCATGTTCTTGCTGAGCCGCTGGCTGCCCGAAGCATGTTTGCCGTCGGCTTGCATCCTGCCGTTCTCCGTGAAGAGGAGTATCGTGGCAGGCTTGCTGGGGTCGGCAAACGTAAACTCGTAGATGGCACTTTGATGGCAGACGGCCAGATGGGCGTCGATGGTGTTGTCGGCTATCTGAACCTGATAGTCATAAGGTGTCACACGTTCGTGGTCCCAGTTTGTCGGGATGATGGGACGCAGCTCGTCGCCTTGCGTGACACTCAGCCGGAAGGCACTCCGCTCGCGATGGTTGGTGACGACGATGGGCAGACCGTCGAGCATCTCCGTCGTATAGTCGCTGCGCGTCGGGTAGATGCGCATCAGACTGTTAGGCAACTGGATGGTGGGGAAGCACGGCACCAGCAAATGACTGATGCTGCCGATGTAGGGATTGACGTAGTCTACCGGTTCCTTCTCATTCGTCTGGCAGCAGACAAGGGTGAGTGCCACGATGGCGGCAAACACATTCTTCAGGTTCTTCTTCATATCTCTTGTTTCCAATTTTTAGGGCAAAGATACGAAATAATTCTTGATTCTTAATTCCTAATTCCTAATTTTTTTGTATCTTTGTGCTGCAAATAACAATAAAACAACAGATATGAGACATCTTTCATTCATCCTAATGTCCTTTTTTGCCATGAGCGAGGCCTTTGCTCAGGCTCCCATCAAGACAACATTCGTGAGCGGCTCCGGCCGGGGCGGCCAGGAGGGTCCGGCCATGATTTGCGACGACCAGCTCTCCACGAAATGGTGCATCGACTTCCCACGCCTGATGCCCTACGAGATTGTCCTCGACGCAGGACAGCAGACAAGCGTCGTAGAGTACGGACTCGTCACAGGCGACGATACGAATGCCTATCCCGAACGCAATCCCGTGACATGGAAAGTGAGCGGCAGCAACGACAAGGAGACGTGGACAACCATCGACGAACAGAAGAACAACCGCAGCCTACCGGCCGAGGGACTGCAGGAACATCGCTTCAAGCCCACAGCCGCAGGAGCCAAGGACAAGTTCCGCTACTTCCGCTTCGAGTTCTTCAGGATGGCTGGCGGCACACGCATCCAGCTCAGCGAAATCTACCTCTACGACAAGGTGCAAATGCCCGTCAAAGCCAACTTCGTGAGCGGCTCCGGCAGCAACGGCAAGGAGGGAGCAGCAAAGGCTGCCGACGGATGGCTCTTCACAAAGTGGTGCATCGACGAACCCAGCCAGATGCCATACGCCATCACACTCGATGCAGGCCAGCAGACACCCATCACCGAGTACCGCTTTGTCACAGGCGACGACACACACTCCTACCCCGACCGCAACCCCGTCTCGTGGAAAGTGAGCGGCAGCAACGACCAGCAAAACTGGACCACCCTCGACGAGCAGAAGGGCAACAGCCGCCTGCGCGACGAGAACGAACAGGAGTATCGCTTCAGACTGAAGGCCACAGGCAGCTACCGCTACTATCGCTTCGAGTTCCTCCGCATGGCTGACGGCACTCGACTCCAGCTCTCCGAAATCAAACTCTACAAGTAACATTATCTACAACAACGGATTAAAACGGATTTGACGGATATAATCTGTTGTCTTACAATATTAATTATTGCTGTCCGGGGAAAAGCGTCGAAGGGAAAAACACAGATAGGGAAAGCATCAGAGGTGCTTTTTCCCGGACAGCAATAAATATTAATAGTGTGTCAACACTTCGTTATAAACCTTCTCGTTTCATGGGATGAGATTTCTCGTCCCGCAGTACATCTCTCGTCGATTCACAGTACTTTTTTCGTCGATTCGCGGTACATTCTTCGTCGATTCACAGTACTTTTTTCGTCGATTCACAGTACTTTTTTCGTCGATTCGCGGTACATTCTTCCTTGCCCCACGGAATAAAACTTTTTCAGTGGTTCGGAAATATATTTCAAAGGCTTGGAAATATATTTTAGTGCCTCTGAAATATATTTCCAAGCCTTTGAAATAGTTTTGTTCCCTGCGATGAGGAGGATTAGGACACACCAAGTAGGGATTTCCCTATCAGTTTTTTCCATTTTCCCTTTCGTAAGCCAGAAACATTGCGTACCTTTGCACCAGAGAAACAACAAAAATGCTACGAATATGAAACTTCTACATTACTCCCTCACAGCACTCTCCCTCCTGTCGGCCCTCGCTTTCACATCATGCAGGGAATGGGAAGACAACAACCAGTCGATGGCGCTCTCGGGCGAGTGGCGCGGTAACTTCGGCATGTACTACGACTATGTGGACGCTCGCGGCAATGTGTACACCTTCGACTCCTACGACACATACCTCACCTTCATCCCTGCCTACAACTACGCCACCTACGGCAGGGGAACACAGGTGGACTACTACACCTACGGGCCCTACGAGTACCAGTACTACCAGTTCAACTGGGAGGTTCGTGGCGGCATCATCTATCTGGACTACCCCTACGACCCTGACCTGAACACATCCATCCGCGACTATCGGATGAACTACGACTACTTCACAGGCTACTGCAGCGGGGCTACTCAACCCTTCCGCCTCTACAAGCTGACAGACTTCTACGACTGGTCGCCCTATGTGGACAGGTACGGCTACTACTACCGCGACAACTGGGGCAACTACTATCCCTACTATGCACCTGCAACCCGCAGCGATGCCGATGCACCTGCCGACTCCGCATCTGCCAATGGCTCAGTCCTCAAGAGAGGCAGAAGAGTAGAATATAATGAAAAATGAAAAGTAAAAAGTGAACATACCATACCGCTAAACAGCAAGGAGGCAGGGAACAAAATCCCTGCCTCCTTGCTGTTTGACCTCATTCCCACCTTGATGAGAAGAGGTAAGGGCATCATTATCTATTTACCACTCATTGTCCCAAATAGACCTGTTACCAAAGCCTTTCACATCTGCATCAGGAACTTCAGACTCAAAGGTTGTGCCACCAAAGCTTGTTCCCTCAAGCGAAACTCCGCCACTGACGGATTGAAGCAATGCATCGCGGTTGCCGAGCTCTACGACTACGCAAGTCGGCTGACTGTATATTCTTTTCATTTCTATTTCTATTCAAAAGGTTAATAAGAAGTCTATTCTTTAGAAGAGCACTTTGTGTCCGTTGATGATGTTGATACCCTTCTGTGCCTTGTTCAGACGCTGACCGGCAATGTTGTAAATAGCACCCTTGCCATCGGAGAGGGCTGGAGTGAGGCCTTCGATGCCAGTTGCATCGTCGTCGAAGTTGAAGTCAAGAGCCTTGACGCCAGCTCCACCGGCAACAGTGATGTAGCCGCGGAAAGCCTTCAGCGTCACAGTGCTGTTCACGATGTAGAAGGCGTTGTTGCTGATGATAAAGCTACCCTCAGGAGCATTGCCATTGGTGAAGACGCCACGGAAGGTAAGACCATCTATTGTGACGGGAGTCTCAGCTGTTGCCACTGTTACGTCGGATGCCGTAAGCTCCGTCTTGTCAGCTGCCACCTTCACCATGTAGGGCTTGCCTGCCTCGATGTCGCCAGCTGCATCGCTGAAGGTCATCGAGTAGTTGTCTCCGTTGCGTGTAACAGCTGTCAGCTCCTTAATGGCTGAGAAGTTGTCGCTGCTGAGAGCAACGGGAGAGCAGAAGGTGTTCCATCTGTCAGCCTTGAGGTTGCGAGCCATTGTCACATTCTTGGCAGTCACGTTAGCCGGAACATTATAATCCTCCTTTGCCTCGTCGAGGTTCAGCTGATAGACGGTGTAGTTGCCGCTTTCCTCATTATAATATACATCGACGTCTGAAGCATTGAACCACTTGCCGCCTGTCACAGTCTTAGAGCC
>CADCCR010000086.1 GCA_902799985.1 uncultured Bacteroidales bacterium | reverse complement strand
TTCTATGCAATTACGTTTATTAGCTGCATTTCTGATGTCCGATTTTGTTCGCAATCAGTTGGCAGCAATTACAAACAAAATGAACGGCGGTTTTTCACGATGGCAAAGCCAACATATTCGAAAACTTAGGATTCCACAGTTAAGTTCTATTCCCGCAGATGATGTTCAAAAATTGCTTTCTTTTTACGAAAAGCGTGAACTTCACAACTTAAATAGAGGAATAAATAAATATGTGACTTGCTGAGCCCCCCTTAATAAAGGGCAACAGCAATGCCGCCCTTTTTATGCAACAAAAGCAACAAAAGCAACATCGGTTTTTGAGAGAGCCCATTTCGACACACATTCTTATATCAAAACATAATAAAAGGAACGCCCCATACATTATATATAAATTACGCGCGTAGATGAACCTGATTAGAGACCTGAAGGAACTGCTGCTGCCGAGGCTGTGCCCTGTATGCGGGAAACTGCTGATGCAGAGCGAGGACACCCTGTGCGCCTTCTGTGCCATCGGGTTGCCACGATACCGCGTGACAAACATCTTCGACAACCTGCTGCTGCGGATGCTGTGGGACAGAGCCGACATCAAGAAAGCCACAACCTACCTCTCCTACAATCACTTCTCGCCCTATCACAAACTTATCATCGACATTAAGTTTCACGGAAGGAGCGACATGGCAATCCGCCTGGGACAATGGGCAGCAACGGGAGCTGCGGGACAAGGCTTCTGGGAGGGCATCGATGCACTGGTGCCTGTACCGCTGACACGATGGAGACGATGGCGACGCGGCTACAACCAAGCGGAGATGCTGGCCCACGGCATGGCTGAGGCGACGGGGCTGCCTGTGCTGAGTCTGCTCCGACGCACGAAGTACCGCAGTTCGCAAACGCGGCTCACAGGCGAACAACGTCGCAAGAATGCGGAAGACCTCTACAAGGCCTCCGTCCCCGACGAGTGGCGCGGCAAACATCTGGTGCTGGTGGACGATGTGATGACAACGGGCTCCACCCTCGCCAACTGCGCCAAGGCTCTCCTTGATGCCGACCCAAGCGCAACAATCAGTGTCTTCCCCTTGGCACTGGCACAATAGATGCCAAGAAGAACCTCGAAGGTTAAAAAAAGATGATATTTATCAAGAAAAATGACAAAATGCGGTTTCTTTTTAACTTTTTCTTTCAAAAAGTTGCAAGATTCCGCTTTTCTCTGTACTTTTGCACTCGGATAACAAAACAAAAACGTTAGCTTTAATAAATTTAATTCTATGGACGCAAAGAAAGTCTTGGAAGATCTGAAAAGACGCTTCCCCAATGAACCTGAGTATCATCAGGCAGTAGAAGAGGTGCTGGGCACTATCGAAGAAGAGTACAACAAGCACCCCGAGTTTGAGAAGGTGAACCTCATCGAACGCCTTTGCATTCCCGATCGTGTATATCAGTTCCGTGTGACTTGGATGGACGACAAGGGTCAGATTCAGACCAACATGGGTTATCGCATCCAGCACAACAACGCTATAGGCCCCTACAAGGGCGGCATCCGTTTCCACTCGAGCGTGAACCTGGGCATCCTGAAGTTCCTCGCTTTCGAGCAGACCTTCAAGAACTCGCTGACCACTCTGCCTATGGGTGGTGGCAAGGGCGGCTCTGACTTCAGCCCTCGCGGTAAGAGCAATGCCGAGGTGATGCGTTTCTGCCAAGCTTTCATGCTGGAGCTGACTCGCCACATCGGTCCTGACACGGACGTTCCAGCCGGTGACATCGGCGTAGGCGGTCGTGAGGTAGGCTACATGTTCGGCATGTATAAGAAGCTGACCCGCGAGTACAGCGGTGTGCTGACTGGCAAGGGCTTGGAGTTCGGCGGTTCGCTGATTCGTCCTGAAGCAACTGGCTACGGCACAGTCTATTTCCTCCGTGCCATGCTGAAGACGAAGGGCGAGACCATCGAGGGCAAGAAGGTGCTCATCTCAGGTGCCGGCAACGTGGCTCAGTATGCTGCCGAGAAGGTGCTGCAGCTGGGTGGTAAGGTGATGACGATGAGTGACTCGGACGGTTACATCTACGATCCAGACGGCATCGACCGCGCTAAGCTCGACTACATCATGGAGCTGAAGCAGGTTTATCGTGGCCGCATCAAGGAATATGTCGATAAGTATCCTACTGCCAAGTATGTTGGCGACGGTGCAAAGCCCTGGTTCGAGAAGGCCGACATCGCTCTGCCTTGCGCCACTCAGAACGAGCTGAACGAAGAGCAGGCAAAGGCTCTGGTAGCAAATGGCGTGATTGCCGTTGCCGAAGGTGCCAACATGCCCAGCACTCCAGGTGCTATCCGTGTCTTCCAGGAAGCTAAGATTCTTTACTCTCCGGGCAAGGCCAGCAATGCAGGTGGTGTGAGCGTATCAGGTCTCGAGATGAGCCAGAACTCAGAGCGTCTGAGCTGGAGCGCCGAAGAGGTGGATGCCAAGCTGCTCTGGATCATGGAGAACATCCACGAGAACTGCGTGAAGTACGGCACACAGCCCGACGGCTATGTCAACTACGTGAAGGGCGCCAACGTGGCCGGCTTCATGAAGGTTGCAAAGGCTATGATGGCACAAGGAATAGTATAAGGCCCCCCTCTAACTCCCCCAAAGGGGAGAAATAAAAGAAAGCCTCCACAATGTGGGGGCTTTCTTGTTGTTTCTGATCTTAACTCTTAACTTCTACCAACTCTTAACTTCAAAACTTTCAACATCTAAAAACACGGAAGACACGAAAACGCGAGAATGAACATCTGAAGATGCGAAACACACGAATTACACACGAATTACAATGAATTATTCATCAAACAACGGATTTAACGGATTCAATAGATTGATTTTTCAACAACGAATTAAAACGAATTTAACGAATTGAGATTTCATTAATGAAATCTATATTTCTGTGATTTCCTTTATTTCTGCGGGACTTAAATCTTTCCGTGCTTTCTGTGATTTCCGTGTGATTTTGATTCTTCACTCTTCTTGGATGCTTTAGCACCAAGGCGCGCTTTTAATGCGCGGAACACTCTTCACTTTGCCGCAGGCGACAAGAACCACAGATTAAGCTGATTAAACAGATTATTTCTTTAACAACGAATTAAAACGAATTTAACGGATTATAATAATGTCCCGCAGAAAAAAAAGGAAATAAAAGAAAAAGCAGCATCATGCTGCTTATAAGTTTCTGTGATTTCATCTCTTCTGCAAAATTCTTGATTTCTTTTATTTCTTTTATTTCTGCGGGACTAAAAAAAATTCTGTGTTTTGACTTTAACGTCGACCTTCGGTTCCGTGCTTTCCGTGTGACACAAAAACTCTTAACTCTTAACTCTTAACTCTTAACTCTCTTATGTATCCATCCGTCTTTCCCTATTTCTAGCTTCTCGTGTACCCATCCGTCTTTCCCTATTTCGAGGCGGAAGAGGACGGCTTTGCGACCTTCTTTGTAGCGGTTCCAGTAGTAGGCGTGGCAGAGGTAGTACATCTCACCTTTTGGGGTGCGAACCATCGTGCCATGACCGCAGCTCTGGAGACCCTCTAAATCTCCCTTAAAGGGAGACTTCTTGTTCTCCCCATTTAAGGGGGAGTTAGAGGGGGTCTCTCCTTCCAGTATCGGGTTCCCTTCGTACTTCTCCCACGGTCCCTCGATGCTATGGCTACGAGCCACGCTGACGGCATAGTCGCTCTTTGGCGAACAGCAATCGCGGATGCTGTAGAGGATGTACCACCAATCGCCCTGACGGAACACACACTGCCCCTCCATGCCTTGCCGCTCATCGTCGCGAAGCAGCATGAATGGCTCGCCTTCAAGGTGCAGACCATCGGCGCTCAACTTCTGGCAAAGCAGTTCGATGGGACGCTTGCTGGGGTCGAGACCGTAAGCCTTCCAAGTGATGTAGAGCTGATCTCCATCGCGAAAGACAAAGGCATCGATGGCCTCGTTGGTGGTGCGGACAAGCGGTCCGTAATCGACGAACTTACCTTCCGGTCCGTCAGCCATTGCCACACCAATGCAACTTGTGCTGTCGCTCTTCTGCCGAGCCGTGTAGTAGCACATCGTTCGGCCTTTGAGGTCGAAGAGTTCCGGCGCCCAGAAACTGCCGCACGTCCAGTCTGGCCATTCGTCGAAGATGAAGCCCATCGGCTCCCACGTCAGCAAGTCCTTCGAGCGATAGCGCTGATAGGCATGCGGTTTGTTGCCCGAAGTGGCTGCCGCATAGTAGGTGTCGGCCACGCGAATGACGGAGGGATCGGGGGCGTCGGCATCGATGACGAGCCTCCCCCCACCCCTCCAAAGGAGGGGAGAACTGCCGCAGGCTTCCGGATAGACAATCTCAGGTAATCGTTTCGACCATTTCAGCGGCACGCTTGTCAGGAGCCAATGCTTGCCGTGCGAGTTGTTGCCTTGATAGAAGAGATGCGTCTGTCCCTGCCTGTCTTTGTAGACACAAGGGTGTCCGCTCTCGCTTTCGTTCCATTCTCCAGGCAAACCATTCCTGAGGAAAGGTTCGTCGGAACAGCGCTGCCAATTGATGCCGTCCTTGCTGACGGCCAAACCTATCTGCTGAGGGCAGTTATTATAGTCAGCCGCATAGAACATGTAGAGCCGCTTCTTGTACTCGATAACCGTTGCTCCTTCGCAGCATTTCCCTTCCCAGGGCAGTTCGGGCTCGAGTATGGGCTCATCTTTCGCCAAGGTCCAATCACTCCGACGGAAGTCTGTACCTATCGGAGCCGTTGCCACGCCGAGCATTTGCCGCTCGAACTGCGGGTCGCGCGTAGCAAAGTAGAGGTAGTACCTGCCCTTGAAAGCGACGACTTCTGCATCGATGGCCCGACCACAATTCCACGCTCCGGTCGGCCGGAAGACGGGGTTCGTGAGGTCTCTGACAAAAGTCAGACCGTCGGTGCTCCATGCATGACAGATTGCATCAGTGCGCCCTCCTCCGTATGTTTGGTAGAAAAGATGAATGGTGTCGTTCCTGACGATTGCTCCAGGTGCACAAAGTCCCTTCGCCTCATACTCGGCTTGAGGTGTTATGTCGCCTATCCTTTGCCAATGTTTCAAGTCCCGACTCTCGGCAATGCCAATGTTCCAGCCATTCTCCGTCGCGAATGAGGAACTCGCTCCCCTTTGTGGAGCCGAAGCCACATTCAGTGGCTTCTCTAAAGACTCCAGTCGCCCAATCCGACTATCGTGAGGCGGAATGCTGTAATACATCAGGTATCGCCCACCATGAAAGACGACGATTGGGTCTTTTGCGAAAAGCGTTCCTGTACGTGAATCGTCGCCATAAACGAACTCGTATGCGTGGCATAGGTTGCTGAAAAGCAGAAATGTTGCCAGCAGCAGGGAGCATGGGTTTTTCATATTTTGTTTAACGTAAAATCATTCACCATTTGATATTTCTCATGCAAAGATACAATACTCAAACTCTCGGGGAGCTGAGGTAATCAAAGCATGCTCTTGAAGTGCTGCGTTATCTGACGGAAGAGATGGTGACGTGTGTTGCCGCCATAGATGCTGTGATTGCGGTTGGTGTAGGTCAGCTCGCGGAAGTCTTTGTCGGCCTGCACGAGTGCTTCGGTGTACTCTGCCACATTGCGGAAGTGAACATTGTCGTCGGCAAGGCCATGTACGAGCAAGAGGTTGCCGCTGAGCTTGTCGGCTCTGCTGATGGGACAGACATCGTAGCCACTGCCGTTCTCGCGAGGTGTACGCATGTAACGCTCGGTGTAGATGCTGTCGTAGTAACGCCAACTGCAGGGAGCTGCCACTGCCACGCCTGCAGCAAAGACGGGACGGCCCTCGCTCATGCTCATCAGGGTGTTGAAGCCGCCATAGCTCCAGCCCCAGATGGCGATGCGGTCCTTATCGACATAGGGCTGCTGACCGAGCCAGATGGCTGCCTCCACCTGGTCGTGACTCTCGAGCTGACCGAGCTTGAGGTAGGTGCATTGCTCGAACTCACGTCCGCGACCTCCTGTGCCACGGCCATCCACACAGACGCAGATGAAGCCCTCCTGGGCAAGGTACTGCTCGTAGAGACAGCCGCCCATGTTGCCTGCACTCCAGCTGTCGACGACCTGCTGACTGCCTGGGCCGCTGTACTGATGCATGACGACAGGGTACTTCCTGCTGGGGTTGAAGTCGGCCGGCAGCACCATGAAGCCGTTCAGCTGCACGCCATCGGCGGTGGTGAAGGAGAAGAACTTGCGCTCGCCAAGGGCAAGAGCAGCAAGCTTCTGCCGCAGGGCCGAGTTGTCCTCGAGCACCTTGAGGGTCTTGCCGGAAGCGTCGCAGAGGCTCACCACAGAGGGTGTGTTCAGGTCGCTCCAGGTATTCATGAAGTAGCGGAAGCCTTTGCTGAAGATGGCGCTGTTGGTGCCTGTGGCCGAGGTGCTGAGGCGTGTGGCCTTGCCCTTGCTGTCGCTCTTGTAGACGCTCTTGCGCATGGGGCTCTCCTGATTGCTGGAGTAGTAGGTGTTGCCTGTCTTGCTGTCGTAGCCATAGAAGCTGCAGACCTCGAAGTCGCCACTGGTTATCTGTCGGCGCAGTGTGCCTGTCATGTCGTAGAGATAGAGATGTTTGTAGCCGCTGCGGTTGGAGAGCAGGACAAAGCCTTCGGAGGTTGTGCTGAAGGAGGTGATGGTCTCCTCGGGCACATAGCGCTCGGCCTGTTCGCGCAGGATGACGCGGCACTCGGTGCTCCGCGGGTTGGCCAGGCAGACATCGAGCTGGTCCTGGTGGCGGTTGAGGGTGAGGACAAGCAGCTTCTCGGGGTCTTGCTCGCTGAAGAAGATGCGTGGCACGTAGCCTTCGTCGGGCAGGGGGAGCTGCATCTTGCGGATGACGCGGCTCTTGATGTCGAAGCTATGCACGCTGACGGTGCTGTTCCGTGCGCCGGCTATGGGGTACTTGTAATCGTAGGAGCCTGGGTACTCGGCATACTCCTTCTTCTCGGGGCTCATGCCTTTGTACCAGGGGAAGCTGAAGAGGGGCACCTGGCTCTCGTCGTAGCGAATCCAGGCCAGCATGGTGCCGTCGGCATTGAAGTCGAAGGCTCGGCTGAAGGAGAACTCTTCCTCGTTCACCCAGTCGGGCTTGCCGTTGATGACATTGTTGAACTCGCCGTCCTTCGTCACCTGACTCTCGCTGTTGTTGAAGAGGAGCTTCACGAGGAAAAGGTTTCCCTCGCGGACGAAGGCAATCATGTTGCCGTCGCGACTCCACAGGGGCTGTTCCTGCGGACCGCCTTCGCTGAGGTGTGCCAAGGTGCGGTTCCGTACATTATAGATATAGTACTCTGCCGTGCGGCTGTGACGATAGATGCTTCGTGTCTGGGTGCGAATGAGGATGTTTGTCTCGTCGGGACTCATCTGATAGCCGTCGACACGGTCTATCTTGACGCGGTTCTTGACGTTGTCCACGTCGAAAAGGACCTCGGTCTGCTGTCCTGTACGGAAGCTGTGCCTCACTATCTGCTTGCCGCCAGGGGCTATGCTGCCATAGCTCTCGCCATCGAGCAGGGGTGTCACGCCATAGATGCCTTGGGAGGAGTAAGCACCGCCGGTGAGGTCGGAGAGTGTCAGACGGGCGGCTGCATTCATACAAAGAACGGCGCAAAGGAGCGCCATGAGTGTCAGAAAACGTTTCATCGTAGTGAATTTTTATGTAATTACGCGGCAAAAGTACAAAGAAGCGAGGAAAAAGACAAATAAAACGAACTTTTTCGGCTGTACGGAGCCTTTATTGCTTCTGAACGTAGACTTATTTCTTTTTTTTTTCGTATCTTTGCGAGCAAATAAGTCAAAAAAGATGCAGAATAACTATCCATTCATCAGCATGCTGCGCAAATACGTGAGCAGTAGCGTGCTGCTGGCCATTGCCACCATTGCAGCCCTCATCATTGCCAACAGTCCTTGGGGCGACCTTTACCGACAGCTGTGGAGCCTGCCCGTTGCCATGAGCCTGGGCGACTTCAATGTGTTCAGCCACGGCGGACATACGATGAGCTTGGGCGACTTCATCAACGACTACCTCATGGCCGTCTTCTTCCTGAGTGTCGGCCTGGAGATAAAGCGCGAACTGCTGTGCGGCGAGCTGTCGAGCATGAAGAAGGCTCTGGCTCCCATCATCGGTGCCTGTGGCGGCATGATAGTCCCCGTGATACTCTTCTTCCTGATATGCCCGAAGAACCCCATCATGGAGCGCGGCATGACCATCCCGATGGCTACCGACATCGCATTCTCGCTGGGCTGTCTGAGCATCTTCAGCAAGCGATGTCCCGTCAGTCTGAAGGTCTTCCTGGCGGCTCTTGCCGTGGCCGACGACCTAGGCGGCATCGTCGTCATTGCCATACGCTACACCGAGCACCTGAACCTCTGGTTCCTGCTGGCCTCGGCCATCATTGTGTTGATACTTGCCGCGGGCAACAAGCTCGGCGTGCGCACCAAGGCATTCTATCTCAACACGGGTCTGCTGCTCTGGTACTGCATGCTGAACAGCGGCATCCACGCCACCATTGCCGGTGTGGTGCTGGCCTTCTGCATACCGGCCAACCTGCCTCGCGGCACGAAGTTCTACATCGAGCGCATCCGTAAGAGCCTCAACCACTTCCCCTCCACCACCGTTACCCGTGCCGACCGCAACAAGCCTGTTGTCCTGGCCGACGAGGAGATTGCCTTGCTCAAGAGCGTGGAGTCGTCGAGCGACCACCTCATCAGTCCCTTGCAGGACACGGAGGATGTGCTGAAGATGCCTGTCAACTATCAGATTATCCCGCTCTTCGCCTTTGCCAACGCTGGTGTCAACTTCGACGGCATGAACGCCATGAGTCTCTTCTCGGGCGTCGGTCTGGCTGTGTTCCTGGGCCTGCTCATCGGCAAGTTCTGCGGTGTGCTGAGCTTCTCGTGGCTGGGCATCAAGCTGGGCATCATACGCATGCCCCACAATGCCAACTGGAAGTCCTTTGCCAGCATCTGCATGCTATGTGGCATAGGCTTCACAGTGAGCATGTTCATGGCTGCGCTGAGCTATCCGCCTGTGCATGCCGACCTGCTGAACGATGCCAAGCTGGGCATCCTGTGCGGCACGATAGCCAGTGCCCTCATCGGTTGCCTCATGCTGCACCGCTTCCTGCCTAGCGAGGAAGAAATGGACCGCCTCCGTGCCATCGAAGCACAGAAGACTGCCGAACAGAAAGCTGAAGAATAGAGACAACTGCGCAGTGACTGCCGCGCATCTCTCTGCACATATCACAAAACCTCTGTGTGCTTATCGCGGAAGCGCCTCGTGCTTATCGCGGAAGCGCCTCGTGCTTATCGCGGAAGCGCCCTGTGCTTATTTCGGAAGCGCAAGGCGCTTATTTTATAAGCACCACGCGATTCTTGGGGACGCTGCTCTGAGGAAGCCCGCGATGCAACTGCATGGTGTTGCCCTTCAGCTGGCGGATGGCATCCTTGAGATATGTGTTGGTCTCGCGCTCCTGCACCGTGGGCGCGACGTTGTACTTCGAGCGGTCGGGCATGCGGAAGGTGCTGTCCTGGAAGGCGACACGCTCCTCCTGCTGGGTGCGCTTCACGATGCCGGTCATGTCCCACAAGGTTGAGTCGAAACCCACTTTGTCGATGGTCTGCAGCATGTTGTTCTCCACGCGGACCGACTTCTTGAACGTGAGCTCCTTGTCGCCAAGATTGAACAACAGATACCGGACCATGACCTTGTCGCGAACGATGGTTCCCGACAGGTTGGCTATCTCGGTGAACCCGTGGTCGTGGCGGTAGTCGACGTGCATCGTGTACTGCACCTCGTTGGTGGTGATACGTCGGCGAGCCTGGTCGTAAGCCCTCAGGTACAATCCGCGCATCTGTCCGTCGAAGTGCAACAGGCGGCACTTCTTACGGTCGACGTACAATGACCCTTCGAGCACTGGACGTGAGACGATGCCTGAGTCCCCCGTGACCGTTATCTTGCAAATCTCTGTGCCATCGTCTTCCTTAAAGGCGGTGCACGACACGTCGTAGATTTTCCCTCGTTTCAGGACGATGTCGGCAGGCACATAGGCGATGTCCCAGACGTCGAAGTTGACCAGGACGGGAGCCAAACGAAGGAAGAGATGGAGGTTGGTGCGGCCCAAGCCCTTCAGGTCCGAGTTCTCGAGGATGCCTTCGGAGAGCAAGCCGCGGTTGCCGCTGTGGAAAGTGATGTCGCGCATCTGCACACACGACTTGGCGCTCAGGAAAGCTTCTGCCAGCTCGTCGGTGCCCGGATACTGAGTGGTCAGGCGGAAGAAGTAATGTCCCTCGGCCTTCTTGTTCTTCTTGGCTTCCTTCTGCATCTTGCGCACCAGCCGTAACAGTATGTCGTCGGTGGCCATGACAGTCACTTCGCGCAAGGTCGATGCAATGGGCTTCATGAGGATGGCTTCGGAGAGCTCGGCTGCCTTGCAGTAGACACGCTGGTAGCCCATGCAGGAAATGCGAAGCACGTCGGTGGGAAGGCATTGCAGGCAGAACTCGCCGTCGTAGTTGGTGATGGTGCCGCAGGACTGAGAGACGTAGACCATGGCGTACGGTATTGGTTCTCCGGTAGCTGCATCCTTCACGACGGCACAAACCGAGTCGAGCCTCTCCTGCGCAAAGACGGCACAGGAGAAGCCGAAAATAACTATACAGAGGTAATATCTAATCATTGACAACGAATTACACGAACTACAGGCATGGCATCGCCCCCAGCCTTTTGCTTTTCACATTTTCACACTTTCACCCTTTTACTTTTTAACCTTTTCACTTTTTCACCTTTTCACTTTTTCACTTTTTCACCTTTCTCTGTCCTCGGGGTAACTGATGCCGGTCAGAATCTTTCCAGCTGGCGTGATGCCCTCGGCACTTACTGTGATGCTGGTGGAGAGGCTGTTGTTCCACAGCGTGACATCGGCATGACCGTTCTCGTCGAGTTCCAGGTTCGGGTTCCAGTAGAGGGTGCGACGATAGTCCTGCAGGGAAGGCAGAGGCCGCTCGCGATAGCAGGGACTGTAGAACTCCTCGCTGACATCGAAGCCATGCAGGACATAGTGGCGGTCGCGATAGGTGGGACGCTTGCCGGAGGAAAGGAGGTCGTACCCGACATCTACCGTCGGCTGGTTGCTGCCCCAATAGCGACGGCTACCCTCCATGCGCGGCGCATAGTCGGTGATGAGCTGCACCGCACGGAGCGAACGCAGATAGTCGAGCGACTGGGTCTGGGCATCGAGACCGGTGAATGAGAACGCTCCGCCATTGGACGTGCTCCAGTTCCCCCGATGGAGAGAATACGAGCTCACCCTGGTCGGCCAGCTGTCGAACTGGTCGGCGGGGTCCGCCCAAGCATAGCGCCACGCTCTTTGGTCGTCGGCTGTTCTCGGATGATACTGCGAATTGTCGAGCACCGTGCCACCCAAGAACCCGGCTCCGTGATAGGGGTCGCCGCCTCCCAAGCTCAGACGTGGCGGAGAGAAGTAGCCCATACCCGACCTGTTCGACTCAAGGTAAGTTTCATAGGTGGTGTAATGTCGGTACATGTTCATGTCGCCGACCAGCAGGCGCTGCACCCAATGGGAAAAGGAATACCTGCCGGCAAACCATCCTGGCGTGAAGCCTGCATCGATACACTCGTTGAACAGCTCGTAGGCATCGCGCACAACAGCAGGATGCGAGGCATCGTAGCCACGGAGCCCGCCATGACTGCTGCGCACCGTCACCTGAGCCAAGGTATGGTCCTGGCGAAGAGATGGTATCAGCACCGTGCCTTCGCGGGGCGGAGCCACATGGGTGTGATAATAGCTGAAGGGCTTGCAGAAGCGCGGGTAATAAGGTGTCAGGCGAACGTAGAACTCGGGGTATTCCGTCTCGGTGGGCATTATCCACTGATGCTCCTGCATGGGGACGGCACGCCCCTTCTTCAGGAGCCGCTCGCGTTTGCGCTGCTTACGCGTCTTCTTCTTGCTGTCGACGGCTGGCTGATTCCACTTCGTGGTGTCGGATGCGGACAAATCCAGTATGCACTGATGGTAGAAGCCGGGCAGCTCCAGCACGAAGCGCCCGTTCTGAGTCGTGATGTCGCCATGCACGCTCTCCATGCCGATGTCCGTCACCTGGCGATACTCGGCATGGACACGCACCTCGCGCTTCAGGTTGCCCTGGTCGTAGTAGTTGCGGCCGTCGAAGGTAGCCGATTCGTTATCCTTCAGCAGATAGCTGTAGGCATTGTGCTTGTCGCGTTCCTCGCTGGCATTCCCGAGGAGTGGGATGATGCCTTGGGGCTTACGTAACTTGCTGTGCGAGAACCATTCGCCGCCTTCAGGTCGCGGGAAGTCGTAGCGTTTGACTTCCTGGTCCATCATGTCGCCCCACCCGTATTGACCTTCATGGCCTATGGCTACATAGCGATAGACGGCACCGAAGTAGACAGGCGTCTTCTCGATGGGATGATTGATGCGGAAGATGCCCGGCGTTGCCATCGTTATCCAGTTGTGTCGCCTCCAGCCCTGCACCATCAGCAGCAAATCCAGGTGGCGGCGGTGGGCCTCATCGTCTTGCTCGAAGAAGTAATGGGGCTGCTCCACGAAGCCACGAATCTGGCTGCACAGCAACATTTCGGTCAGGATATTGCTGCTGTCGTAGAGGTACTCCGAGGTGGACGCATCCCTCACAGCCAGCGAGATAGTGGAGCCCGCTGCCAAGGGGTTATCTACGGAGAGCTGTATGGAGTCGAAAGGCTCGTACGAGGGTCTTATGCCGGAGAAGCGGACATTGGCCGCATTCAGGTCCTCCTGATGACGGATGAAGCAAAGACGGTCGCTATACACACGCCCTTGTGCATTATATACCGTTACTTGTGCTACACCTGTAGGCAGAGAGTCAGTAGGGATGCTGATTTGGGTGTCCTCGGCACGGAACTTCTGACAATAATACAGGGCGCCGCCCACGGTAATGGTAACACCTAGCGTTTCGTCTGCTGCCTCACCGCGCGGTTGAAAGGCGAGTAGCAACAGATTGCCTTTGATATCGGTACGCACAGCACATCCGTCTTTTTCGGCTTTAGGCATACGC
>CADCCR010000085.1 GCA_902799985.1 uncultured Bacteroidales bacterium | reverse complement strand
TAGCTGCTCAGCAGGGAAGAGAGCGTGCTGGTGGTCTTGCTGCTCAGAGAAGTGGCAACGGAGAGAAGCTTGTCGGCCTCGAAGAGCAGGAAGAGCTGATTGCCCTGAACGGTGGCGGTGCAGACAACCTGACCTACGCCGAGAGCGCCGGTTATCGTCAGCTTGTTCGTGCTGCTGTCGTAGATGTATGTGCCGGGCAGAGTCTTGGAGCCGATGGTGAGGGTGCAGGTGTTGTCAGCATTCAGCACGAGCACAGACTTGCCGGTAGTGAAGCCCATCTTGCTGAGCTGTGTGCCCAGCTTCTGCTCGAGGTTGTTGCTGACCACTTGTCCGCCGATTTGCGAGAGGATGTTCTCGCTCTCGAACACTACTTTCGGACCGAAATATGTCCAGGTGCCTTCGAGCGATTGCTGCGAGGTGGTGCCCTGCAGGAGGTTTGTCAGCAGGTTGCCAAGCAGACCGGCACCTGTTGTTGTGAGTGAGTTGCCCAGCAGACTGCCTGTAGCAGCTGTTGTGCTGGCAGCGGTTGAAGCAGCGGGAAGAAGGCCCAGGCCGCATGATGTGAGTGAAAGACTGGCAGCAAGAACGACTGCAAGGAAATTGATTTTCTTCATGATGAATAATGTTTAATGTTATGTAAATGGTGCGATATTATTGTTTGTTGAATAGTCTGGTGAAGGCCGTTGGGTGGGGCGTCTCGAACCGCATCGGCTCGCCTGTACGGGGATGGTAGAAGTAGAGGCGGAAGGCATGAAGCGCAAGGCGGTGAAGCGGGTTCAGTCCGTTGCCGTACTTGTCGTCGCCGGCTACGGGATAGCCCAGGTCCTGCATGTGGACACGAATCTGATTCTTCCGTCCTGTCTCGAGCCTCATCTCGGCCAAGGTGAAGCGTCCGTTGGTGGCCAAGCGGCGATAGTGCGTGATGGCTTCCTTGCCGCCGTTGTCCGTGGGGCTGCTATAAGTGATGTAGGCTTTGTTGTCCTTCAGCCACGAGTGCACCGTTCCGCCTTCCTGCTCCATCTCTCCGCAGAGGACAGCCACATAGCGGCGGTCGTAGACGATGCCGTGCCAGTCTTGTTCCAGCATCGCCTGCACCTCGCGGTTCTTGGCGTATATCATCAGGCCGCTGGTGTCGCGGTCAAGGCGATGCACCACATGTGCCGTGCAGGGGAAGTGGCGGCTGCGGAAGTATTCGTCGAGGATGGTCTTGACGCAGTACTGACCGGGCGCAGAGGCCATGCTGAGAATGCCTTCCGACTTCTCGATGACGATGAGGTCCTTGTCCTCGTAGATGATTTTCACATATTTGTTCTGCAGTTCCGTGCTGCGTTTATGTCGGCTGACGAGCACAGACTGCCCCGGCTGGACCATGAAGTCGTACTGCGTGACCAGCTTCCTGTCCACCATGACGGCATGTCCTCGCAGCAGGTCCTTGGCCCTGTTGCGGCTGATGCCGCTCATTTCTTTCATGAGGAAATCCATCAGTTGCATCGGCTCTTTGGCCTGCAGCATGATGTATTTGCTACGTGCATATTGCTCAGCGGTTTGGTTTCTTGCCATTCTTATCCTTTCCTTTACCTTTTCTGTTATGGTTGTTGCGGCATCTGAAGTTTCGCTTTGGTTTTGATTTCGAGTGATATGGCGGCGTTTCGCCAAACTCTTCGGGCATCTGCTCCTTGGGTATCTCCTTCTCCAGGAAGCGTTCTATCTGGCGGAAGTAGTACATGTCCTTCTCGTTGACCAGCGTTATGGCCTTTCCGCCTCGACCAGCTCGGGCTGTACGTCCGATGCGATGCACGTAGTCTTCCTCGTCGCGGGGCACATCGAAGTTAATGACGATGGCGATGTCGTCGATGTCAATACCGCGGGCCACGATGTCCGTTGCCACCATGATGTCAATCCCGCCGCTGCGGAAGAGGTACATCACCTCGTCGCGTTCGGCTTGCGACAGGTCGCTGTGCATGGCGCGGGCGTTGAAGCCGGCCCGTATGATGCTGATGGCTATTTCCTTCGTCTTCTTCTTCGACCCGACGAAGATGATGACGCGATGGGGCGAATCCTGCTCGAAGATGTGTTTCACGACAAGCAGCTTCTGCGGCTCGTAGCACAGATAAGCGCTCTGTCGGATGTTGTCTGCCGGCTTGCTTACCGCAAGCTTCACTTCAACGGGATTGTGTAAGATGGTGTGTGCCAAGCTGAGTATATCGCCTGGCATCGTGGCGCTGAACATGATGGTTTGGCGCTTCTTGGGCAAAGCCTTTGCTATCTGCAGGATGTCGTCGCAGAAGCCCATGTCGAGCATGCGGTCCGCTTCGTCCAGGATGAAGAACGAGACGCGGCTGAGGTCGATGTTTCCCAAGCACAGATGGCTGATGAGGCGGCCCGGTGTGGCGATGACAACATCTGCGCCGCTCTGCATGGCTCGTTTCTCCTGCTCGTAGCGAACGCCATCGTTGCCACCATAGACGGCCACGCTGCTCACGTTGTCCAGATAGTAGGCGAATCCCTGCATAGCGCTGTCAATCTGCTGTGCAAGTTCGCGGGTAGGGGACATGATGATGCAGTTGATGGCATCATGTGGGAAGCCGCCATCGGCCAGCATGCTGAGCACGGGCAACAGATAGGCAGCAGTCTTGCCGGTTCCTGTCTGAGCGACGCCCATAACGTCTCTTCCCTCCAGGATGGGCGGGATGGCATGCTCCTGAATGGGAGTCGTGTCGGTGAAGTTCATGTCGTCGAGCGCATCGAGGACTTTATCATTGAGGTCTAAATCGTAAAAATCCACTATATTTGTTTATGTTTATTGTTAAATGAATACTTATTTCGGCGCTTTGTGATAGAGGTAAATGGCAACGAAGGTGTAGAGTATGTTAGGCATCCATGCAGCGAGTGCCGGATGCATGCCTGCATTGGTGGAGAAGGCGGCCGATAGTCCTTGCAGCAGAATGTAGGTGGCGCTCAGGGCAATGCCGATGCCCAGCGAGAAGCCCATGCCTCCCTTTCGTTTCCGAGAGGAGAGCGACATGCCGATGGACGAGAGGATGAAGGCGGCAAGTGGCGAAGCATAGCGTTTGTAGTACTCCACCTCGAAGATGCTCAGGTTGCCGCTGCCTCGGTTGCGCTGTTTGTCGATGTATTCGCGCAGCTCGGCATTGGTCATCGTCTCCTGTTGGTCGCGGATGAAGAGGAAGTCCTGCGGCTCCATACGGATAATGGAATCCAGGCGGTCGTAATGCGTAATCTTCTCCCTCAAGCCTCGCAGCTCGCGGATAGTCACATCGTTCAGGTGCCATTGGTAGCGGACATCGCTCAAGGTATCGTAGACTGCTGATGTGGCCGAGAGGTGCGAGACGAGCTTCTTGTTCTCGAACTTGTCGAGCGAGAAGTGCCGGCCGGTCTTCACTATGCCGTCGAAGTGCTCCATGTAGGCAATGACGCCTGTATCGACCTGCAGCTGCACCTTTTCGGCATAGGTGGGATTCTTCTTTCGCTTCTTGTAGGTGTTCTCGAAAGCGAGGCGCTTGACGCTACTTCGCGGAATGACTTCTGCACCGAGGTAGAAGGTCAGGGCAGCTATGACAGCCGAGCTGATCATATATGGCAGCAGCAGTCTCCGATAGCTGATGCCTGCGCTTATCATGGCAATGAACTCGCTGCCGTCCGCCAGTTTGGTGGTGAAGAAGATGACGCTGATGAAGACAAATAAGGCGCTGAAGAGGTTGGCGTAGTAGGGGATGAAGTTCAAGTAATACTGCATGACGATAGCTCGCCACGGAGCATGCGACTCGGTGAAGCGGTCGACGTTCTCGTTGAAGTCGAACACCACTCCGATGCTGATAATGAGCACGATGGAGAAGAAGTAAGTGCCGAGGAACTTAGCTATGATGTAGCGGTCGATTCTTTTCAGGAACGGTATCTTCATCTCGTTTACTTGTTGCTTACAGTCTTTGCGTTACTTTGCCTATCATGATGTTCTTCCATGTGGAGAAGTCACCGGCAACGATGTGTTTGCGTGCCTCGCCGACGAGCCAGAGGTAGAAGGCCAGGTTGTGGATGCTGCCAATCTGCAGGGCAAGCAGTTCCTGAGCCTTGAAGAGATGGTGCAGATAAGCGCGGCTGTAGAAGCCGTCCACCCATGCTGTGCCTTCGGGGTCGATGGGCGAGAAGTCGTCTTCCCACTTCTTGTTGCGCATGTTCATGATGCCCTGACTGGTGAAAAGCATAGCGTTGCGTCCGTTGCGGGTAGGCATCACGCAGTCGAACATGTCCACACCTTCCCCGATGGCTTCCAGTATGTTGGCCGGAGTGCCCACGCCCATCAGGTATCTTGGCTTGTCCTTCGGCAGAATGGCGTTGACCACCTCTATCATTTCGTACATAATCTCCGTGGGCTCTCCTACGGCCAGTCCGCCAATGGCATTGCCGTCGGCTCCCTTCGAGGCCACGTACTCGGCGCTCTGTTCCCTGAGGTCGCGATAGGTGCAGCCTTGCACGATGGGGAAGAGGCTCTGGCTGTATCCGTAGAGGGGCTCAGTCTCATCGAGTCGCTTGATGCAACGGTCCAGCCAACGGTGGGTGAGGCCGAGACTCTTCTTGGCGTACTCGTAGTCGCTGGTTCCGGGGGGACATTCGTCGAGGGCCATGATGATGTCTGCGCCGATGCTGCGCTCGATGTCCATCACCTTCTCGGGCGTGAAGGTATGCTTGCTGCCGTCGATGTGGCTTTGGAAGGTACAGCCCTCTTCCGTCAGCTTGCGAATGCCGGCAAGGGAGAACACCTGGAAGCCTCCGCTATCGGTCAGGATGGGGCGGTCCCAACCGCTGAAAGCGTGCAGACCGCCGGCTTTTTCCAGTATCTCTGTGCCTGGTCGGCGATAGAGGTGATAGGTGTTGCCCAGAATGATTTGTGCCTGAACCTCGTCCTTGAGGTCGCGGACATTGACGCCCTTCACGCTTCCCACTGTGCCGACGGGCATGAAGATGGGCGTCTCGATTTGTCCGTGGTCGGTGGTTATCAGTCCGGCACGAGCATTGCTGTATGGGTCTGTATGTTGCAGTTGGAAAATCATTCGATTTTAGGATTGGATGATTTTAGGATTTAAGGACTGGATGAGGTGGCTACGAGGCTTTTTCCTCGTCGAAGGTGAAGGTGATTGGGTTGGCAACTTTCTCCTGCAGCAAGGCAAAGCTGAGTACTTCCTGGATGTCGGCAACATAGTGGAAGGAGAGACCTTTGAGGTACTCTTGGGGAATATCTTCGATGTCCTTGCGGTTCTCGTTGCAGAGGATGATGTCCTTGATGCCGGCACGTTTGGCTGCAAGTATCTTTTCGCGAATACCGCCTACGGGCAGGACTTTTCCGCGAAGCGTTATCTCGCCTGTCATTGCCAGTCCTGCGCGTACCTTGCGTTGCGTCATGGCCGATGCGATGCTTGTCACCATTGTGATGCCCGCGCTGGGACCGTCCTTGGGCACAGCTCCTTCGGGGACGTGAATGTGGAGGTTGTAGTTGTCGAAGATGCGGCTGTCGATGCCGATGCTGTCGGCATGAGCATGAATGTAGTCGAGGGCGAGCGATGCGCTCTCCTTCATGATGTCGCCGAGATTGCCGGTGAGGGTCAGCTTGCCGCCTTTGCCTTTGCTCAGACTGCTTTCGATGAAGAGTATCTCTCCGCCGACGCTTGTCCAGGCAAGACCTGTGACGACGCCTGCATAGTCGTTGCCCTGATAGGTGTCGCGAGTGAAGATGGGTTTGCCGAGCAGCTCCTGTGCCTCTTCCTTGGAGATGCTGTGGTCGTCCTTCATCTCGCCTTTTGCCACTCGGAGCGCGATGCGGCGATAGAGTTTGTCGATTTGCTTCTCCAGGCCTCGTACGCCACTCTCGCGGGTGTAGCGTTCGATGATGAACTCGAGGGCCGGTTTCCCAATCTTCATTGCCGGATGGTCCTGCAGTCCGTTCTTCTCGCGGTTCTTGGGTACGAGGTGCCGACGGGCAATCTCTATCTTTTCCTCGGTGATGTAGCCGTCCACCTCGATGAGTTCCATGCGGTCGAGTAGGGCACGCGGGATGCTGCCTGTATCGTTGGCCGTAGCGATGAACATCACTTTGCTGAGGTCGTAATCGAGGTCGACATAGTTGTCGTGGAAGGTGCTGTTCTGTTCGGGGTCGAGCACTTCGAGCAGAGCCGACGAAGGGTCGCCGTGCACCGAGCCCATAGCCACTTTGTCTATCTCGTCGAGTATGAAGACGGGGTTGGAGCTTCCGGCTCGCTGCATGCCTTGAATGATGCGTCCGGGCATCGCTCCGATGTAGGTGCGCCTATGGCCGCGAATCTCGCTTTCATCGTGTACGCCGCCCAAGCTGACGCGCACATACTTGCGGCCCAATGCTTCGGCTATGCTGCGGCCCAAGCTTGTCTTGCCTACACCCGGAGGTCCGTAGAGGCAGATGATGGGGCTTTGCCTGTTCTTGCGCATCTTCAGCACAGCCAGATGTTCCAGGATGCGTTCCTTCACCTTCTCCATACCGTAGTGGTCGTGATTGAGCTTCTTCTCGGCGTTGGCGATGTTGGTGTTGTCCTTGGTGCATTCGTTCCAGGGCAGTCCAACGATGGTTTGCAGGTATTGCAGCTGTACGTTGTAGTCGGGCGACTGGATGTTGATGCGGTTCAGCTTGGCCACTTCCTTGTTGAATGTCTCGGCCGTCTGTTTGCTCCAATGCTTCGTGGCAGCCTTGTTCTGCAGGTTGGTGACGTCCTCCTGCTTGACGCTCGACTCGTCCTTGTCGCCCAGCTCGTTCTGTATGTTCTGCACCTGCTGGCGGAGGAAGTATTCGCGCTGTTGCTTGTCCAGGTCGCTGCGGGTCTTGTTCTCTATCTTGCGCTTGAGCTTCATCAGCTCGATGATGTTGTTGGCAAAGAGGATGGTGTGCTGCAGGCGGTCGAGCTCTGTGGGACATTGGAGCAGCTCGTACTTCTGCTCGATGGACAGAGGCAAGTAGCTGCATATCGTGTTGAGCATGAATGTGGTTGGCTCCATGTTGCTGATGTACTGCATGAGCTCGTCGGGATAGTCGTCCAGGATGCCCATGAGGTGACAGGTGCGCTCCTTGAGCATGGCAAGCATGGTCTTGTATTCCGATTGTTCCAGACGGCTCGGCTTGATGTCGGTCAGGCTTGTCACGATGCCTTCGTAGCTTCCGCCCACCAGCCGCAGTTCCTGTATCTGTATGCGGTTGTAGGCCTGGAAGAGGGCGCTGTAGTTGCCGTCGGGCATCTTCATGGAATGTACAAGCTTGGCAGCCACGCCGATGGGGTAGAGGTCGTCGGTGAGGGGATTGTCCACATCGGGGACCTTCTGTGTGAGCAGCGCCACCATTCCATCGGACTTCTCGACTCTGCGGAGGGTCTTTATGCTGTGCTTGCGGCCAATAGTAATAGGGGAAACGGTTCCGGGGAAGAAAATGTTGTCGCGTAGCGTGATGATGGGCATCTCGCCACCACGCTGGTCGTGCATCATCTTCTCAATATCCGGCGATACTTCGGCCACAAAGGAAAAGGATGTCTTTCTTTTTTCAAACATAGCTTCTTTTATATCTCAAAAATAATATCGTATAGGGCGTGCACATGCACGAAACGAGTGCAAAAGTACAAAAAAAAAGTCAAATTACGTGCGCGCTTACAATTATTTATTGTAATTTTGCACGATTTTATACAATTAGACGCTCATGTCGAACGATTATTTCCGTTTCAAACGCTTCTGCATCCGCCACGATCGGTGTGCCATGAAGGTGGGCACAGATGGTGTGCTGCTGGGTGCATGGGGCTGTGTGGAGGGGCAGCGCATCCTGGACATCGGCACAGGCACGGGACTCATCGCTCTGATGGCTGCCCAGCGGAATCCCGAAGCCTTGGTGCATGGCATCGATATCGACGAAGCTGCTGTCCGGCAAGCACAGGAGAACGTTGCCGAGAGTCCCTTTGCCGAACGTGTGACGTGTATCTTGCAGGACGTTCTGACATTCTGTCCTTCGGAGCGCTATGATGCCATTCTCTGCAATCCGCCGTTCTTCACCGAGGACACGCTACCCGAAGGCGCAAGCCGCATCTTGGCCCGCAACAACAATGTTCTGCCGTTTCCGCAGCTCATCAGCCGTGTCAGAACGTTGCTTTCTGCTTCCGGCACATTCTCCATCATCGTTCCGGCCGGACTGTCTCAACAGATAATCACGCTTTGCCTGGCGGATGGCCTGCATCTGCAACGCCGCCTGCAAGTCTGCACCACCAGCCGCAAACCGCCACGCCGAACGATGCTTTGCTTCTCGCCACAGCCTCAATCGTTTGTCGAAGAGTCAACTTTGTGCCTAACCGCCCCGGATGGTAGCAGAAGCCATGCTTACGTGGAGCTGACAGAAGCATTCTACCTCGAAAAGTCATAATGGTCATTATGTTTAGTATAGATTCGTTAAAATCCTTGATGATTGATAGTCTTAGGCCGACGATACGGCAGACGTGTTGGCTTTTGAAGATAATGATTCCCATTTCGCTTGGAGTCTGTCTGTTGCAATATTATGGCGTGATTGCTTGGTTGGCGCAATGGTTGAACCCGTTGTTCTGCCACATCGGCTTGCCTGGTGCTTCGTCAATCGCTTTTCTGACCGGTGCAACGGCCACCACCTACGCAGCTTTGGCTGTGATGCTGAGCATGGAACTGACGCTGCGACAAGCCACCATCATCGCCATCATGGTACTTATTTGCCACGCTCTTCCGCTGGAATGTACTGTGAACAAGAAGGTTGGCTCCAAACCCCTGATAATGGCTCTGCTCAGGGTTGCCGGTGCTTTGCTTGCAGCCGTCTACTTGAACCTCGTCCTGCCAGAGCTGTCGGAGGCTTTCTCGACGACTCCTCTTACAGCCAACGAATCGAATCTTGTTGACGTGTTACAGGCTTGGTGCATCTCTTCGGTGAAGCTGAGTGTCATGATTTTTGTAATCATTTACACCTTGATGTTCGTGCAGAGACTGATGGAACGATTCGGTTTGATGCAGAAGTTGACGAAGCCGCTCGAACCGCTGATGGCTTTCTTCGGTTTGCCCAGAAACGCCTCCTATCTTTGGCTTGTTGGAAACGTGCTGGGTATTAGCTATGGTTCGGCGGTGATGCTTCAATTGGAGGATGAGGGGAAAATCAGTCGCGAGGAGGCCAACGAAGTGAACTACCACCTCATCATGAACCATTCCATGCTGGAGGATACGTTGGTTTTTGCAACGGCCGGTGTTTCAGCGCTTTGGATTCTCTCTACTCGTCTGCTCTTTGCCCTTGTTCTTGTGTGGGCAAGAAAGGGGATTCTCGCTGCAATTCAACGCTCCAGCAGGGCAAAAAACTCATAGCTGACTTAGTACTCATTGACCCAGCAAGCCTGCGAACCGACTCCTGACGAACAGCAACGTTCCTCAACTAATTGCGTCTGATTCCCCTTTTAGCAGTATCTGGTTGCGCGTTTAGCTGTGGCTTGTTCTGAATCATGTTGCAGTCTCTGTTCTGTAGCGCTTTTTCCATAATCTAACACGTCTAACACGTCTAACATGGGTTTTTTGAGACATGAGAGGAAAAAAATCGCTGCATTTATAGTACTTATATTATTAAGTGTATAGTTTGTTATTTTATTATATATATATAGGCTGGGCTTTTTGTCTTTTTTTCCCGTGTTAGACAAGTTAGACAAGTTAGACGTGTTAGAAATCGATAATCTAACATACCTAACACATCTAACACGGTTTTTTTGAGACACGAGAGAAAAATTTCGCTGCATTTATATTACTTATATTATTAAGTGTATAGTTTGTTATTTTATTATATA
>CADCCR010000084.1:11120-17150 GCA_902799985.1 uncultured Bacteroidales bacterium | reverse complement strand
AGCGTGCTGTTCTGGTCGCTGGGCAACGAGTGCAGCGGCGGCAAAAACTTCAAAAAAATGTACGCTTATCTCAAAGAAAAGGATCCGTCGCGCTTCGTGCACTACGAATCCATCTGGGAGGACTTTGAAAACGATAAGGACGTCACCGACGTGTGGTCGATGATGTATGCGAAGCCGTGGGATATCGAGCGGTTTATGTCGGAGCATCCCGAAAAGCCGTTCATGCTGTGCGAATATTCCCACGCCATGGGCAATTCCTGCGGCGGCAATGACAAATACATGGCGCTGTTCAACAAGCACCCGTCCTTCTTCGGCGCCTTCGTCTGGGATTTTGTTGACCAGGGCGTGCGGCTGACGGCAAAGGACGGCACGCGCTATATCGGCTACGGCGGCGACAGCGGCGAATGGCCGCACGACGGCAACTTCTGCGGCGACGGTCTGCTGTTTGCCGTGACAGAGAAACGTACGAAAGAAGAAATTGATAACCTCGTAAAGATTGCAGCCCTATGAACAACAAACTATATGGAAACTTGATCTTCGAACTCTCGAAGGAGGGTCGCAGAGGTTATAGCCTGCCAAAGAACAACTTTGGCAATTACGAGATTCCCGCTTCGATGCAGCGTGCTGAAGAGGCTCAACTGCCGGAATGCGACGAGATGACTGTGGTACGTCACTACACGAACCTCTCCAACAACAACTTCGGCGTTGATACCGGCTTCTATCCCTTAGGCTCCTGCACCATGAAGTACAATCCGAAGATTAACGAAGAGGTGGCAGCTTTGCCGAAGTTCCAATGTCTGCATCCCGAACAGCCTGCCGGCACAGCGAAGGGAGCCCTGGCTCTCGTGTCGCTCTTGGAACGGTCGCTTTGCGAACTGACCGGCCTCGCTCACTTCACCTTCAAGCCTTATGCAGGAGCCCACGGCGAGCTGACTGGCCTGATGACCATCGACAATTACCATCGTTCGCGCGGCGAAGTGCGCAAGAAGGTTATTGTGCCCGACAGCGCCCACGGCACTAATCCTGCCTCTGCCGCAGTATGTGGCTTGGAGATTGTCGAGGTGAAGTCGTTGGCTGACGGTACCGTCGACTTCGAAGACCTGCAGCGCATCGTTGCTGAACAAGGTGCTGAGATTGCCGCCATGATGATGACGAACCCCAACACACTTGGTCTCTTCGAGACACGCATCCCGGAGATTGCCAAGCTCATCCATGGTTGTGGCGGTCTGATGTACTACGACGGAGCCAATCTCAACCCGATGCTCGGAGCTTGTCGGCCTGGTGATATGGGCTTCGACGTGATGCACATCAACCTGCACAAGACGTTCTCCACACCTCATGGCGGTGGCGGTCCAGGTGCCGGTCCTGTGGGTGTTCGCGAAGGCTTGCAGGAATATTTCCCTGTAGTGTCGCCCTATTATGGCAACTTCGGCGTGATGATGCGTGCCTATGCCTACATCCTTTCCCTCGGACGCGAACATGTGAAGGAGGTTGGTCCGCTGGCCGTGCTCAACGCCAACTACATCAAGGAGAGTCTGAAGGACGTTTACGAGCTGCCCATCGACACAGTATGTTGTCATGAGTTCGTGTTCGATGGTCTGAAGGACAAATCGACAGGTGTGACGACGATGGATGTGGCCAAACGTTTGCTCGACTATGGTTATCATGCGCCCACGATATACTTCCCGTTGCTCTTCCACGAGAGTCTCATGATAGAGCCTACGGAGAACGAGTCGAAGGAAACGCTCGATGCCTTCATCGACGTGATGCGGCGGATAGCAGAAGAAGCCAAGACGAACCCCGACGAGGTGAAGTCTGCGCCCCACACCACACCCATCGGTCGTGTGGACGATGTGCTTGCTGCCAAAAAGCCTGTTCTGACGTACCGTCAGGCAAAGAATGAAAAAATGAAAGAATGAAAGAATGAAAAAATAAAAGATGACACATGACAATATACTATATGAGCTAAGTAAGAAATTTGCCTTGAGAGTGATAAAACTCTATAATTTCCTTCGTACAGAGAAAGAGGAGTATATCATCTCAAAGCAAATTTGCCGTAGTGGAACGAGTATTGGCGCTAATATCGCTGAAAGCATCAATGCCCAAAGCCGGGCAGACTTCGTCAGTAAATTAGGCATCTCTCTCAAGGAAGCTACGGAGACAAAATACTGGCTTGAGTTATTGCATGAGTCAGGGAACATGAATGACAATCAATTCGATTCTATTGTGAATGATTTGAATGTAATAATAGGAACATTAGTAACAACAATAAAAAACACAAAGAAAAATGATAGTAATGATTGATCGAAGAGATACTCTTCCTTTATATTCATTTTTTCATTTTTTCATTATTTCATTATTATGAATGATTTGATTATCATCGGTGCGGGCCCTGGTGGGTACCGCACCGCTGAATATGCAGCCAAGGCTGGCTTGAAGGTTGTCATCTTCGAAGGCGCCGAAGTGGGAGGCACTTGCCTGAATGTGGGATGCATCCCTACAAAGACCTACGTGCACAGCAGCTCGTTTGCCGAGGCTCGCGAACGTTTGGCAACGGTGGTGCCCGGACTCCGTGCCGGCGTGGAGGGCATTCTCTCACATCCCAACATCACGCTGGTCAAGGAGAAGGCACAGTTCGTTGATGCCAAAACCGTCCAAGCCTCCACTTCGGGCGAGACATGGAGCGCAGACAACATTATCATTGCCACCGGTTCAGAGAGCAAGATGATTCCAGTCCCGGGCATCGACGGAGCCAACGTCGTTGACTCAACGGGTCTGCTGAACCTCGATACTCTTCCCGGGAAGCTTTGCATCATCGGTGCCGGTGTAATAGGGATGGAGTTTGCCAGCGTGTTCAACCGCTTCGGAACGGAGGTCACGGTCATCGAGTTCCTGAAGGAATGTCTTCCCGCCCTCGATGCAGACATCGCCAAACGTCTGCGCAAGCAGATGGAGAAGGAAGGCATCACCTTCAACATGCAATGTGGTGTGAAGGAGATTGCCGATGGCAAGGTCTTCTTCGACAACAAGAAGGGACAGACCGAGAGCGTGGAGGCAGACGTCATCCTGGTTGCAACGGGTCGCAAGCCTCGTGTGCAGCCCGACTTTGCGAAGGCTGGGTTTGTCTGCGACGAGCGCAAGGGCATTACTGTGGATGATGACTTCAAGGTTCTCCCCATAGAAGGGAAGTTAGAGGGCGTCTATGCCATTGGCGACGTGAACGGCCGGCAGATGCTTGCCCATGCAGCCGAGATGCAGGGCATCCATGTGGTGAACCACATCCTTGGCAAGGAGGACGGCATCCGCCTGGATGTGATGCCCGCTGCCATCTTCACCGAGCCGGAAGCCGCTTGCGTCGGTCCGTCGGAGGACCAGCTGAAGGCCGATGGCATTCAGTTCGAGTGCCACAAGAGTTTCTACCGAGCCAACGGCAAGGCCATGTCGATGGGCAAGACGGAAGGAATGGTGAAGCTCTGTTGCGAACCCGATGAGGGCAAGCTGCTCAGCGCCCATATCTACGGAGCGCATGCCGCCGACCTTGTCCAAGAGATGACGGCCTACATCACCCTTGGTGCCACCCTTCGCCAGCTGCGCGAGACCGTCCACATTCACCCGACGCTCTCCGAAGTGCTCATCGAGGTGAACTGAGGAAACGCTTGAAAAACATAAAGGCGGGAAGTCAATGCCGTAAAGTTCCGGCATGGCCTCCCGCCTTTGTTTGTAACTATTTGTAACTACTTGTTCAGTCCTGCAAGATCAGAACATGACAGAGACACGTCCCCAATGGATGTGGATATTGTCTGTGTTGTCGCTTATGGTGGCCAGGAATGTCATAGCCTCTGGGACAAATCTGGGTTCTACAGCAGCTTCTTTGCCAGCTTGTCGAGCATGTCGACGGTCATTTCCTCGAGGCCGAACTTGGGAGCCCAGTCCCATTCCTGACGGGCGCAGGTGTCGTCCATCATGTCGGGCCATGACTCGGCAATCGATTGCTTCAAGGGGTCGACGTCGTAGACCATTTCGAAGTCGGGCTTGTGGGCTTTGATGGCCTTGTAGATGGTCTCCGGGTCGAAGCTCATGGCAGCGATGTTGAAGCCGTTGCGATGCTTGAGTCGGGTGGGGTCGGCCTCCATGAGCATGGTGGCGGCATGCAGGGCATCGGGCATATACATCATGTCCATGCGTGTTCCGGCCTTGATGGGGCAGGTGAAACGCTCGCCGCGGACGGCATAATAGTAGATGTCGACGGCGTAGTCGGTGGTGCCTCCGCCTGGAGGTGTCACGTAGGAGATGATGCCAGGGAAGCGTACGGAGCGTGTGTCGACGCCGTACTTGTGGAAGAACCACTCGCTGAGGAGCTCGGTTGTCACCTTCGATACGCCGTAGATGGTGCGCGGGCGCTGTACGGTGTCCTGCGGCGTCATGTCGTGAGGCGTCTCGAGTCCGAAGGAACCGATTGAGCTGGGTGTGAAGACAGCGCACTTGTTCTCGCGAGCTATCTCGAGGATGTTCCAAAGTCCGTCGATGCCGATGTTCCAGGCAAGACGGGGCTTCGACTCGGCAACCACGGAGAGCAGGGCAGCCAGGTTGTAGATGGTGTCGATGTTATACTTCTTCACGGCGTCGGCAATGCTGTCGGCCTTGATGACGTCGGCAAGGGCGGACGGGCCGCTCTCCAGCAGTTCTCCTTTGGGTTCAGCCCCCGGGATGTATCCGGCCACTACGTGTTCGTTACCATAGATACCTCTCAAATGCATGGCCAGCTCAGAACCTATCTGACCTGTAGAACCAATTATCAGGATGTTTTTCATGAAAGTTTTGTGTATTTTTACTTTTACGACTGCAAAGTTACAAAATAATTCGGTATTCGTTGTTCAATATTCATAATTATTTTATACTTTTGCATAACTAATTTTAAAATTTTGCCTTCATACGAACTCTACAGACATATAAATCCCAACCTTAATTAAAAAAGAATACTATGTACGGAAAAATGAAACAGCATCTCAGCCAGACGCTCGCTGAGATTCGCGAAGCAGGCCTTTACAAGGAGGAGCGTCTCATCGAGAGTCCCCAGCGTGCAGCCATTCAGGTAAAGGGAAAGGAAGTGCTGAACTTCTGTGCCAACAACTATTTGGGCCTTTCCGACCACCCGCGGCTCATTGAGGGTGCGACGAAGATGATGCAGGAGAGAGGCTTCGGCATGTCGAGCGTACGCTTCATCTGCGGCACGCAGGACATCCACAAGCAGCTCGAGGCAGCCATCAGCGACTACTTCAAGACGGAGGACACCATTCTCTATGCCGCTTGCTTCGATGCCAACGGCGGTGTGTTCGAACCGCTCTTCACCGAGGAAGACGCCATCATCAGCGACGCCCTCAACCACGCCAGCATCATCGACGGCGTGCGTCTCTGCAAGGCAAAGCGTTATCGCTACGCCAATGCCAACATGGAGGAGCTGGAGAAGTGTCTGCAAGAGGCACAGGCTCAGCGCTTCCGCATCATCGTCACCGACGGCGTCTTCTCGATGGACGGCAACGTGGCTCCGATGGACAAGATATGCGACCTGGCCGAGAAGTACGATGCCTTGGTGATGGTGGACGAGAGTCATTCGGCAGGCGTCGTAGGCAAGACTGGCCATGGCGTCAGCGAGCTGACCGACACCTACGGACGCGTCGACATCTATACCGGCACTTTGGGCAAGGCCTTTGGCGGCGCTCTGGGCGGCTTCACCACTGGTCGCAAGGAAATTATCGACCTGCTGCGCCAGCGCTCACGTCCCTATCTGTTCTCCAACTCGCTGGCTCCCTGCATCATCGGCGCTTCGCTCGAAGTCTTCAAGATGCTCAAGGAGTCGAACGACCTGCACGACCGCCTGGTGGAGAACGTCAATTACTTCCGCGACAAGATGATGGCCGCAGGCTTCGACATCAAGCCCACACAGAGCGCCATCTGCGCTGTGATGCTCTACGACGCCAAGCTCTCGCAGGTCTTCGCAGCCAAGATGCAGGAGGAAGGCATCTACGTGAC
>CADCCR010000084.1:0-11031 GCA_902799985.1 uncultured Bacteroidales bacterium | reverse complement strand
CAGCTCTCTGCAGGCCACAAGCGCGAACAGCTCGACAAGTGCATCGCCGCCTTCATCAAGGTCGGCAAGGAGCTCGGCGTGCTAAAGTAGGAACCGATCGGCAAGAAATCCTTCTTCGCCTGCTATAAAACTATTTCCAAGGCTTTGAAATAAATTTCAGAGCCTTGGAAATATATTTTAAAGGCTTGGAAATATATTTCCGAACCACTGAAAAAGTTTTATTCCCCGAGGCTCGGAATTTTGTCCCTCGCCGAGCCCGGTTTGTGTGTCTGCAACGAGGAAGAAGTCTGTTTTGTGTGGCATTTATTTGCAAGTGCCGGAAAAAAGTAGTATCTTTGCGACGAAAATACTAATTCAACGCTAAAACGAATCTATATGTTTAAGGTAAGAATGATTCTCTTGAACGTCGTGCTGTCCGTCGCCCTGACAGCAGGAGCGCAAGTGCAGGAACGTACGTTCTACGTGGACTTTGGTCAGAACAATGTGTCCGGCCAGGGGTACAAGACAACGGGTGCCGACAAGAACAAGCACTACTGGAACAACATCTTCGGCAAAGGCACAGGTGCACCCGACAAGGCCTATCCGCAGACCATCAACCTTTTGACTTCCGACAACAAACAGACGGACCTCCGCCTGCAGCTCTCGTCGCGCTTCTCCACCAACGGCTATACAAACGGCGGCCTGCAAAGTCCGTCGGCAGCCCTCTTGGGCGACCTCGCCATCGAGAGTGCCACGCAGGACTACATCTTCCTGGAGGGCGGACAGGACTACGGCGTCATCAACTTCAAGGGATTCGACCCTGCCAAAGCCTATCGCTTCCACTTCTTCGGCTCGCGCACAGCCACAGACACCAGGGCGGCTGACTTCGAGCTGAGCGGCGAGAACATCTGGAAGGGAGAGCTGGTGATGTCGGGTGCCGGCATCGGTAACAACGGATACAACGGCAACAACAACAAGGTGCTGGCCTCCGACTACGTTTTCCCCAACAGGGACGGCAACATCTTCCTGACAATAAGCAAGAAGAGTTCCGGCATCATGGTCTACCTCAACTGCATGAAGATAGAGGAGGTGTCCGGTCTGGAACGCCCGAACCAGGAGCTTAGCCTCGTGCAGAAGATGTACTTCGACTTCGGCGAAATCAACAACAACACCCGCGTATTGGAACAACATCAACTCGGGCACCAGTTCGAGTAATGCCATTCCTGCCAACAAGACGCTAGCCATCAAGAACCAGTCGAATGAATCGACCGGCGCACGCTTCGTCGTCGTGGACAAGACCTACAGCAACGGCATCGATGCAGGTGGCAACAACAACCCCACGGCTGACGACCTGGGCGACCTTGCCATCAAGACAGCAACCGAGGACTACATCTTCATCGACAACAGCGATGTACGTTCCTTCCGCCTGACAAAACTCAACACCGACCATTGCTACCGCTTCTACATCTACGGCTCGCGCAACATCGATGCCGACCGCTGTGCCCTCTACACCATTGCCGGCCAGCGCTCCTGGGCGGGCGGTCAGACCACTTCCGGCTCCAGCATCGGCGGCGAAGGCTACAACGGCAACCTTCGCAACATCCTGCAAAGTGACTACATCTACCCGGACAAGAACGGCAACATCCTCATCACCATGCAGCGACTGATGGGCATGGCTCACATCAGCGCCATGAGGGTGGAGGAGTATGAGGGCGGTACGCGACCTGAAGAACCGCTCGTCTTCTCCAGCCTTCAGCTTAGCGGTAATGCCGAGGACGCAACGTTCAAGGTGCTCGGTAATAATATATATGAGGTATATGCACGCCTCACAGCCGGCAACTTCACCCTCTCCGGTCAGGCCGATGGCGAGACCGTCGAGCTCTCCGACAACGGCGATGGCACCTTCGGCACTTCGGGCAGCACGCCATTCTCCGTGGCGAAGGACTGTGTGGCACGCATCACAGTCAACACCGCTGCTTCCACCGTCACCGTCATGCCCGTCACGATGAACGTTCGCGGCAACATCGCCGCTGGCAATCCCGCCGTCCCCTACAAGGGAGCAGGCGTCTTCCAGGGAGAAGTCACCCTGCCGGAAACATCGTCGCAGCAATGGGTGGACAAGACCATGTACTTTGCCCTGAACAACAATGATGCCTTTGCCATCAAGCGACTCAAAGGCGCTTCCACGCGCTATGACCTCGGAGAAGTGGAGAAAGGACAGAGCACGGAGAACATCTATCAGAATGCCGGCACCTATACCATCACCGTCGACATGAACCAGATGAAGTACGACATCGATGCTCCCATCGACGAGAACCGCATTTCGGTCTTCGGTTCGTCCGTCGCCAACGGACAGGGTGCCACCGACTACAAAGGCTATCGCTACCTCTATGGCCAGCAGCTCATCAACCGCCACAAGGAAGGTCGCAGCCCGACACCCTTCTACACATCCAACGTCAGCATCGGCGGCAATACGACAAACGACTTGCTGAACCGCTACGACGACCTGATTCGCGACTTCGGACGCTACGTCATCTTCGGTCTCTCGCTGGGCAACGAAGGCATCCACGGAGCCAGCAATCAGCAGAATGTCTTCAACCAGTGGCGCGACAACATGCTGAAACTCATCAATAAAGTGAAAGCCGACGGGAAGATTCCTATGGTGATGAACAACTATACCCGCGGCGACTATGTGGAGAGCGACTACAGCTATGTGAAGCAGCTCAACTTGCTCATCCACGAATGGAACGTGCCGTCCACCAATGTGCTCGGCTCCATCGACAAGGGCAACGGGCAGTGGGCCGACGGATACGTCTCGGACACCTACCACCAGAACACAGCCGGACACGCCGAGTTCATGTATGCCATGGTGCCCTCGCTCTTCGATGCCATCAAGAGCGGAAAGGGTCAGCCCGTACGCAACCGCACGAAGAGCATGACCATCGAGGCCGGCAAGACCATCTACTTCGAGCCCGAAGAGACCCTCCATCCCTTTACCGTCACCGTTCGCATGAAGGGAACGGAAGGTCAGGTCGTCAGCCTTACACAAGCTTCCGGCCAGCAGCATGCCATCGTTCGCATCAATGCCGACGGCACCGTCACATACACCGCTCCCGACGGCACCGCGGTGACTTCCACAAAAGCCATCAATGACGACAACTGGCATCACGTCACCCTGACCAGCTACTATGCTCAGCGGCGCACCATCCTCTACGTCGACAAGGTGAAGGCTGGCGAGGTGTCCCAGCGCTTAGCCCGAATAGAAGAAGTCAGCGTGGGCGACGAAAACAACAGTCGCGAAGTGAGTGAGCTCTTCTTCTGGCGCTCGGGCATGACTCCCGAAGAGGTGAGTGCCGTATGCGACGGACGCATGCTCAAGTCCAGCCTCGAGATATATGCACCCCTCGGCGGCAAGGACGACATGGAGAACCTTGCGCAGAGCCTCAATACACTCTCCTACGGGAAGGCCGCCCCTAAGGAGTATGAGAAGGCCGCAGTCGGCGTCACCTTCTTCCCCGATGATGGTACAGCCGGCTTCGGCTCAGGCGAGAACTTCGACAAGCTCTTCGATGGCAGCACATCCACGAAGTGGTGTCTCAATGGCGGCGAAGGCAATCCCGTCCATGTCATCTTCCATGCTTCGCATCCCATCTTCGTCACCGGCTACAAAATCTCCACAGCCAACGACAATGCTCAGTACACCGGTCGCAACCCCAAGTCGTGGACCCTCTATGGTTCGCCCGTGGACAGCAACCCCGGCGTGGACGACCCTTCGTGGGAAGTCATTGCCTCCGTCGGCAGCGACACACAGCTCAAGGACGTGAACTACACGACCTATACCTACAAGCTGCCCAAGGAGACCGAGAAGGCTTACCAGAGCTTCAAGTGGGTCATCACATCCCGAGCCGGTGGCGGCAACAATGTGATTCAGGCCTCGGAGTTCCAGCCTACCTATACAAATGCATTGGTCGAGGTGGACCCTGTCGCTCGTCCGCGTGTCACCATCAACGACCAGGCCGAGCAGGACGGCAAGTTCTTTGGCACATATGTAGCCACGACCGATGTGGACTTCAGCGGCTCTCCCGTCACAGCCTACACCGGCCGACTCACCGAAGGCTTCCTCTTGCTGGAACCTGTCACAGCTGTTCCGACGGGAACGGCACTCGTAGTGACTGCCGCTGACCCTGACACATATCCGCTGACCCGCACCGAAGGCGTCTTCTTCATCGCCACCAACGAACTGCTCGGCAGCGATGGCAATGTGGCAGGAAACGGCTCTGTCTACACCTTGGCAAAGGCTGACCAGGGCGTCGGCTTTTATCAGGTGCCGCAGGGCGACTTTGTGCCGCAGGGAAAAGCCTATGCCGTGAGCAATGCCGGCATTAAGTACTTTCCCCTAACCGACGACCCGACGGGGATAACCCTTGCTCCAGCATCACTCCCCTTCACTCGGAAGGAGGCATACAACCTCTCCGGCCAGCGTCTCAGCCATCCGGTGCAAGGCTTGAATATCATTGATGGCAAGAAGATTACGATACGCTGACAGAAATGCAAGACACAGATTCATCCATCTCTCAGAAAAAGCATAAAAGCAAAACCTCTTGTAACTTGAGCCAAGGTTTCCAGCGTCTGCGAAAGAACATTCAGTGGATTCGGCAGCAACAGAAAGACACGCCGACACCCGAACCCCATAGAATGCCTTCAGGCGAGGAGAGCACTTGTCTGCATTGCGGCACGATATTCAGCGGGAATTTCTGCCCCAACTGCGGGCAAGATGCAGCAACCAAACGCACCTCAGCCCGAGGCGCGGCAGCCCGTCTGACGAAGACTGTCTTCAAGTACGACGGTACTTTCCCAAACACCATGAAGCAGCTTTTCTACAGGCCGGGCTTCTTGATTCGCGACTATCTGAACGGGCATCGTGTCTGTTACACCCATCCCATTCAGCTCATACTCTTCCTTGTTACCATAAGGCTGATGCTTGCCTACTTCCTTCCCATATCGGACGAAAGCCTCGACCTCAGCAGCGAGACGATGACAAAGCTTTCCGAGGGCGGTCTGTTCGGGCGGATTGTGGCAAGCGTAACCACTATCCTGGACAACGAGTTCTACATGGAAATGTCTTTGGCTTTGTTCTTCATCTTCCCGGCAAAGCTGTGTTTCCGCAGGACGCCCTTCGGCAGGGACATGAGTCTCTCAGAGCATTTTGCCGCTTGGCTGTTCGTCAGTAGTCAGACGGTATTCGTCGATCTTGTCTTCGACTTGCTGCTCTTCAGCTTTTTTGACAGAGTTACCGTCGACTATGTCTCCGCGTTCATCACTGTTCCGCTCACGTTTTGGGACTACAAACAACTGATGGGAATCAGTTGGCTACGTAGCATCATGCTTTTCTCCTTGACGATGATTATGGCTTTGACGATGATGATTTCTGTCGCAATTGTCGTCCTTCTCGCGGTTAACATCTCCGGTGCCTTGCCAATGTCGGGAAGTTAATGAGCTAAGGACACATGCTTAGCCTATAGCTGTTCTTCTTCGATGTCGAAGCCGATTTCCTCTTCTCCGTCGGAGCTGCCGTCGTCCTCGTCAAGGACGCTCATGCAGGGGTCGAAGTAGGCAGGGATGTCGAAGGTTTCCGTCTGGCTGTAGCCCAGGCTGCTGTCCGCGTAGACCTTCTGCAGGAAGTAGGCAACAATGGGGAGTGCAGAGTTGGCACCTTGTCCGTAAGCCATGCTGGCGAAGTGAACGTCGCGTTCGTCACCGCCCACCCAAGCGCCGAAGCAAAGGCGCGGTGTGTAGCCTACGAACCAGCCGTCGCTGTTGTCGTTGGTGGTTCCCGTCTTGCCTCCCATCGGAGCGTTTATCTTGTAGCGGTTGCGCATGCGGCTGCCTGTGCCGCCATCCATCACACCTCGCATCATGACTATCATCTTGTAGGCAGCCTCCTCGGAGATAACTTCCTTTACTCGCGACTGGAACTGCGCCAGCACATTGCCGTCGTTGTCCTCGATGCGGGTGACGAAGAGCGGGTTGCGGCGCACTCCTTTCTGTGGGAAAGCGGAATAGGCACCAACCATCTCGGCCACGGAGATGTCGCACGGTCCCAGACAAAGTGCAAGCGATGGCACGATGTCGCGGTTCTGTATGCCAAAGTCGTGCAACAGTTTGACGAACAGTTCGGGGCTGAGCTGGTTGAGGAGCCAAGCGGAAATCCAGTTGTTACTCATGGCCAGTCCCCACTTCAGGGTCACCATCTCTCCATAGCGTGCCTTGCTGCCGTTGCGCGGAGTCCATATCTGGTTGCCTGCCACGACATAGGATTGCTGGACATTCGGTGCCACGTCGCAAGGCGTCCAGCCGTTCTCCATAGCCAGTGAATAAAGGTAGGGCTTGATGGTGGAGCCGACCTGCCGTTTGCCTTGCGTACACATGTCATACTGGAAGTGGCTGTAGTCGATGCCGCCGATGTAGGCTTTCACGTGTCCTGTCTCGGAGTCCATGCACATGAAGCCTGTGCGGAGGAAAGACTTATAGTGGCGAATGCTGTCGATAGGGGACATGATGGTGTCCTTGTCGCCCTGCAGGGTGTAGACAGTCATCTCGATAGGCGTGGAGAAAGCATCGTCGATTTCAGCTTCCGAGTAGCCTGCCTTCTTCATCGAGATGTAGCGGCTGCATTGCCGTTTGGCCCGTGCCAGGTCGGCCTTGGCTTTGTCGGCAGAGATGGCGGAGGCATAGGGAGCGTTCTTGTTCGTGCGGAGTTCCTTGTCGAAGAGCGGTTGCAGCTCGCCTGTGACGTGCTTGGCAACAGCCTGTTCGGCATATTCCTGCATGCGGCTGTCCAATGTGGTGTAGACCTTCAAGCCGTCGGTGTAGATATTGTAGGGTCGTCCCTCGCGGTTCATGTTCTTGTTGCACCAGCCATAGAGAGGGTCTTGTTCCCATGCCAGCGAGTCCTCGTAGAACTTCTGTTTCTGCCAGTCGGCATAGTCGCTGCGGGCAGGTTTCTTTGCCATGAGCATGAGCCGCAGGTAGTCGCGCAGGTAGGTGCCGTGTCCGTCGTTGTGGCTGACGCGATGGAAGTTGAGGCCCAGCGGACGGTTGCGCAGTTCCTCGCGTTGTGCCGAGGTCAGGTAGCCGGCCTTCTCCATCTGCAGCAGTACCATGTTGCGGCGTTCGATGCAGCGTTCCGGATGCCGTACGGGATTGTAGTAGCTGGGGTTCTTGCACATGCCGACGAGCAGGGCGCACTGGCATGTGTCGAGCTCCATCGGCTCCTTGCCGAAGTAGGTCTGGGCCGCTGTTCTGATGCCGACGGCATTGTGCAGGAAGTCGAAGTAGTTGAAGTACATGCTCACGATTTCCTCTTTCGTGTAGAAGCGTTCCAGCTTGAGGGCAATGACCCACTCGATGGGCTTCTGCAGGAGTCGCTCTCCCGTGGTGGATGCCTTTTCGGAGTAGAGTTGCTTGGCCAGCTGCTGAGTGATGGTGCTGCCGCCGCCGGCGCTCTTCTGCTGGAGCACTCCTCGCTTGATGATGGCTCGCAGCAGAGCCTGGAAGTCGATGCCGTTGTGCTCGTAGAAGCGTGCATCCTCGGTGGCAACAAGTGCGTCGATGAGGGCTGGCGGCATGCTGCTGTAGTCGGTGAAGACGCGGTTGGCGCTACTGTAGCTCCAGGTGCCCAGCTGCTTGCCGTCGGAGGAAAAGACCTGTGTGGCGTATTTGTTGACGGGGTTCTGCAGCTGCTCAATGTCGGGCATGTAGCCAATGTCGCCCGTGAAGATGCTATAGAACGTGAAACCGATGGCGGCAACCCCCAGTATGTAGCAAATCCAAAGGAAGATGAACAGTTTCTTTCTCATGGGTTGAGATAAATGCGGTTTAAGACCACAAAGGTACGACTTTTCGTTGAAAAGTGGAAGGTGATAAGTGAAAAAATTGCTGCAGCCTTAATAATTCTTCATTCTTTACTCTGATTGCTTCTCACTTTTCACATTTATTTGTATCTTTGCAGCAAAAATAACGAAGCAATGAAAACCAGAAGTCTAGTAACCATAGCTCATCATACTCGCGAGAAGATAGAGTACCTCATCCGTATGGCTCAGGAGTTTGAGCGGCATCCCAACCGTCGCCTGCTGGAAGGTCGCATCGTGGCAACCCTTTTCTTCGAGCCGAGCACGCGCACACGCCTCAGCTTCGAGACGGCAGCCAACCGCCTTGGCGCTAAGGTGATTGGCTTTGCCGACCCTAAGGTGACCAGCGGCACGAAGGGCGAGACGCTGAAAGATACCATCATGATGGTGTCGAACTATGCCGACATCATCGTCATGCGTCACTACCTGGAGGGCGCCGCTCAGTATGCCAGCGAGGTGTCGCCCGTGCCCATCGTCAATGCCGGCGACGGAGCCAACCAGCATCCCAGCCAGACGATGCTCGACCTCTACACCATCAATCAGACGCAAGGGAAGCTGGACGACCTGAACATCTACCTCGTAGGCGACCTCAAGTACGGGCGCACGGTGCACAGCCTTCTCACGGCCATGCGTCATTTCTCGCCTACGTTCCACTTCATCGCTCCCGACGAGCTTGCCATGCCCGAGCACTACAAGAAGTACTGCGACGAGAAGGGCATCAAGTACGTTGAGCATCAGGACTTCGACGCCGACACCATTTCCGGCGCCGACATCTTATATATGACGCGCGTGCAAAGGGAACGCTTCACCGACCTCGACGAGTACGAGCGCGTCAAGGACCGCTACCTGCTCATGCGCTCCATGCTCAGCAAGGCTAAGCCAAACATGAAGATACTGCATCCGCTGCCTCGCGTCAACGAGATAGAGTACAGCATCGACGACACACCCTACGCCTACTACTTCCAGCAGGCCCGCAACGGCCTCTATGCACGCCAGGCGCTCCTTTGCGACGCTCTCGGCATTACGCTCGAAGATATCATTGATGATAAGACTATCATTGAATAACCCCACACAACCTCACAACCGTACAATATGAAAAGACAGGAGTTACAGGTGGCTGCCCTCGAGAACGGCACAGTCATCGACCACATACCTTCCGCCAAGCTCTTCCAGGTCATCAGCCTGCTCCACCTCGAAGGAGAGCGCTCGGCTGTCACCATAGGCTACAACCTCAAGAGCAAGAAGATGGGCAGCAAGAGCATCATCAAGATAGCCGACAAGTTCTTCTCCGACGACGAAATCAACCAGCTCTCCGTCGTGGCGCCCAATGTGACGCTCAGCGTCATACGCGACTACGAAGTGGTGGAGAAGAAGGAAGTGCGGATGCCCGAGGAGCTCATAGGCATCGTGCGATGCGACAATCACAAATGCATCACCAACAACGAGCCGATGCAGACCCGCTTCCATTTCCTCGGCAAGGAGCGCGGCACACTCCAGTGCCACTACTGCAACAGGGAAATCAGCCTCTCCGAGGTGAAGCTCGTGTAAAGACAGCCCATCTCCAACCCCTTAACCCTTCCTCCCCCTCGAAGGGGCGACGGGGGATTAGCCTTACCACCAGGAGAGGCGACGGGGAACAAACAGTAAATAGTAAATCGTTAAATAGTAAATTAAAAGAAATGATTCAGGATTCAACCATCTTCTCCCTTATCGAGAAAGAGTATCAGCGACAGCACAGAGGCATGGAACTTATTGCCTCGGAGAACTACGTCAGCGAACAAGTCATGCGGGCCATGGGTTCGTGCCTGACCAACAAATACGCCGAAGGCTACCCCGGCAAGCGCTACTACGGCGGCTGCCAGGTGGTGGACGAAGTGGAGCAGATAGCCATCGACCGCGTCTGCCAGCTCTTCGGAGCCGAATATGCCAACGTGCAGCCCCATTCCGGCGCACAGGCCAATGCCGCAGTCTTCCTGGCGTGCCTCAATCCCGGCGACACTTTCATGGGACTCAACCTCGACCACGGCGGCCACCTCAGCCACGGCTCACTGGTCAACACCAGCGGCATCATCTACAGGCCCATTGGCTATAACCTCAAGAAGGAAACCGGTCGCGTGGACTACGACGAGATGGAACAGCTGGCCCTCCAGCACAAGCCGAAGCTCATCATCGGCGGCGGCTCGGCCTATAGCCGCGAGTGGGACTATGCCCGCATGCGTCAGATAGCCGACAAGGTGGGAGCCATCCTGATGATAGACATGGCACATCCTGCCGGACTCATTGCCGCCGGACTGCTCGACAATCCCGTGAAGTACGCACACATCGTCACCAGCACCACCCACAAGACTCTGCGCGGTCCTCGCGGCGGTATCATCCTCATGGGCAAGGACTTCGACAATCCCTGGGGCAAGACCACACCCAAGGGCGAGGTGAAGAAGATGTCGGCTCTGCTGAACAGCGCCGTCTTCCCCGGCATCCAGGGCGGACCGCTGGAGCATGTCATTGCAGCCAAGGCCGTTGCCTTCGGCGAAGCCCTGCAGCCCGAGTTCAAGGAGTGGGCAAAGCAGGTGAAGAAGAACGCCGCAGTGCTGGCCGACGAACTCATCAAGCGCGGCTTCGACATCGTCTCCGGCGGCACGGACAACCACTCTATGCTCGTTGACCTGCGCTCGAAGTATCCCGACCTGACGGGCAAGGTGGCGGAGAAGGCACTCGTTGCCGCCGACCTGACCGTCAACAAGAACATGGTGCCCTTCGACAGCCGCAGCGCCTTCCAGACCTCCGGCATCCGCCTGGGCACGCCTGCCATCACCACTCGCGGAGCCAAGGAAGACCTCATGGTGAAGATTGCCGAGTTCATCGAGCGCGTCCTCAACGCTCCCGAGGATGAGGCCGTCATCGCTCAGGTCCGCAGCGAAGTCAACGCCATCATGGAGGACTATCCTCTCTTCGCCTACTAAACGCGGATTATTATAGAACCACGGATTAAACGGATTTAACTGACTTGAATTAGCCGTGGATTAAGCCGATTCGTTGGAACATCGAAAAGAAACTAAAGACACGAAGCGTACATTATTATATTAGTGCGTTTCGTGTCTTTTGATGTTATATGCCACAGATTAAGCTGAGTAAGCGGATTGAT
>CADCCR010000083.1 GCA_902799985.1 uncultured Bacteroidales bacterium | reverse complement strand
TAAATGGAACAATAGATATTCCCATGAGGTAATGAGATTTCAACGTCCCTGGCTGTTGCATAGCAACTGCAAAAACTTCGTCGGAATCTAAATGAGCAAATAACAATCTATGAAAAGATTATTCATCTACACAGTGGCAACGATGTTCTGCATGCTGATCAGCGCACAGACAGGCATCACGCCCGATGTCCTCAAGCAGCTCGAAGGCAGCTACACCGGCACGCCCTCCGAGAAGGCTCTCCGCAACGCCATCAGCAACGTCGGCCTGCAGAAGATGGCCATCAACCAGGAGAATGCCGGAGCGAAGGACCTGAACTTCAGCATCGAGGTGAAGAACACGGGCATCACCGACCAGAAGAGCAGCGGCCGCTGCTGGCTCTTCACGGGGCTGAACATCCTGCGAGGCCGTGCCATGAAAAAGCTCGGCACAAAGAACTTCGTGCTCAGCCAAGGCTACCTCTTCTTCTACGACCAGCTGGAAAAGAGCAACCTCTTCCTGCAAGGCATCATCGACACCCGCAAGGAAGCCATCGACAGCGAGATGGTGCGCTGGCTCTTCCAACACCCGCTCTCCGACGGCGGCACATACACAGGCGTGGCCGACCTCGCTGCAAAGTACGGCGTAGTGCCTGCCGACATCATGCCCGAGACCTACGTCAGCAACAGCACCAGCGAGTTCTGCGGTCACCTGAAACGCAAGCTCCGCGAGTTCGGCATCACCCTCCGCGAGAAGAGCGAGGCAGGCATGAGCGAGCAGCAGCTGGAGGCACTCAAGGTGGAACAGCTCGGCACAGTCTATAAGATGCTCGTGATGGCCTACGGCGTGCCGCCAAAAACATTCACTTGGAAAGACCTACCCCAGCCCTCCCTTAAAGAGAGGGAGTCCTCCCCCTTTAAGGGGGAGTTAGAGAGGGTCTTTTCTCCCCTCGACTTCTTCAAGACCTATTGCATCAGCGAGGGCGAGGACCTCAACAAGGACTATGTGATGCTGATGAACGACCCCAGCCGACCCTATGGCAAGGTCTATGAGATTGACTACGACCGCCACGTCTACGACGGACACAACTGGCTCTACGTCAACCTGCCCATCGAGGACCTGGAGAGCATCGCCATCGCCTCGCTCAAGGACAGCTGCCAGATGTACTTCAGCTGCGACGTCGGCAAGTTCCTCGACCGCAGCACAGGCATCGCCGACCTCAAGAACTTCGACTACGACAGCCTGCTGGGCACCACCTTCGGCATGAACAAGAAGCAGCGCATCCAGACCTTCGACAGCGGCAGCACACACGCCATGACCCTCATGGCCGTGGACCTCGACAAGAACGGCAAGCCCAAGAAGTGGAAGGTGGAGAACAGCTGGGGCTCGGACAGCGGACAGAACGGCTACATCATCATGACCGACGAATGGTTCCGCGAGTACATGTTCCGCGTGGTGGCGAACCGCAAGTACTGCCCCACCTCCGTGCTCGACATGCTCAAGCAGAAACCCGTCCGCCTGCCAGCCTGGGACCCGATGTTCAGCGAGGAAGATTAGTATTTTAAGTGAAGAACGAAGAGTGAAGAGTGAAGAATTAGAGTTACCCTTCGCTACACAGTTACTTTTATTCTTCACTCTTCACTCTTCACTCTTAGTTTGTTATTATGGAAACAACCCGACAGAACAAGATAGCACGCCTCATACAGAAGGAGCTGAGCGACATCTTCCAGCGGCAGACAAGTGCGATGCGAGGAGTGCTGGTCAGCGTCAGCGCCTGCCGCATCAGCCCCGACCTGAGCGTCTGCCGCGCATACCTCAGCGTCTTCCCCAGCGAGAAGGCCGAGGAGATAGTGCAGAACATCAACACCAACCAGCGACAAGTACGCTACGAACTCGGCACACGCGTAGGCAAACAGCTTCGCATCATTCCCGAACTGAAATTCTTCGTGGACGATTCGCTGGATTACGTCGAACATATCGATGAACTCCTAAAAGCCTCCCCTAACCCCTCCAAAGGAGGGGGAAACTGAATATACCAATGGAAGCAGGCAGCAGTTCACCTCACCTTCAAGAGCAGCAAGGAAAGGGCGACGGTTCACCTCACCTTCACAAGGAATGGGCGACGGTTCACCTCACCTTCAAGAGCAGCAAGGAATGGGCGACGGTTCACCCCAACTTAAAGAGCAGCAAGGAATGGGCGACGGTTCACCCCAACTTCAAGAGCAGCAAGGAATGGGCGACGGTTCACCTCACCTTCAAGAGCAGCAAGGAATGGGCGATGGTTCACCCCAACTTCAAGAGCAGCAAGGGACTGGAGGTCGTTCACCCCTCCTTTGGAGGGGATGGGGGAGGCTCGAACTCTTCATAGCTCGCCGCTACCTCTTTGCCAAGAAGAGCCACCATGCCATCAACATCATCAGCGGCATCTCGGTGCTTGGAGTAGCTGTGGCAACAATGGCAATGGTGGTCACGCTGAGCGTCTTCAACGGCTTCCAGGACCTCGTGGCCGACCTCTTCACAGCCTTCGACCCCGAACTGCGCGTCTCGCTGAACGACGGACAAGCTGTCAGCCTGAAGGACACAGCCCTGCTGCGACTCAAGCAGAACGCGATGGTGGAGGTCTTCACACCAGCCCTCGAAGGACAGGCCCTCGTGGTGCAGGACGGACGGCAGCATGTGGTGACTATCAAGGGTGTGGCCGACAATATCACCCAGCAGGGACACATCGAAGACATCCTCTACGGCGACGGCTCCTTCTGCCTGCATGCCGATGTGCTGGAGTACGGTGTGCTGGGCATCCAGCTGGCACAGGAGCTGGGGCTCTCCGCTTCGTTCGAGAACCCGTTGCAAGTCTATGCGCCCAAACAAGGCGAACGCGTCAACATCGGCAATCCGCTCTCTTCCTTCAACCACGATGAGCTGCAAAGCCCGGGCGTCGTCTTCATGGTCAGACAGGCGAAATACGACAGGAACTACATCCTCACCAGCCTCGGATTTGCCCAGCGACTCTTCGACCGGCAGGGCAGCATCTCGTCCATCGAGCTGAAACTCAAGCCAGGCATCGATACAGACAAAGCCAAGCAGACGCTGCAGGCACAGCTGGGCGAGCGCTTCAAGGTGGAGGACCGCTACGAACAGCAGGACGATGTCTTCCGTGTGATGCGCATCGAGAAGCTCATCTCCTACCTCTTCCTCTCCTTCATCTTGCTGGTGGCTTGCTTCAACATCATCGGCTCGCTCTCGATGCTCATGATAGACAAGCGGCAGGACATACAGACCCTCCGCAGTCTCGGCGCCACCGATGCCCAGATATGCACCATCTTCCGACTGGAAGGCCACATCATCAGCCTAGCAGGAGCTCTGCTCGGACTCGTCCTCGGAGGCGCACTCTGCTGGGTTCAGCAGGAGTACGGACTGGTCAGCATGGGCGACAGCGAAGGCAGCTTCATCGTAGAGAACTATCCCGTCAGCGTCTATCTCACCGACATCCTGCTTGTCCTCGTCACCGTCCTCGCCGTCGGCTGGCTCGCAATATGGTACCCGGTGAAGTATCTTGCGGGCAAGATGTTGGATTAGGGATTAAGGATTAAAGATTAACTGAGGATTAAAGATTAAAGAATAAGGATTAAAGCTGTTTGCTTTGGTTCCGTAATATATTAAGAAATAAGCCCGATGCAATGCTGTCCTACTTCCCAAATCAACAAAACCTTAATCCTTAATCTTTAATCCATAATCCATAATAATAAGCCCATGCAAACTGCCTACCCTTTCGCCCGTCCGCTTTATGTAATGGCCAAGCCAGCTGGTCCGAAGTGCAACCTGCGCTGCGAGTATTGCTATTACTTGGAGAAGCAACATTTAGCCCCTCCCCAGCCTTCCCTCAAAGAGAGTGAGTCCTCCCCTTTTAAGGGGGAGTTAGAGAGGGTCTGGGAGCAATACATCCGCGACTACATTCAGGTGCAGCAGATGCCCGATGTGCTCTTCGCCTGGCATGGAGGTGAACCTATGCTCAGACCGCTCAACTTCTACAAGGAAGCCGTCCGCCTGCAACACTACTACGGACGAGGCAAACGCATCAGCAACAGCATTCAGACCAACGGCACCCTGCTCACCCCCGAATGGTGCCAGTTCCTCCACGATGAAGGCTGGCTCGTGGGCATCAGCATCGACGGCACACAGGAACAGCACGATGCCTACCGTCGCGATGTTCAGGGCAAGGGAACCTGGCAGAAAGTGATGGACGGCATTCGCCTCCTCAACGAATATCATGTCGAGTGGAACGCAATGGCGACCGCCAACCACTTCAACGCCCAGGACCCGATGGCCTTCTACCACTTCTTCCGCGATGAGCTGAATTGCAAGTTCCTGCAGATAAGTCCCGTCGTGGAACGCATCAAGCAGCATAGCGACGGCCGACACCTGGCACAACTCTTCGACGAAGACTGTCCCATCGCTCCCTTCAGCATCCGACCCGAAGAGTGGGGACACTTCATGTGTGCCATCTTCGACGAATGGGTGCGCCACGATGTAGGCGAAGTCTTTGTGCAGCTCTTCGATGCCACCCTCGCCGGATGGATGGGCGCGGAACCAGGCGTCTGCGTCTATGCCGAAGAGTGCGGTCACGCAGCCGTCATGGAGCGCAATGGCGACGTCTATTCCTGCGACCACTTTGTCTTCCCCCAATATAAATTAGGTAACATACGCACGCACGGACTGCCGCAGATGCTCTACGGCACGAAGCAGAACCGCTTCAGCCGGATGAAGAAGGAAGCGCTCCCCCGCCAATGCCGAGAGTGCCCCTGGCTCAAAGCCTGTCACGGCGAATGTCCCCGTCTGCGCTTCCTCCACACAGCCGACGGCGAGCCAGGTCTCAACTACCTTTGTGCCGGCTACAAGATTTTCTTCCAACATGTGGCTCCATACATGGATTACATGCGCCAGGAACTCCTTGCAGGAAGGCCCGCAAGCGGCGTAATGCATCTCTTCTGACATTTCTTTGACGTTAAACTTGTATTTCTTAATAAAAAAGTGTAATTTTACGCCGCGAAAAGTAGAAATACATGTTTTTAATGCCATGACTGATAAAGTAATTACGGAGGTCACACCGCTTGGCGAGAAAGACTGTTTCCTCATGGTGGACCGCGACAAGGATGCCTTCACCTACCCCTTGCACAAGCACGAGGAGATGGAGCTGAACTTCGTTGAACATTGCGACGGAGCTCGTCGCATCGTGGGCGACAGTATCGAGGTGCTCGGCAAGTACGACCTGGTGCTCGTAGGCAGCGGGCTGGAACACACATGGGACCAGTACGACTGCCAGAGCCACTCCATCCACGAGATAACAATACAATTCCCTCCCGACCTGCTCGGCGAACAGTTCCTGCAGAAGAACCAGCTCAGCAGCCTCCGTGCCCTCTTCGAAAATGCCAAGCGCGGCATCGCCTTCGAACTGCCTGCCATCATGGAGCTTTACGGCAAGATAACAAACATCACGACAGCACAGCCTGGCTTCTACCGCATGCTCTCACTCCTGGAGATTCTCTACGAACTCTCCCTCCAGGACAACTATCATCTGCTGGCCAGCAAGACGTTTGCCAACGTGAAGAATCAGCCCGAAAGCCGCCGCGTCCGCAATGTGGAGGAATACATCGACCAGCACTTCCAGCAGGAGATACGTCTCAAGACTCTTTCCGACATCGCCGGAATGACGCCGGCTGCCTTCAGCCGCTTCTTCCGCACACGAACCGGCAAGACGGTCTCCGACTACATCATCGACATTCGTCTGGGCTATGCGGCTCGACTTCTTGTGGACACCAACACGAACGTCGCCGAGATTTGCTACAGCTGCGGCTTCAACAACATCAGCAACTTCAACCGCATCTTCAAGAAGAAGAAAGGCTGCTCGCCCACAGCCTTCCGCGACAACTACCACAAGAGCAAAATCATTCTTTAGTTCATAGTTCATAATTCATAGTTCATAGTTATGAGACGCATTACGTATCTCTTATGCACGGTCTGCTTGGCAGGAGTCTTTGCCTGCCAGAGCGAGAAGGCCGTCAAGTGTTCAGATTTCGTACAAGTCCGCGACGGTAAGTTCTATCGTGGCGAGACTGAGTACAAGTTCATCGGCGCTAACTTCTGGTTCGGTGCAGTCTTGGCCAGCGAAGGTCAGGGCGGCGACCGCGAACGTCTCCAGAAGGAGCTCGACTTGATGCAGGAAGTGGGCATCACAAACGTCCGAGTCCTGGCCTCAGGCGAAGGTCCCGACACAGTGGCTTCGCACGTTGTGCCCGTAATGCAACCTGAGCCCGGCGTCTACAACGACACCATCCTGCAAGGTCTCGACTACCTCATCGCCGAACTCGAGAAGCGAGGCATGACGGCTGTCCTCTTCCTCAACAATGCTTGGGAATGGAGCGGCGGATACGGCGCCTACCTCGAATGGGCAGGCTGCGGCCCTGTGCCCGACTGGTCGGATTGGGGCATCGCCGAGCGCTATCATTGCCAGTTCGTGCAGAACGACAAAGCAAAGGAGATGGCGGCCAACCACGTTCGCTTCATGGTTTCGCGCACCAACACCGTCACCGGCAAGCCTTACAGCGAATCGCCTGCCATCATGGCTTGGGAACTTGCTAACGAGCCTCGTGCCTTTGCCCGCGACTCTGTGACGAAGGCTTGCTTTGCCGATTGGGTAGAAGAGCAGGCCAAGCTCATCAAGAGCCTCGACCCCAACCACCTCGTCACCACCGGCAGCGAAGGTCTCGAAGGCTGTGAGGAGGACCCCGAACTGTTCCATCAGGTTCATGCCTTCCCCGAGATTGACTACGTCTGCATCCACATCTGGCCCTACAACTGGCATTGGCTCGGCCCGGCAAGCGGTCCGCTGGTGAATGGCTTGGCGAAGAACGGCGAGTCCTCTGTCGTGGACAGCGTCCCCTTTGCTGCCCGTCAGACACATATCTACATGGACCGTTGCTGGAACTATGTGAAGGACCTGAACAAACCGATTGTCCTGGAAGAGTTCGGCTATCCTCGCGACGGCTATCGCATCGAACTCGGCTCCACCACTCAAGGTCGCGACATGTACTATGAATACGTCTTCGGCTTGATGGACGAAGGAAAGCTTCAGGCATGTTGCTTCTGGGCTTGGGGCGGCTATGCTCAGCCCGAGCATGTTCGCTGGCAGCGCTGGGACGATTATGTAGGCGACCCCGCTCAGGAGGAACAAGGCCTCAATGCCGTCTTCGCTTCCGACACAACAACCCTCGAGGTCATTCGCCAGGCCGCAGAAAAGCTCAAATAACAGACCCCCTCTAACTCCCCCTCTAGGGGGAGAAGCAGTCGCTTGACGAAGTCAACATCAGGCATAGAAAGCCTCCCTCCTCGGGGGAGGTTTGGAAGGGGCTTAATTGGTAAATCATTAAATAGTAAATAAGAAGGTGTTATTCGATAAACAGACTTACATCGAGCGGCGAAGGCTGCTCAAAGAGCGCATCGGCTCGGGCATCATCCTGTTGATGGGCAACAACGACTCGCCCGCCAACTATCCCAGCAACGTCTACCGTTTCCGTCAGGACAGCTCGTTCCTCTACTTCTACGGGCTGCATCGCGAGGGACTTGCCGGCATCATCGACGTAGACAACAACCGCGAGTACCTCGTGGGCGACGATATCGACATCGACGACATCGTTTGGTTCGGCTCGGTAGATAGCGTTGCCGATATGGCAGCCGAGACAGGTGTGGCTCAGACATTGCCGATGAAGGCTCTGTCGGACTTCGTGAAGAAGGCAAAGGCCAGCGGTCAGCGCATCCACTTCCTGCCGCCCTATCGCCACGACCACATGATTCAGCTCATGGACATGCTGGGCATCCATCCCTCTCAGCAAAGGGAAGCGGCCAGCGTGGAACTCATCAAGGCTGTCGTAGACCAGCGTGCTGTGAAGAGCGCAGGCGAGATAGCCGAGATAGAACGCGCCTGTGCCATCGGCTATGAGATGCACACCACAGCCATGAAGATGTGCCGCGAGGGCGTGACAGAGCAGGAGATAGCAGGCGTGATAGGCGGCATTGCCAGCAGTCACGGCTGCATGGTCAGCTTCCCGAGCATCGTCACGATGCATGGGACCAACGAGAACTATTGCAGCGACAATACCCGCACGACACCCATCAGCGGCCAGTTCACCCAACGGCAGCAGGAAATCTACGACATCGTAAAGGACTGTCACGACTATGCTCTGACGCTTGCCGCACCAGGTGTGAAGTGGTGGGACGTGCACTTCGGTGTCTGCCGACTCATGACGGATCGCCTCAAGGAACTTGGTCTGATGAAGGGCGACACGGAGGAAGCTGTCCGCGCCGGAGCTCATGCCATGTTCATGCCTCACGGTCTTGGCCACATGATGGGCATGGATGTTCACGACATGGAAGGCCTCGGACAGACCTACGTCGGCTTCGACGATGAGGTGCACCCCAACCTGGAGCAGTTCGGCACCAACTGCCTGCGCATGGGTCGCCGCCTGCAGGAAGGCTTTGTCGTAACGGACGAGCCCGGCATCTACTTCATTCCTGCCCTCATCGACGAGTGGCGCTCGACAGGCCATTGTGCCGAGTTCCTCAACTTCGACAAGCTCGAGACGTACAAGGACTTCGGCGGCATACGCATCGAGGACGACATCCTCATCACCGCCGACGGCTGCCGCTACCTTGGCAAGAACAGGATACCATACTGAAGCCCTCCTCTAACTCCCCCAAAAGGGTGAGGACAAAAGGAGGAACACAACAGTCAGAATCGACATTTAGAATAATAAAAATAATAACATCAACTGCCCACGACCCTGCGAAGCAGTTCCCTCGCCCTAAAGGAGAGGGTTAGGGAGAGGGTCTTCATTAATGAAAAAACTCATCGCACTTGCTGCAACCGCATTAATGGTTATGCCTGCAGCCGCACAGGACGAGGAGAAGAAGGCCGACAACGACAGCCTCATCTTCACCACCATCATCGAACAGCCCGTCACCAGTATCAAGAACCAGAACAGCAGCGGCACCTGCTGGGCTTATTCTTCGCTGGCTTTCTTGGAGAGTGAAGCCATCAAGAAGAATCCAGCCCTGAAGGACGACCTCGACCTCTGTGAGTCGTTCCTCATCAGCAAGACCTACGTGGACCGTGCCGACAAGCATGTCCGCACCCACGGCGACGCCAGCTTCAGCCAGGGCGGTTCGTTCGAGGACGCTCTCTACTGCATGGAGCACTACGGCCTCATCCCCGAGGGACTGATGCCCTACCCCATCACCGGCTACGGCGACTCGCTCTTCAACTTCGGTCAGTTCTTCCCCCCGATGACTGCTTACCTGCAGAGCATCAGCAAGAGCGGCGCAAAGAAGATTTATCCGAAGGCTTGGAAGGAGGCACACCAGGCTATGCTGGACGGCTACTTCGGCAAGTGCCCCACAGAATTTGAGTACAAGGGCAAGAAGTACACACCGCAGTCCTTCGTCAAGGATTACCTGAAGCTCGACCCCAACGACTACGTCAGCCTGACCAGCTACACACACCATCCCTATTGGAGCACCTTCATCCTCGAGATTGAAGACAACTGGCGCTGGGCAAGCAGCTACAACCTGCCTCTCGACGACCTGATGCGTGTGATGTACGAGTCGGTTAAGAACGGCTGGACATTCGCTTGGGGTGCCGACGTCAGCGAGGACGGCTTCAGCCGCCGCAGCGGCAAGAACAAGAGTGTGGCTATGGTGCCCGACACCAAGTTCAAGGCAGGCGTGGGCAGCGACCAGGCACGCTGGACAGGCGAGAAGGCCTCGGAGAAAGTAGAGATTGTCAAGGCCAATGCCGAGAAGGAAATCACTCCCGAGATGCGCCAGGAGGCTTATGACAACTGGGAGACGACCGACGACCACGGCATGCAAATCTATGGTCTGGCCAAGGACCAGTACGGCAAGGAGTACTTCATGATGAAGAACTCTTGGGGCGAGAGCGGTCCGTACAAGGGCTTCTGGTACGTCAGCCAGGCTTATGCAGCCTACAAGACCATGAACATCGTCATCAACAAGAACGCTGTTCCCAAGGACATCCGCAAGAAGCTCGGCTTCTGATTACAGCAGCCCGCCACAGCGGAGCAGAGACTTTGACTTAAATAAGAACCACGGATTGCTTAGTGCAACAGAAAGGCATGAAGCAATCCGTGGTTTTTTTGTCGTTTACCTGTCATTCACCATTTCTTTGATATGATGCGGGGCGAAACGACGAGCGAGAGCCAGGCCCACTTCAGGTTGTCGTTGTTCTCGGTGCGCTTCAGCTTCTCCATCGTTTTCGTGCCGACCATATAAGAGAAGCCTAAGGACACCTTGGCATCCTTCAGGACCTGATAGGACGCTTCGAAGTCGATATCGTGGCCCAGCGTCATATTGACCTGTTTCAGGTTTGTTGCCATAGCCAAGTAGTGATAGGTCAGGCTCAGGTCCAGGTTTTTGATGGGGCTGAAGGTGCCTCCGGCATAGAGGTTCTGCAAGCCTGGCGAGAAAGTGTCGCTGAAGGCCTGGACATAGAAGAAGTCCATCATGCCGTAGAACTTGTGATGCGAGCCATAGACGGGGTTGAAGAACTTGAAGACCTTGTGCTGAGGCATGCCTAATCCGCCTTTGCTGCGAATCACGAAGTAGTCGTCGCCGCTCAGATAGTCGAAGCCTACCAGGAGTCCGACCCGTTGCCAGGCCTGGTACTGGGCCTTGATGCTTGCCATCCAGGCATCGAGCTTGGCGTCATACTCATTGCGGCCTATCTGGTGATAATACGAGGCCTCGACCGTGAGCTTCTCGGGCTTGAAGGAGACATAGCCGCCCAGCAACTGCTGAAACTTGTTGCAAGGCTTGTTGTAGCCCTCTTCGTTCTTTTCTCCGCCCTGCATGCCGATGTTCATAAACAAGAGGGAAAGGCCAATGGGTATCTTGGGGACATCGTAGTGGTACCACAGGGTCTGCATGCTTTTATAGGAGTCGCCGGAATAGAACGTGCCGCCGGAGATGTTCTCGGCATTCTGGTTGAAGCCCAGTATGGCATGGACTTTATGTCCGTAGCCTTCGTAGCCGAGCTTGAGTACATCGTGCGAGTTGGCAGCCATAGCCCAGTCGTTGGCGCCGATGATGCGTTCGTCGTCGTAGGAGAGCACCTGCCGTCCCAACTTTGCAAACAGGCCGTTGTTGGTCGAGAGCTGTGCCCAGGCCTCGTAGAGGTTGAAGCTTCCCTTGCCTTCCTGCCCCCAGATGCCGCTATGCTGGGCCGTGACTTTGGCCTCGATGTGCGGACGCTTGTAGCCAATCGACAGACGAGTCCTTTCCAACAGGAACAGAGCTTTGTTTTCTTTGTCTCCCTCTGTGAACCCGCCATAGCGCATCTCGCCGCGACCGAGTATGTTCAGGTTCAGGTCGAACTGGTTTTTCCCTTCTTCTTGAGCGAAGGACATCATGGCACTTGCCACCAGCAGTATCATGACGAAGTATAGTCTTCTTGTCATAACTTGTTAGTTTTATATGTCACGCTTTGCAGTCTTATTGCAGAAACTCCGTGCGCTTATTCCGGAAGCGCCTCGTGCTTATTTCGGAAGCGCCTCGCGCTTATCTCGGAAGCGCCTCGCGCTTATCTCGGAAGCGCCTCGCGCTTATTTCCGAAGCGCCTCGTGCTTATTTTCGAAGCGCCCCGTGCTTAGTTCGGCAACGACACGTGCTTAGGTGCTTAGTTCGGCAACGACACGTGCTTAGTTCGGCAACGACACGTGCTTAGTTCGGCAACGACACGTGCTTAGTTCGGCAACGACACGTGCTTAGTTCGGCAACTTAGAGGAGCTCGAGGGCTCTTTCCCTACTCCACCTCGAAGATGTAAATGAAGCCCGTGAGCTTGAAGATGCTCTTTATCTCCTCGTTCATGTTCTTCAGCACGACCTTGCTGCCGCTGGCCTTTGCGCCTTTCAGTATGCCGATGAGGATACGCAAGCCGCTCGAAGCGATATACTCCAGTTCCGAGCAGTCGATGACGACATCCTTGCCGTCGGAGTTGTAGAGCGGTTGCAGCACATTCTCCACTTCGGCTGCTGCCGCGGTGTCAAGTTCACCCTTGAGGGTCACGAGGTATTTGTCCTCCAGTTTCTCGATGTTTGTAGTCATATCATTGGTTTTTATAGTTTTTTCTTAGTGTCAGGACGTTCTTTCCGTCGATGCGCTCGTAGTTGATGGAATCCATGAGTTCGCGTACGAGCAGTATGCCCAGGCCTCCCACCGGTCGCTCCTCCACCGAAAGCATCGTGTTGGCGGCGGCAACTTTCGTCGGGTTGAAGGGGATGCCGGAGTCGGTGATGACGAACTTCAGCCTCTTCCCGTTCGATACGGCCCGTATGCTCACCTCGCCTTTGCTGCCCTTCGGGTAGGCGTATTCCATGACGTTGACCACGGCTTCCTCCACGGCAAGGCGTATTTTGCCGGTCAGGGCTTTGTCGATTGACAGGCTTTCCCCTACCTGTTTCACGAAGACGCCAAGCTGGTCCACCTCGGCTGTGTCGTTGTGGAGAGTGAGGAGGCGGTCCAGTATCTCCTTCTCTTCGGACGGCGTGAAACTGACGGCAAGCAACGTCATATCGTCGCTCTGTTCGGTCTCACCTATGTACTCACGCCATTGCGCGATGCACTTCTCCACCAGCTGCTTGGGGTCCGCGGTGCCCACGGCCGTTATCATCTGCAGCACCTTCTCCCTGCCCATGAGCTTCCTGTCGGCGTTTCGGGCCTCCGTCAAACCGTCGGTGTAGAGGAAGATGGTGGAGCCTGGCTTCATGGTCAGGGTCTGCATCTCGTAGTCGAAGTCGTCCATGATGCCGACGGGCAGGTTGGGCTTGGCGTCAATCTTGGAATGGCGAATGGCCGAAGCGCCTGCTCCTGAGCATAGCGAAGAAGGGTCAATGAGAATCGGCAGTTCGTGTCCGGCATTGCAGTAGTGGAGATGGCCCGTAGGCAAGTCGAGCACACCGATGAAGAGCGTGACGAAGATGTTCAACCTGTTGTTTCTGCAAGCCGCTTCATTTAGGCTCTTCATGATTTGTGCCGGGTTGTCCTCGCGCGAAGCCATGTTGCGGAAGAGCGCCTGAATGATGGCCATGATGAGGGCAGAGGGAATGCCTTTGCCGCTCACGTCGCCGATGCAGAAGAACAGCTTCTCGTCGCGAACGAAGGCATTGTACAGGTCTCCGCCCACAGCCTTTGCCGGAATGAGCCGGCCCTCCACGCGGACATCGCCGATACGCCTGAGCGAAGGCTCGTTGACTGGCAGCAGTTCCTGCTGGATGTTGCTTGCTATCCGCAGCTCGCCGTTGGTGCGCTCCTGTTCCAGCGTCTGCCGGTTCAGCTTCTTCTCGCCCATCCAGTAACGGAGAATCATGAACAGCAATATCGTGAAAGCAACAAGGGAGAACAGCAGGAGACGAACCTGCAGCCGGACGAGAGAGGCATAGACCTCATCGTCGTAGCACACCACGGCAATCTGCCAACGCGGCTGCGTCTTCATGAAGGTATAGAAGACCAAGCCATCCCTGCCGTTGATTTCAAAGTCAATCATCGTGGACCGGCCGCTCTTGCTCTTCATGCGTGTCACCGTACTGTCGTTGATAAGACGGACCAACTCCGCCACTTCCTTCTGCAGATTCGGGTCGATGGGACCGGCAATCAGCTCGCCGTCCGCTGTGAGCAGGAAGTCGAAGGACGAGGGATACATGTGGCGATAGTTCAACGTGTCGCCCAAGTTATGTGTGTCGATGTCGACACCAAACACAGCCACCGTGTCGCCCGTGAACTCGTAGATGGGCACGGCATAGCTGATGAGACGCTCTTCCAGATAAACATCATCGTACGGCCCCACCCAACTGTTAGCCTTCTTTTCTTGAATGCCGCGGTAGAATCCGGCTTTCGTGTAGTCGAACCTGTCGCCAGCCACTTGGAGGCACTGGATGCCGCTGTCTGTCTTCAAGGCATATGGCTCGAACAGCTTCCCCTTGTCCTTGTAGTAACCCGGATTGAAGGCAATGCCGCAGCCCTTCAGATTGGGGGAATATTTGGCTATCTGCTTCACGATGTTGAACATGGAGTCGGGATAGGCAAGGTTGTTCTTGACCTCCATGATGTGGCTCTTGAGCGTGTGCTCCGAATCATCTATCAGCTGCTTCATGATGATGGCCTTCATCGTCAGTTCCAGCTCGGCATGCTTTTCCAGCTCTTCCTCCAGCAGGTTGTGCGTAAAGAAGTACTGTGCCACGGAAAGCACCTCCAGGAGCAGGACTGCCAAAAGGAAAAGCAACAGCCCACGCCACTTACTGAGTCGTAGAAAGATTCCCTTCACCTTCATCATAATTATCTGCTGCAACGCGCAAAACTGCCCATTGCTCAACAAAATTAGTGTTTTTTTCATAAGGAAACACATTCCTCTCTGTTTTTTTATACCTGTATGCGAAAAAACATTAAAACAGATGTGGAATAAGGGAAAAGAAAGTGTAACTTTGTAGTCGGCAAAAGCTGTTTGATGGACAGAAGCAAGGAAATATATAAGGTAACACTATGGGGCGGAGCGGTGAACGTGCTGCTCCTGGCCTTCAAGTTCGTGGCGGGCATCATGGGGCACAGCGCCGCAATGGTGGCCGATGCTGTCCATTCGCTCAGCGACTTCGTGACGGATGTGGTGGTGCTCGTCTTTGTCCACATCAGCGGAAAGCCCGAAGACAAGTCGCACGAATTCGGGCACGGCAAGTTCGAGACGCTGGCCCAGACCCTCATCGGCTTCATGCTACTTGCCGTCAGCGTAGGCATCGTCTACGGCGGACTGGCGAAGATTTCCACATGGCTGAACGGCGAGCAGCTGAAAGCCCCGGGCATGCTGGCGCTGTGGGCCGCTCTCCTCTCCATCGTGCTGAAGGAAGGCGTCTTCCACTACACGATGCGGAAAGCGAAGCAACTGGACTCTCAGGCTGTGGAGGCCAATGCCTGGCACCATCGCAGCGATGCCCTCTCTTCGATTGGCACGGCTCTTGGCATCGGCGGAGCCATCTTCCTGGGGCAGCGATGGGCGGTGCTCGACCCGCTGGCGTCGGTCATCGTCGGCCTGTTCATCGTCAAGGTGGCAGTCGTTCTGCTGCGAGGCGGCATCGGCGACCTGACGGAACAGTCCCTTCCCGACGAGGTGGAACAGGAAATGCTCCGGCTGGCCGCATCCGTCCCTGGCGTGGAAGAGCCCCACGACCTGCGCACACGTCGCATCGGAAGCCACTACGCCATCGAGCTGCACATACTCATGGATGCCGACATATCCCTGCGTCAAGCCCACGACAAAGCATCGGAAGTGGAGGATCTCCTGAAGAAACACTATGGCGAAGAGACGCATGTCATCGTCCATGTGGAACCGCTTCCGGATTAGGGATTAAAGACTAAAGTCACTTGCTTTGCGACTGTTATCTTGTATCAAGCCATAATCTTTAATCCTTAATCTTTAATCCTTAATCTTTAATCTTTAATCCACTTCACCCACTTGCTATCCTTGCTTCCGCCGGATGCCACCATCGTCTCGATGAACTGCAGTCCGCGCACGCCGTCATAGACATTCGGGAAGTCAAGACATTCGGGCGAAGGCGTCTCTCCCTTTGCTTTGGCGCGAACCGTCGCCGCGAAGTTGCGGTAGATGTTTGCAAAGGCTTCGATGTAGCCTTCGGGATGCCCGCCAGGCGTTCGCGTGTTCCATTTGGCCAGACTGCCCATGTAGCCGTTGCCCGTACGTATAATCTCGGCGGGCCGGTCAGCCCATCGTGCCGTCAGCGTGTTAGGTTCCATCTGATGCCATTCGAAGCCGCCCTTCTCGCCATAGACGCGGATGGAGAGCCTGTTCTCCTCGCCCGCTGCAATCTGAGTGGCATGCAGCACGCCTTTGACGCCATTCGTGTAGTGCAGGAAAGCCGCAGCATCGTCGTCGTTGAGGCGTCCCTCGACGAACGTGTTGAGTTCGGCACAAAGCTCCACCACCTTCTCGCCCGTCACGTACTCCGACAGGTGCCAGGCATGCGTGCCGATGTCGCCGATGCAACCACCCTTGCCCGACTGGCTGGGGTCGGTGCGCCAGCCGGCATTGTTGCCGCCCTCCAACTCGATGCGCTGCGAGAGCCAGCCCTGCGTGTACTCTACATAAACGCGGCGCAACTTGCCCAGCTGCCCCTCGGCAATGCGCGTCTTCATCTCCTTGACGGCAGGATAGCCGGAATAGGTGTGGGTAAGGGCGAGTGTGAGCCCTGTCCGCTCCACCTTCTCCTGCAGCTTCAAGGCTTCCTCCAGGGAGAAGGTCATCGGCTTGTCCAGCACGACGTCGAACCCGAAGTCGAGCGCCAGGGCGGCCTGCTCGTAATGCACCTTATTGGGCGTAACGATGGTCACGAAGTCCATGCGCTCTCCCTTCGGCAGGGAAGCTTCCTTCTCCAGCATCTCACGATAGTCATGATAGATGCGCTCCTCGGGAACATGCCATGCCTGTCCTGTGGCGAGGGACGTCTGGTAGTTGCGGCTGAAGCAACCGCATACAAGTTCGATGTCGTTCTCCATCAATGCTGCGCGCAGATGGATGGGGCCTATCATAGCGTTCCCTCCGCCGCCAATCATGCCCATTCTGAGTTTCCTTTCTGTCATGGTAAAGTTATTTTTGTCAGTCGATACTTATTTCTCTTTATTTCCGTTTTGTGCCACAAAGATAGCACATTTAATTCATAATTCACAGCTCATAATACATAATTAATAATTAATTCTTAAATCTTAACTCGTAATTCCTAATTCTTTTTGTACCTTTGTATGCAAAATATCAACTACGCAATAGGCTATGGCCCGTTTGAGACTTTTTTTACTGGCATTTATCATCATGATTCCCACTTTGGGACAGGCCGAGGAATGGAAAGGACAGTATCTGACGTTGGAGCATCATCAGAGCCGCCCCAACACCTGGATGCTTTGGCGCAAGAAGGCAAATGTCGAGAAAGTGCCGGCATCGGTAAAGGCAAAGATAGCGACTGACTCGAAATACTGGCTCTATATCAACGAGCAGCTGGTAGTCTTCGAGGGCGGACTGAAACGCGGCCCGGCTCCCAACAGCAGTTATTATGACGAGGTGGAAATAGCTCCCTATCTGAAGCCTGGCGAGAACCTGATAGCCGTGCTGACCTGGTACTTCGGGCTGAATGGTTTCAGTCATGTCAACAGCGGAACGGCTGGCTTGCTGTTCGATGCTCGGGCGGAGGGCGTGGATATCTGTTCCGACAAATCGTGGCGAGGGGCCGTTTATGGTGCTTATGGCGAGACCGACGAGCCCAAACCCAACTATCGCATCTCCGAGAGCAATATCCGGTTTGATGCGCGGAGGGAGGAACAGGGATGGTACAAAAACAGCTACACATACAATCTGGAAGATGTGCTGCCTGTCGATGTGGAGAATTGCACGTTAGGAAAACTGGTAAAGCGGCCTATTCCGCAATGGAAAGACTTTGGGCTTCGGGAATATGAAAGTACGGAGCAACGCGGCGACACTCTGGTTTGCCGTCTGCCCTACAACTGTCAATGTACCCCTTATATGCGGCTGAAATCGGCAGAGGAAGGACAACTTATCAAGATTCAGACAGACGTCCACATGATAGGCGGCTCGGCCACTCCCAGATGCGAGTACATTACCCGCAAAGGCGAGCAGGAGTACGAGAACTTCGGATGGTTCAATGGTCACGAGGTGTGGTACATCCTGCCCAAGGGCGTGGAGATGGAAGAGGTGAAATTCCGCGAGACGGGTTATGGATGCGACTTTGTGGAACCCTTCCGTTGCAACGACCCGTTCTTCAACGAATTGTGGCTTCGTGCCCAGCGCACCCTCTACATCACGATGAGGGACAACTTCATGGACTGCCCCGATCGCGAGCGAGGACAATGGTGGGGCGATGCTGTGAACGAGTTGGGCGAGGCATATTACGCTCTCAGTCCCGAGGGCGCACAGATGGGCTTCAAGGGATTGAACGAACTATTCAACTGGCAGCGAGCAGATGGCGTCATGTACTCGCCCGTTCCGGCTGGAAACTGGAACAAGGAACTGCCCTCACAGATTCTAGCCACTTGCGGATGGTACGGCATCTATACCCAATGCTTCTATGCGGGCGATTTCTCACTTGCCAAGACCCATTATGCTCGTCTGCATCGTTACCTGCATGATGTCTGGCAGACAGATGCCGACGGTCTTGTCATCTTGCGCTATGGCGACTGGTTCTGGGGCGACTGGGGGGATAACATAGACCAACTCCTACTGCAGAACTGCTGGTATTATTTGGCTCTGAAGAGTGAACTTGAGCTCGCGAGGATTCTGGATAAAGCGAGTGATGTGGCTCAGATAGACGGCATGTTGAAAAGGATGGCAGATAACTTCGACAAGCGGTTTTGGAAGGATGGCGTGTATCGTTCGCCCGACTATACAGGCGAGACCGACGACCGAGGGAATGCCCTTGCTGTCGTGTCGGGATTGGCATCGCAAGATAAATACAAAGCTCTGACCGATTGCATGACGAAAGAATACCACGCCAGTCCCTATATGGAGAAATATGTGTTGGAAGCCTTGTTCCAAATGAATGCTGCCAACCAAGGTTTGGACCGCATGCGAAAGCGCTACAAGCCCATGCTGGATGTTCCCGGACTGACTACATTACCGGAAAACTGGATGCCCGAAGGAGCAAAGCCCAAGCCAGGCGAACCGATGGTGAACTCATGCTGGGGAACGTACAATCACGGATGGAGTGGCGGCCCCCTGACCATCTTGAGCCAGAAGGTTTGTGGCATCGAACCTACTTCGCCCGGGTTCAAGACCTTCCGCATCCGTCCCCAACTGGGTTATCTGAAAGAGGCTTCATGCACCATCGAGAGCGTCAGCGGCAAAATTACCGTAAGCATCCAGAAGAAAGGGAAGCAGCTGGAGATCTCGACCCTCATACCTGAAGGCTGTACGGCAGAGGTCGTCTTCCCTAATGGAAAAACGAGAAAACTGGAGCAGGGTTGGCATCAGGTTAAGGGGATTTAAGAGTTATGAATTAAGAGTTAAGAGTTAAGAATTGAAACAATAATATACTATGAAAAAACTATTATTAATTATGCTTGCCATTTGTGTGCAGGCAGGTGCGCAGGACATGGCGCACTACAAGCGAGTTGTGAAGGAACTGGCCAGCGCGAAGTATCAGGGGCGCGGCTATGCCAAAGGCGGCGCTAACAAAGCGGGCAAGTTCCTCGAAAAGGAATACAAGAAGGCTGGCGTTGACGAGGTTACCTTGCAGCCTTTCACGCTCGACATCCAGACCTTTGCCGGCAAGATGGAGATGGAAGGCCTCTATGTCGAAGGCGAAGGGAATCAAATGGTAAATGGTAAATCGTCAAATGGTAAATGGAAGAAGCTGACGGCAGGCGTTGACTTCTCAATGCGCGAGTACAGCCCTGGCGTCAAGGGTGAGTTCCCCGTCTATCATGTCGACACATTAAACTTCGACGCCGACCGCTTGTTTGCCGACCTCGCCAAGCCGGAATACAAGGACTGCCTCGTGGCCTGCGAATTCTGGTTCACCTACAAGCATCGCGATGTCTTCTCGCGCCTACAGACCAACGGCCGATGCACCAATGCCGGACTGATCTACACATGGGAATCGCCCATCAAGTTCTTCAAGGCATACGGCCATCGGGTCGTAGACAAACCCATCGTTTGGGTAACACCCGAAGCCATCGAGGGCGTACAGCGCGTCCACCTCAATGTCGACGCTAAGTTCCTGAAGGACTACGAGTGCTTCAACGTCATCAGCAAGATTGAGGGCGAGCGTCACGACAGTTGCTATGTCTTCACCGCCCACTACGACCACCTCGGCAACCTCGGAAAGAAGATATTTTATGCCGGAGCTAACGATAATGCTTCCGGTTCGGCAGCCATCGTTACCCTTGCCGCCTACTACGCCAAGCATCGCCCCAAGTTCGACATGTACTTCCTGGCCTTCTCCGGTGAGGACGCTAACCTGCGTGGCTCAACATACTTCGTGGAGCATCCAACCTTCCCTCTCGAGAAAATAAAGTACCTCTTCAACATCGACATGATTGGCGACAACAATCCTGTGCAGTACTGTGAAGTGAGCGACGAGGGCATGTCAGCCTTCCCACTCTTCGAGAAGATAAACAGCGAGAAGCACTACTTCAAGGAGTTGCATCGGGGCGACCTCGCCGCCAACAGCGACCACTACGTCTTTGCCGTCCGACACGTTCCCTGCATCTTCCTTGAAAACGAGAAGGGCGATGCCTTCCAGTACTACCACACCATCTTCGACAATCAGGAACACATCGTGACCGATAGCTACGAGCCTGTCTTCCGCCTCGTGCGCGACTTCGTAGAAGAATACAAGTAAAACTCAAACAAATTTCATCGTCCTGGCCATCGGACAACTTTGTACAACAAAGAGCGTCCTTACCCGGGCATAAAGATTTGAATGAATTTGATGTAACAATCCCGACATCCTTCAATACACCTTCAAGATGATGTCTTAATGAAAAAATATTGGCATAAAGATGGATTATTGCCAAAGATTGCTTATCTTTGCATTCGAAAATGATTTACATACCTAAATTAAAACAATAAAGAATGAACAGAATGTTTTTTGCAAAGTGGACGTGCATGCTCGGCGCAGTCGTTGGATTGGCATCGTGCAGCATTGACATGCCCAAGGAAGTTCCATCATCGTTCGAGACGATGACAGTGAAGAAACAGGACATCACGATGCCCATGAAATTCAGCGCTAAGATGAAGGGCAAGGCCGACGTGACCATCACTCCGCAAGTGAGCGGCCAGCTGATGAAAATCATGGTCACCGAGGGCCAGCTCGTGCAGAAGGGACAGACGCTCTTCGTCATCGACTCGCGCAATGCCCAGCTGGACCTGGAGGCTGCACAGGCCAACCTGGAAGCTGCACAAGCCAACGAGAACAGCGCAAAGCTGGAATACGAATCGAACAAGAACCTTTTCGAGAAGAAGATAGTGAGCCGCTACATGCTGGACAACTCCGAGAACTCGTACAAGCAGGCACAGGCCGCTGTGGCTCAGGCCCGTGCTTCGGTCAATCGCGCCAAGGTGAACTTGGGTTTCTGCACCATTACAGCCCCCGTGACGGGCATGATTGGCGAGATTCCCGTCCGTGCCGGCGACCAGGTGTCGCCTATGTCCGAACTGACCATGTTGAGCGGCAACATGACGATGGACGCCGAGTTCTCAGTAACGGAGTCACTCATCGAAGAATCCGTCTCCGCCGGTTATACCAAGGAAGACAGGGAAAAGGTTATAGCCCAATTGCCCGACGTAACGTTTGTGATGAAGAACGGCACCGAGTATCCCCATAAGGGCCGCATCACCAGCCTGACCGGCGTGGTGAATGCACTCACAGGTTCGTTGTCCTGCAAGGCTTCGTTCCCCAACCCCGAAGGGCATCTCTATTCCGGCATCCAAGGCACAGTGGTACTGCCTTATGCTGAGAGCGGAGTGATAGTCGTACCCCTCGATGCCGTGGTACGCCTGCAGGACAAGGCGCTCGTCTATATGGT
>CADCCR010000082.1 GCA_902799985.1 uncultured Bacteroidales bacterium | reverse complement strand
ACAAACAATGTTAAATAATGGAAAAAATCGCGCCGAAAGTTGGCGGTTCGCGAAAAAAGTCGTAATATTGCGGGAGAATAACCAATAAAAACTACGTATTATGAAACATTTTACTCTTCTTTTAGTGGCTGCAGCATCCCTCTGCACCAACGCCTTTGCTCAGACCAGGGCTAAGAACATCTATACCAGTACCACAAAGCTGAACCTGGAGATCCTCCAGAACCAGACACAGCCCGTCGTGCTCAACCGCACCCTCTTCGCAGGCTACAACACCATCTGTCTGCCCATGAGCCTCAGCGCCGAACAGCTGCAGGAAGCTGCCAAGGACGTACAGGTGGAGCGCCTCGAGGTAATCAGCCAGGAGGGCAGCACACTGAACATGTACTTCCTCGACTGCACCAACGAGGGCATCGAGGCCGGTGTACCCTACCTCATCTTCTCCCCCACCTTCCAGACTCTCCATGCTAACACCGAGGCTGCATCCGGCATCAGCACTGAGCTCAAGAGCATCAGCAAGTCGGACGGCAACGGCAACACCGTCACCTTCGGCAGCTCGTGGGAGACGCTTCAGGTGGAAGGCCGCTACGGCATACCCGCACAGCAGGACGCTTACATGCTCGAGAGCGTGCTCATCCGCACCGAAGCCGACAAGGCTTTCCTGCCCACACGCTGCGGCTTCACTTGGGACCAGCAGGCCAACACTGCCACAGCCCTCGAAATCAAGCACGTCACCAGCCTCGAGGACATCACAACAAGCATCGAGAAGCTGGAACAGACTGGTGCAACCGTCGACGTCTACAACGCACAGGGTACCCTCGTAGCTACCGGAACCAGCATCAGCGCAGCTAAGAAGAGCCTGCCCCAGGGCATCTACGTCGTAAAGGGACAAAAGTTCGCGGTTAAGTGAGCGCGAAGCACCGGGCATGAATCCCATTCATGCCATTGCTCCGCCGAACGCAAGCGAACTCGGCATAGTCAAGTTCGCGGTTAAGTGAGCGCCCTTTCCTAACCCACGCTTATACATTATTATATATAATATGACATGAAGCCTACCCTTCGCCGAGGGGTAGGCTTTTTGTATCTTGTGTCATGTATTTTGGCTTCCGCTGTCTGTTTTTGTCATATTCCTGACGCAATGTCACGCTTTGGCACGGCCTTTGTATGATAAAGGTGTCGCAATGACGTAACACCGTCGGAGCGAAAGAACATCATAACAAAAGAACGAGAGAAAGAAATCATTAAATAGTAAATCATTAAAACATTAAATAGCATTATGGGAAAGATTATTGGAATTGACTTGGGTACCACAAACAGCTGCGTATCCGTATTCGAGGGCAACGAGCCCGTAGTTATTGCCAACAGCGAGGGCAAGCGCACAACTCCCTCAGTCGTGGCATTCGTCGATGGCGGCGAACGCAAGGTGGGCGACCCCGCCAAGCGTCAGGCCATCACTAACCCGAAGAAGACCATCTTCTCCATCAAGCGCTTCATGGGCGAGACCTACGACCAGGTGCAGAAGGAAATAGCACGCGTACCTTATAATGTAGTTCGCGGCGACAACAACACACCGCGCGTCGACATCGACGGACGTGCCTACACACCGCAGGAAATCAGCGCCATGATTCTGCAGAAAATGAAGAAGACCGCCGAGGACTACCTCGGACAGGAAGTGACGGACGCCGTCATCACTGTGCCCGCATACTTCAGCGACTCTCAGCGTCAGGCCACCAAGGAAGCCGGACAGATTGCTGGCCTCAACGTGCAGCGTATCGTCAACGAGCCTACGGCTGCAGCCCTGGCTTACGGCGTCGACAAAGCAAACAAGGACATGAAGATTGCAGTCTTCGACCTTGGCGGCGGTACCTTCGATATCTCTATCCTTGAGTTCGGCAGCGGCGTCTTCGAAGTGCTCAGCACCAACGGCGACACACACCTCGGCGGCGACGACTTCGACCAGGTCATCATCGACTGGCTCGCCAGCGAGTTCAAGGCAGAGGAAGGCATCGACCTCAAGCAAGACCCGATGGCTCTGCAACGCCTCAAGGAAGCTGCCGAGAAGGCTAAGATCGAACTCTCCAGCAGCACTACGACAGAAATCAACCTGCCCTACATCACAGCAGTAGGCGGTGTGCCTAAACACCTCGTGAAGAGCTTGACACGTGCCAAGTTCGAACAGCTGGCCGACAGCCTTATCCAGGCTTGTAAGGCTCCCTGTCAGAAGGCTATGCAGGACGCCGGTCTCTCCAACAGCGACATCAACGAGGTTATCCTCGTGGGCGGCTCCACACGTATTCCTGCAGTGCAGAAGCTCGTGGCCGACTTCTTCGGCAAAGAACCCAGCAAGGGCGTCAACCCCGACGAAGTGGTTGCCATCGGCGCCAGCATCCAGGGTGCCGTCCTCACAGGCGACAAGAGCGACATCGTACTGCTCGACGTAACGCCTCTGTCAATGGGTATCGAGACGATGGGTGGCGTGATGACTCGCCTCATCGAAGCCAACTCGACCATCCCCTGCAAGAAGAGCGAAATCTTCTCCACCGCAGCCGACAACCAGACGGCCGTCACCATCCACGTCCTGCAAGGCGAACGCCCCATGGCAAGCCAAAACAAGAGCGTCGGCCAGTTCAACCTCGACGGCATCGCACCCGCTCGTCGTGGCGTACCTCAGATTGAGGTGACCTTCGACATCGACGCCAACGGTATCCTCAACGTCAGCGCCAAGGATAAGGCAACCGGCAAGGAACAGCACATCACGATTACCGCCTCCAGCGGCCTCAGCAAGGAAGAGATTGAGCGCATGAAGGCCGAAGCCGAAGCCAACGCCGAAGCCGACAAGAAGGAGCGCGAGAAGGTTGACAAGCTCAACCAGGCAGACTCGATGATCTTCCAGACGGAGAACATGCTCAAGGAGAGCGGCGACAAGCTGCCCGCCGACGTCAAGAGCGAAGTGGAGGCAGCCGTTGCCAAGCTCAAGACTGCCCACCAGGCACAGGACATCGCAGCCATCGATGCAGCCATGAACGAGCTTCAGACCGCCGCCGGCAAGATGTACCAAGCCCAGCAGCAGGCAGGTCCTCAGCCCGGTCCCGACATGAACGGCGGCTTCACCGGCGGCGCTGGCAACACCAACAATGGCAACAACCAGCAAGGCCCCGACATCCAAGACGCCGACTTCGAGGAGGTGAAGTAAGATTCTTCGAAAAGAAACAAGTAAGAACGAGGATGTGTCCTAAAAGGCACATCCTCTTTTGTTTTGCCCGAGTGAGTCCCATTTAATAAACTCGCATATCATTTATATCCCTTCCATCTGGAATTGACAACAAGAATATTTCTTCCTTCTGGAATTGGCAACAAGAATATTCCTGTCTACTGGAAATGACGACAAGAAATACACGGCATTGAACTCACGCCTCACACCCTTTAGCCTTGTGAATGGTGCCTACAAACACTGACTTATCTGGCATTAAACTCACGCCATTTAGCCTAGTGGATGGTGCCTACAAACACTGACTTATCATCAGCTGCAATGAAGTCATCATTATTCAACTCGAAGAATCTGCTTGACGGGGAAGGTGAAGTAGGTATCAGGGAAGGGTTCATCGCGAAGGGTGAAGTGCCACCATTCGGAGTCGAGCGCCTTGAAGCCATGGGCGAGCATGGCGCGACGGAGTATCATGCGATGGGCAAACTGCTCGGGCGTGATGCTGCGGCCGGTGGGACTCTTGCTGTTGTCGCCCGTGTACTGGCCCGTCTCGGGGTTGCCGCAGAAGTCGGGATGGCTCTCGGGACCGAACCAGTCGAAGGTGCCGCCCATGTCGAGTTCCTTCTCGGTCTGCATGTCGAAGAGGGTGAGGTCGACGGTGGAGCCGCGCGTGTGGCCGCTTTTCTCGTAGATGTATTCCTGTTCGAAGAGGACGCTTTTGTCGAGGTCGGGATAGAAATAGGGCTTCATCTCAGTGGCCTGCAGGTCGGCAGCCCAGCGCACGAAGTGGTCGACGGCTTTCTGCGGACGGTAGGCATCGTAGATTTTCAGACGGTAGCCTTGAGCCATGACGTCGTCGCTCACGGCTCGCAGGGCCTGTGCAGCCTGCCTGGTGAGCAGGGCCGTCGGCTCCTCGTAGCCGTCGATGCGCTGGCCCACGAAGTTGTACGTGCCGAAGTAACGTATCTCGAGGATGGCATCGGGAACGGCATCGGTCAGGGTGACGAACTGGCTGTTGTCGTCGGTCGGGGAAAGGACTGCGGAGGGATTGCCTTCGCTCTCGACGGGGGAAGCGTTTTCTCTTGTCGACGACTGCCTGTTGCAACAGGTTAAAACACATGCGCCGCAGAGCAGGATGGCGGCCAGCATCCATTGTCTTGTCTGTTTCATATTGCTGATAATGTTCGTTTGTCTTGCCGGAAGGCAAGGGATTCGACTGCAAATTTACAAATTATTTCTGAAAGAACCGCATTCTCCTGCAAAGGATTATGAAAATCTTTGCAGGGGACGCGGGCTGGTGCCTATGCACAGAAGCCGATGGCCGGGCGCTGACGGAGCTCGATGGACTTAGCGCCAAACCTGGCGGAGGCTGTCTGCACGTCGGCGGCTTCGATGCGCTGATAGACGGAGCGGTCGAGGACATGCGGTGTGCCTGAGACGCGGTCGGCCAGGGCTGGAATGATGCCGCCCATGACGAATTGTTCCACCCATCGGGCGTTGGCGCAGGTCTCTGAGCGGGCAGCCACCGTCTCGCGAATGGTCTGCAGGAGGCTGCTGTGTGCCTCGGGAGTCAGCTCGTAGTGGTCGGCATCGAGCATCTTCAGGGCTATCTGCATGAGTTCGTCGGGCGTGTAGTTCGGGAAGCGGAACTTGTAGGGGAATCGTCCCACGAGTCCGGGATTCATGGACATCAGGGCGTCCATCTCCTTCTCGTAGCCTGCGAAGATGATGAGCATGTCGGGATTTTTCCTGGAGAGCACGTCGAGGAGGCACTCCACGGCATGCCGTCCGAAGTCGCGCTCGTCGCCTGTGGTGTAGAGGGTGTAGGCTTCGTCCACGAAGAGCACGTTGCCCTGAGCCTCGCGGAGTATCATCTTCATGTTCTCCTCGGTTTCTCCGATGTACCGGCCAATGATTTTCTTTCGGTCCACGCAGATGACGTCGCCCTTCGAGAGCAGGCCGAGGGAGTGATATATCCTGCCGAGGAGCCTTGCCACGGTGGTCTTTCCCGTGCCGGGATTGCCGGTGAGTATGGTATGGTAGACGCCCATGTCGGAGGACTGCAGCCCGAGTTGTCGGCGCTCGGCATAGAACTTGACGCGGTTGGCCAAGGTGACGATGCTGCGTTTTATCTCGCTGAGTCCCACCATGCTCTGCAGCTCTTCGATGGCTTTGTCGTAGGGTGAGCCCTGAAGGCGGAAGTAGTTGCCGTCGATGTCATCGGGCAGCACTTCGACGGAGCGGCTTTCCTCCTGCCCGTCGGCCAGGGCGCTGATGGCCCTCTGGCAATGGGCCGGCTGCAAGTGGCGACTGACGTAGCGGTTCACATCGCTCCTGTCCCAATGGCAGACGGCACCGCTGTCGTAGGCCTCCCAGAGCAGGCGACACACCTTTTCCTTTGCTTCGGCCGAGAGGTTCAGGTTCTTCTGATGGGCACTCTCGAAGAAGGTGTATATCAGTTCCTGCCGGGCGTAAGGCTCCAGGGCGATCCTGTTTCCGGCGGGGAACATGCTGCGCACGGACGGATACTGCTCCAACATGGTGTCTATCTCCTGTGGTGTGCCGCAGAAGATGGTCGAGCGATAGCTGCTTCTCAGGTTATAGAGGAGTTTCTTCATGATGAGTCTGCCGCCACTGTCGATGAGAGCGCCGATGCCGTAGAGCTTGTAGATGCTCTTCGTCGTGTCGGGAAGCTCCAGGCCGAAAATGTTGTCGGAGGAGGAGGTGTCGGCAAAGAAGTCGTTCAGCTCCTCGTAGGGATTGTTCTTCGTCGTGTCGTAGAAGTTCTCGCAGTTTGCCGTCTTGCGCTTTCCCTCCACGTCAGCGGCACTGAGCAGCAGCGCGATGGTGGGGCCGGCATGCAGGGATGATTTCCAATCAATCAGGAGATTGTCGCAGAGGGACAGCTTCTCGAGCGAATGCGACTGCCGGAGCTCGTTCAGCATGTTCTGCTTCACACGGTCCACAACCCAGCGCTTGAACTGGTACGAGCCGGGCATGCGCGACAGGGCCCGCCAATAATTCAGACGCTTATGGAGGCTTCCGCTGAGCACATCCTCGTCGCTCATGCGCGGACACGTCACTGGTTCCTCCACCCGGAAGCGGCCCTCGCCGTCCAACTGGATGTTGAAGCGGAGGATGCGACCGGTGCCGTTGCGCAACAGGAGGAAGTAGTGCCCGGGCAACCAGACGCTGAATCCGCTGAATCTTGCCGTGAGGGTACGTCCGGTGCGCTCCAGGTTGCCGTTCTCCGTGGCCGCATCGTCCAGCAGGATGAGCTGTTCGTCGTAGAGCATGATGGTATAGGAGTCGGAGCACTTCAGCCCTTTCCCCAGAGTGATAGCAACCGTCAGGTCGCCGGAACCGAAAACAATGTTTTTGCCACTAAGTGGCTGAGAAGTAATAGTAAGCTGTGTCATAACATCTAAAATAACATTTCACATAAAACGGTTTTGTGCACGTATGCACATAAAGAGTCACGGCAGACCATCACTCGTCTGCCGCTGCATGGCAATCCCGCGCAGGGGATGCCTGTCCCTGTTGGATTTTGTTTATGGCCAATGATAGCAATAAGTCAAAGAACACGCGTCGGGCAATCACCCGAGTGTACAGATACAGTGAGGGTTAGGTCCTCGCTCGACATCTGGATACACGCTTGATGTTGCACGCTCGTTCTTTTGTTATCATTGACTGTTATTTTAGATAATTCGACTGCAAAGGTAAGGAAAAACCTTCTCTCGCTCCAAACAATTCGTCGACTTTCTTCGGTATTTAACATTTCTTCACCTTCCGCGAGGCCGAAGAAGGCACGTCGGAAGGATGATGGTGAGCCACAGGGGCTTCTCGATATACCACAAACCACCCGCACTCCACGAAACCTCTGTGCCCTTGATGGCAAGGGAGAGATTCCGTGAAATCCGGGAGGTTCGTGGCCGAACCGAATGGGTCGCTATGCTGTGCGCCGCTCGTTCTTCGTCGAGCGACTGGCCGACATCAGTCGTTGTCCTTCACCATAGCCCAGGTGCATGCTGCCAGAAGGGAGCCGACGAACGGGCCGACAATGAAGATCCACAGGTCGGTGAGAGCCTGGCCGCCCTGGAACACAGCGGGAGCAATGGAGCGGGCGGGGTTGACGGACGTGCCCGTGTAGTGGATGCCCACCAGGTGGATGAGGATGAGCGACAGGCCGATAGCCAGACCGGCGAAGCTGCCTGCACCCTTCTTGGCGTCGGTGGTGCCGAGCACTACGAACACGAAGATGCCGGTCAGGACTGCCTCGGCGATGAAGGCCGTCGTTTGGCTGATGCCTGCCTGACAAGCGTTGGCACCCGTTGCTGTGCCCTGTACGGCATCGGGACTCGTGCTGACGAGGGCAAAGAGGATGGCCGAACCGATGAAGGCACCGATGACCTGGAAGATCATGTACATGCAGGCGTCCTTGGCGCTGATGCGCTTCGTCAGCAAGCAACCCAGGGTGATAGCCGGATTGATGTGGCAACCGCTGATGCCTCCGATAGTATAAGCCATAGCCACCACAGCCAGACCGAAGGCAATAGCTGTGCCGACAACCGATGCGGTGTCTGCTCCGCAATTAAGGCTGACTGCTGTGCCGCAGCCCAGGAGAACGAGTACCATCGTACCCACCATCTCTGCTAAATACTTCTTCATAAACATTAAGAATTTAAATTAATAATAGGTCTTCTGTATTTGTCGCTAAGTGTTGTGCAATATGACGCCCGGTGGCGTGCATTATGGTCTGCACCCATGCAAAATTACGACTTTTATCAATTTCCACCAAATTTTCGGGCAGAAAATCCTTTCTGCACAGCACAAAAAGTCTCGCTGGACAGGCAAAACTTCCCCGCCGCAGGGAATAAAACTTTTTTAGTGGCTTTGAAATATATTTCCAAGCCTTTAAAATATATTTCCAAGCTTCTGAAATTTATTTCCAAGGCTTGGAAATAGTTTTATCGCACGACACGATGAACTTGCGTCCGTGCCGACCGCGAAATGCGTCCGTGTCGACCGCGAAAATGTGCCTTTTTCTTATAAACCAACTAAAAGGGTTCTATTTTTAAAGAATTCTTAATCAAGAATAGAACGTTGCCTCATTCCGTCCAAATGGAAGATAGACAAAAAAAAAGGAGACCAGTTTCTAAACCAGTCTCCAATTGTTCTTTTCAATATTGTTCTTTTATTGCACCGGCACCTTGACGCTCTTGTTGCCTATCCTAACTATGGCAATGCTGCCTGATGGCATATTTGTAGGAATGGTGGCCTGACCTGAAACACTGATGACAGAGCCTTCCTTCATTCCGTCTGTGCTGTAAACACTCACCTCTATGCCACTGTCTATGCCTCCTACACTTATTACACCTCTACTTGACTGAATCAATACAGGCAGGGCTTCAATCTCCGTCACAGCATCTTCTGCAAGACCTTCCGTCCTTGGTGTGGCATCTATCCAGCAGAGCGTAGCAGTCACTGTGTCACTGTTCTCATAGCCAGCCTTGGTGGCAAAGACACTGATATTGTAGGTGGCAGTGAGAGTGATTTCATTGTCATAGTGCTTCTTTATGTCTGTATCCTTAATATCACTAACGAACTCTGCACCCTCTGTATCACAGGAGAGGGACAACTTGCCATTGCTGTAACTGATAGATGGTGTGGCACACTTCTTGATTTCAGGCTCTGGAATGTCACCACCTTCAAGGGGCTTTATAGTGCCGAAACTGCTCCAAGGTGTTCTCTCCTTATATGTATTGATGGAAACTTCCGGCACATGAAGCGTAGCATATTCTATGTAAGAACATTCAAATGCATTGCTCTCCGTGCTGGGAACATTCTCTGCATAACAATAGACATCTGTCAGTTCAGGACAATCTTTGTATTTGCAAATCGCTTTATATCAGAGATTTACTTCTTAAACGGTAGAAAAGTGGTGATGTAGATTCTACAGAAAACGAAAAATGAGAAGATTTAACGTTTTTAACTTTATTAAATGGGCTGAAAACAAAAAAATGCCAATTGTAGATGGCAAAAAATTCGTTATATCTGATTCGACTAAAAAGAAAAAGCCATAGCGAATTTCGCCATGGCATATCTTTACTCTACCACAACCTGCCCCTGTGGTATTAGGGCTCTTCTCTAAGCGGAGAGAATGCTGAGAAACTTATCCTCTTGGAGGAAATGGATCCTTACCATGAGAGTCTCTTTCTCGAATCTGTCCATTACGACCGTGAATAAATAGTTCGGAATGCTGGTTCTTGGAAATTTGACGAGCGGCAGCAATTGCATCGGACTGCCTATCAAATGTTGAAGTCAGTTTTGAATTGCCTTCGCCCTTAATGCCCCACTTATCTCCAGCAGGAACAACATGTTGGTTTTTTCTCATCTATTACACCTCCTTTCTGCGCCCAGTTTTGACAAACATGTCATAGCGCTTTATATTACCCATGCAAATATTAAGCCTGAGTCAAATTTATGATAAAATACTGTCAGTAACTGACAAATTGACAATGTATAACATAATTTTTGTCGTATTTATGCATATTTAACGTAAATAATCGTCCAAGGTTTGAAATAAATTATTATCTTTGCAACGAAATTTCATAAAATATCAGACGTCATTATGTTATTGTCAGCCAAATTTGAAAACATTTACTCGTTTAACGAGGAAACGCGCATCTTGTTCACAGCCAGCAAGAGCGATCAATTGCCGTTGCAAGTGTCACGTGCGGAGAAACGGGATGATATATCCGTGCTCCGTATGGGATTGATTTAT
>CADCCR010000081.1:5898-15919 GCA_902799985.1 uncultured Bacteroidales bacterium | reverse complement strand
CTTGCCTTTGGCATAGATGCCTACCCAGGCTTCCGTGCCGACGGGAACGTCCGAGAAGGTCACGCGGATGGCTTCACCGGTGCGGTAGAACTGCTTGTCAAGCGAGAGGGTGGAGGTGAACATGGCGAAAGAGCTGTCTATCCAATCCGAATAGATGGAGTTTCCTTTGGCTCCGAAGCAGTTGCAGGGACGGATGGCGAAGCGGTAGGCAAAGTCCTTGGGCAGCTCGCTCTCGCCGAAGACGCAGCGCACATCGCCCTCTTCTTTGTTCTCGCCGAGGTAGCACTTAGGGGAGAAGACGCGCTTCGTCGAGCAGACATGGCGGACGTCGAGCCAGTCGTACTCCACCTGCACCTCGTAGTCGAAGGCACGCACGCCGGCGTTCTTCTTCAAGACGGTCGGGAAGTGGACCGTCACTTGCTTCTGTTGTGTGCCGTAGCGGTCGCTGCCTTTGCCTGCCGTCACGGTAGCCTTTGTGCCCGCGGGGAATTGCGGAATGGCGGCCGACTTGGCGCGGTTCTCGAAGGAGAGCGGCTGCGAGGTCGAGATGGGCCAGGGCAGATACCACGGCTCGCCGATGGCTTCGTCATAGACAAACTCGCGCTTCTCGAACGTGATAGCATCATCATAGACGCGCATCACCATGCCCTGACGTCCGTCCGAGGGGTCCATCTTCGCCATCTGCGTTGGCGGCTTGGCCGACCAGTCATCCTGATAGGTGTTTTCACGAGCGGGCATGGGGTAGAGATACTTGAGCGACGAGGTGCCGATGCTGGTGAAGCTGCCTTGCCAAAGGTCGCGGTCGTCGTCAAGCGGCGAGTGCGAGTGTCCGGAGAACGCGATGGCGTTGGGGTACTTGCTCAGGAGTCTTGTCACCGTTCCGTCGTCGCGGCCCCAAGCCCACGCGCAGTTGCAGGTGTCCTTGGGGTGAGGGTGTTGGATATAGAAGAAGGGCTTGCCGTCGGCAGCCAGTTCGGCGTTGTGCTCTTCGAGGAAGTTGGCGAGGCCCGAGATGTGGTTCTGGTTCTCCCAATGTGCGCCGATGAAGTGATAGCCCTTGATGGTCTTCATCCAAAGTGGCTGATAATCTTCCTTGAAGCATTGCTTCCAAGCGGCGGCAGCCTGTCGGCCGATGCCCTGCGCCTGCGCCGTGGCAGCCCCCACGCTACTGATGGTTCCTCCCCAGGTGTAGCCCTCCATGTCGTGGTTGCCATAGATGAATAGCTGCACCGTCTCTTTGCCGTCGAGGCCTTTGTTATTGGGAAAGACTTGGAACCAAGCGTCTGCCACTACTTGCAGCTGCGGCAGGAGTCCTTGGTCGGCCATGTCGCCGGCGATGATGACGCCGTCCACCTTCAGGCTGCGGAAGTATTCGAGCGTGTGGATGAACGTGGCGGCTGTGTCTGCTCCGCGCAGATGGATGTCGCTGATAATGCCAATCACGAGGTTTGGTTCGCCCAGCGTTGCAATCGTCTCGGCAAGTGCTGGCGAGCCAAGATAAGCAGCACCGGCAAGGGCAGTACTGCGTTGTAGGAATTCTCGTCGGTTCATGTTGTTGTACTTCTTTGAACGATGAGACAAAGGTAGGAAATAAAAGCGAACGGTGCAAGTAAACAAACTTTGATTTTCCGCTATTGGACACAAAACGCAAAACAACGTTAAAAAACACTGCATTTTGTTTGTTGTGTACTCCTTTTTGCGTAACTTTGTGGCATGAATCCCGTGATGAAGAGACATATTGCTGCATGGTTGCTATTGGCAGTTTATGTGCCAATGCTTCTCCTCTCGTCGTTGCATTTCCATGAGCCTTCTCAGGAGATGGAACCGACGTGCACCGAGTGTGTCGGGCATCAGTGTCACGGTCATCTGATTCAGCTTTCGGGAGGGATGCACCAATGTGTGCTGTGCCAAATTCTTACACTAACGTACATTGTCGTTGCCACTGGAGGATTGCTTTGTTATCAAGCCAGACGCAAAGCGGTCTATGCTGTGTGCCGACGGGATGTTTGTCGGTTCAGCCGGTGCAACATCTCCCTTCGTGCTCCTCCTGCCATTTGAAAGCATAAGATGCTATTCAGCCATCTTCATGGCTTTTCAAACAGAGAATCTTATCGTCAAACGCTTATCCTGACTGCCATGCTAATGCTATGCAGCGGAGGATACGTTATTATTATTCAACAAACAGGAGTTTTAGGAATATGAAACACATTATTATATATATAGGTGTCTGTCTGTGGGCAGTCTCTCTGTCTGTCTCGGCACAGCATGTTCACGAACACAGCGACTGCTTGGAGGACAGCATCAACCCGATGAAGGAAGCTATTCTGAGCGAAGTGACGGTTCAGGGCGTTGCCGGCACCCAGCGACTGAAGGATGCGGCCTCGCCCTTCATGGTCGTATCGCCCAAGGCGTTGCACCAAACCATCGGCACCAACATTGTGGATGCCGTTGGACACTTGCCGGGATTGTCGCAGATAAGTACCGGAGCAAGCATCTCGAAGCCTGTCATTCGTGGCCTTGGCTACAACAGAGTGGTCATCGTGGACCAGGGTATCCGACAGGAAGGACAGCAATGGGGTGATGAGCACGGACTCGAAGTCGACGAGGAGGGTGTGCATTCGGTGGAAATACTGAAGGGTCCTGCCTCGCTCATGTATGGCAGCGATGCCATAGCGGGTGTGATGATACTGCATCCCGAACGTCCCCTCGAGGAAGGAACCATGCAAGTGAAGGTCGGAAGCCAATATCAGACGAACAACGGACTCTACGACTATCATGTGGGCTTTGCAGGAAATGTGGACGGATGGCTTTGGAACTGGCACTTCCTCGACAAAGCAGCGCATTGCTATAAGAACAGTGCCGATGGCTACGTGCCCGGCTCATGGTTCAAGCAGCGCGATGTGCAGGGAATGCTGGGCATCAATCGGTCGTGGGGACACTCATGGCTCCGCTTCTCGCATGTCAACTTCACGCCGGGCATTGTCGAGGGCGAACGAGCAGACGATGAGTATGTTGCCACCAATCCTGGCTCTCGGCTGGGCGACCTCATCTGGGGAGAAGATGCTTCGGCACACAGCTACAGCAGACAGATGCCTTTCCAAAAGGTGCTCCACACGAAGGTGGTGAGCGACAATGCTTGGTACTTCGGGCCTGGCACACTGAAGGCCATCGTCGGCTATCAGCAGAATTTCCGTCGCGAGTACGAAGCGGAGGACGACGAACCGACCGATTGGGATGCACTCGATCCGGCACTGGCCATGCGTCTGCACACCGTCAACTACGACATCAAGTACCAGCACTCGCTGCCCCACGACTGGAAACTCCAGACGGGCATCGGTGGCATGTGGCAGAGGAACATCAATCAGGGCGAGGAGTATCTCATTCCCGACCATCATCTCTTCGACATCGGATTCTTCGCCACAGCCGGTTGGCAATTGGACAAATGGCACTTCTCAGGAGGCGCTCGCATCGACAATCGTCACCTGACGACCTCTTCGCTGATGGAGGACGGACTGCCCCGCTTCGATGCCCTAAGCAAGAACTTCACAGGTGTGACGGGAAGCCTGGGTGTTGTCTGGAACATCACCGACAGACTCAATCTGCGTCTGAATGCAGCTCGCGGGTTCCGTGCTCCGACGGTGAGCGAGTTGTCTGCCAACGGTGTGCACGAGGGTAGCGTCCAATACGAACTGGGAAATGCCGGACTCAACGCCGAGAAGAGTACGCAGATTGACCTGGGTGTCGACTACACATCGCACTTCGTGAGCTTCCAGGCATCGCTCTTCTCCAACTGGATAAACGACTACATCTTCCTGGCTCGACTTCCTTATGAGACCAACGGCTATCGCACCTATCAATATCGTCAGGGCGATGCACGGCTGATGGGCGGTGAAGCTTCGCTCGACATTCATCCTGTCAATCCGCTGCACATCGAGAATACTTTCTGCTACGTTCGTGGCATACAGTTGCATCAGCCGTCGGAAAGCAGGAATCTGCCTATGATGCCTGCGCCGCGATGGACTTGCCATGTGCGCTACGAGTTTCCCGATTTTGCTCGTGGACGATTGCGTCGCACCTTCCTCTCGGCTGGCATGGAGTACAACTTCCGTCAAGACAAGTTTTTTGCACGCGACGAAACGGAGACGGCAACGTGTGGCTATGCGCTTTTCGACCTGTCCTTAGGGACGGATTTACACGTCTTCGGACACAACTGCATCGAACTTGCTGTCTCCTGTCAGAACCTCTTCGACAAAGCTTATCAGCCGCACCTCTCCCGTCTGAAGTATACCGACACAAACCTCTTGACGGGACGGCAAGGCGTCTCTGCCATGGGACGAAACTTCTGCATCAAGGTCAGCGTCCCCATCGACATTCACCTGTAAACTAAGAGAATGCTTCCACTTCGGCAGAGTAGTGTCCGTAGATGTATTCCACGACCATGCGACCGAAGCGTCCCTGTTCGGCCACCAGGCACGAGACGAGTCCCATCGTCCATCGCCAGTTGACCTCGATGCATGGGCAGATACCTTCCTGAGCCAGCATCATGTCGATGCCCACGGGACCTTCGTAGTCGAATCTCTTCAGACGTTCTTCCCACCAACGACGTATCTCCTGCAGGTATTGCAAGGGGATGTACTGAGCCAGCCATGCAAGCTTATGTCCCTCGGGGGCCACCCAGTTGCCCAGGTAAGCTCCTTGCTCGTTGGTGTAGAAGAGTGACAACCCGCGATACTCCACGCCACCCTGTCCGTCGAGCCAGAACTCGAGGGCGAAGTCGGAAACCTTGTGCAGGTATCGTTCCACGATGAGAGCTTCCTTCCTGTTCCTCTTTAGGGGGAGTGTCACATTCCCGCTACCTTGCCGCTCCGATGCACTTCCCCGAAGGGAGAACGGCGAGGAGACTTTCTTTAATCCCCGACCGCTGCTGCTCCAAGGTTGTTTGAGCATGGCTTCACCATATCTGTCTATGGCTTTTGCCACTTCTTCATCGGAGTGACAGAGCGTGCTCTCTCCGCAGATGTGCCCGTCGAGGGGCAGTTGCTCATGAAGCTCGGCGAGAAGCTTGACTGCTGTCTGCCTGTGCGAGAGCTGACGGATGTGCTCAAGCTTCTCGGCAGAGGGTAGGAGTGATTCCTGCACACCTGCCTGCACCAGTTGATGACAAAGTGCAGAACTCCATCCCCACGGCAAGATCCTCGTATCGTCCGGCAACGAAAGTCGGTCCTTGCCGTTCCAGACGATGTCACTCTCCTCGGCCCACCACTGCGGCAGCCACCACAGTTCGCGCCGCATCTGCTGTATCTTTGCTGGCGGTGTGTAGCCGGCATGCCCGTCTGCCAGGGCCATGTCATTCTCTGGATTGAAGATGTAGAGTGTCATGGTTCTTATCTGTGTTTTGACGCTTTAGGTGAGTTTGCTTGTAGCAAGACATCCAGCATCTTGCGGTCGAGCTTATGGCCGTGGAAGTCCTCATATTCCACATCGTTGCGTCCGCTGTCGAGGATGCCGAACGAGCCGCGCAGGTTCCATAATGCCCATCCCCATCCCTTCTGACCGAAGACATCGAGATTGTCGCTCAGCCAAGCAAGAGCCACGCTGTGAGGAGTTTGGTTGAGACAGCCGAACTCACCGATGAAGACACGCCCGCCTGTCTGTTCGAGCGGGGCCCAGCTGTGCTCCTGCATGTCGAGGAGCCACTGACGGTCGTAATGTTGTCCGTCGGCATCGAGCGGCCACCGGAGCTGTTCGCGTGGCAGGCTCATGGGTTTGTCGCCGAAGACCCACGATGCCGCATAGTGCGAGACGAGCATTGGCTGGTAGCCTCGGCCGCACTGGATGATGTCGGGGAGGTCGCCGACCGAGAGGAGCGGATGTCCGCCCCAGTCGAGTCCGTCGATGAGGATGAGTCGATGCGGAGATATCTGTCGAATAGCATCCACGAGCCGTCGCACGATGCGTTCGTAATCCTGGGCTCCGACGTGAGCCACCTCGTTGAGCAGATTGAAGCTGAGCCAGCGCGACGATACCTTGCGATAGCGACGGGCAAAGACGCTCCACTGGTGGGCACAGCCATCGAGCGCTTCGCTGTCGGTGAAGATGTTCTGTGGTTCAGCCGGAGGGTTTACGCAGTAGCCGGGTGCCCGATGCAGATTGATGCACACATGGATGCCGTACTTGCGTCCCCATGCCACAGCTCGGTCGATGTCCTCCAGCACGTGCTCGTCCATCTCGTAGTACTGTCCCGGCTTGCTCCAGTTCCAATAGCTCAGGGGTAGGCGTACGAAGTTGAATCCCCAGTCGGCTATCCATTGGAATTCTTCTTCTTGGAAGGGTTCGGGGTGTCCTGCCGTGAAGTAGTTCAGCAGGTTGAATCCGTGCCAGCTGGTGCAGTCGGGTCTGCGGTTCTTGGCCATCAAGGTGTAGTCTGTGGCGAGGGGTTGCAGCAGCAGGCCGGCACCTGTCATGGCTGCGGTTCGGAGAAAATCGCGTCGTTGCATGATGTGGTTGGGATGGATAGGTGTTTCTGTCCGAAGCTGTCCTCAGACTTCCTCGGCTGGGGACTTCCGGCTGATGATTGCTCCTGTGTAGTAGTGTTGTAGGATTTGTTCGTAGCTGTAGCCTTGCTCTCCCATGACGGCTGCTCCTATCTGACAGAGGCCGACGCCGTGGCCCCAACCGTGGCCGTGGAGGATGAAGCGACTGGGGATACCGCCTCTGACGTTCTTCGCTTCGTTCGGACGCAGACGGAACTTTGGCTCGATGGTGAAGGCGCTGCTCTTCAATGTCGATGTGCTGAGCATGCGGCGTATCTCCAGTTCCTTGCCGACGACGAAGGACTTCTCTTGTCCCACGATGCGCAGCTTGCTGATGTGTCCGCCTGGACCTTTCTCCACAATTTCCAGGGCGAGGATAGCTCCGAGGTCCATCTTCAGATGCTCTGTGATGCGTTCGTGCATCTCTTCCTGCGAGAGTTCTTCCGTCCATTCGAAGAAGTCCTGTGTCTCGAGGTCATAGTCGTTGAGGACTTGACGGAGAATCTTCTTGTCGTGTGTGTTGCAGAATGGGTCTTTGACGGAGCGCAGATAGGGGACTTCGATGTTCTCCCAACAGTACTGGTACTCGTTTGTCTGACCGCCACAGCACTTGCCGAAGCGTGTGTCGCAAATCTTTCCGTCATACATCAGCACCTGTCCGCGTGTTGCGTTGACGGCTTCAGCCACCTGCGGATTGCTGGCGCGGGTGATGCCTTGGTAGCGTTGGCAGTGGTCGTCGGCACAGACGTCGAAGATGGTATGGTCCTCCCGGTCGTACCAGCGGATGCTCTCGCCCTCGCCCTTGACGAAGGAGAAGAAGGGTGCCGGTCCATCGGCTCTTTCCTGTCGGCGTTGCATCTGTGCATATAGCCAGCTGCGACTGATGACGGCTGCTGCCTTGAGGAACTCCAGCGAGCAACTGCTCTTCATCTCGCTGCTGATGACGCTTGTCAGGTAGTCTTCGACGGGCAGGATGTTGATGGCAACAATCTTGTCCTCGTCCACCACGAGCTTGAGGATGCCTTGGAAGGTCTGCGATTCCTGTCGTTCCCAGTGGAAGCGTTGCCCGATGGTGACGCCGTGGAGGGTGAAGGAAGCATCGCCTTTGAACTTCAGTTCCTGATAGACGTTTCCTTGCCAGCGGATGCCGCCTTCGGTGTACTCGGCCGTTTGTTCGCCTGTCACCTCTGTGCCTTTGGCCTGATAGGTGCCGTTGATGCAGAAGCGGATGACGGGAGCCTTCATGATGCCGACGGAGACGGAAGACCCTACCCAGCCACGGACCCTCTCTAACTCCCCCTTAAAGGGTGAGAACTCCTCCCCTTTAAAGGGAGGTTGGGTAGGGTCTGTAGTTTGTGGTTTGTCTGAGAGACTCTCTATGATGGGCTTCAGTTCTTCTTCGCTGAGCGTGACTTCCTTGAGGATGGCAGCAGCTTTCTCTGCCGTCAGCGCCTTGAAGTCCTGTTCGCGGGGCGTGATGAAGAGACCGCACATGTCGAGTGCTCCGGGGCTGATCAGGAGTTGCTCCTCACCTTCTGCATAGTAGCAGTCGGGCCGATGCTTGCTACGCGGGAAGATGAGTGTGACGATTTCGTCGGGCCGGCTCGAAGTGCCTTCCTGTCGCCAACAGACGATGTTGAGACGCGGTTCTGTCTCGTCGCCCACGATGGGCAATGCTTTATAGACGCGCTGGCAGAGGATGCTGTCGCTCTCGGCCGGCATGCTGCGGATGACGAAGACGGGACATGCATATCCCTCCAGCAGATAGAGTCCGCAGCGGCTGCCCACGTTGCCCGCTTCCTCCATCGTGGCAGTCTGTTCGCCCGTCAGAGGGTAGAGTTTGCGGAGGTTCTTCTCGTACATCGTCCAGTCACGCTCTAGCGGCACGATGCCGCGACTGCCTGCTTGCAGATGCATATGGTCGGGACACGAAGCACCACAAAGGGGTCCGTTGTAGAAGACGATGTGCTTCGGCATATCCCAAGCCATGCGGCGTAGGGTGCCGAACGAGCTGTAGATGCTCTGCGGTGTGTGTCGGCGCATGGGGATAGTGAAGTGCTGCGGCAGGATGGGGTAGGGGTTAACGAGTATCTGATAGTGCTTCTCGGTCATCAGTTTGTGCTGCTCCTTCGGTCGGTTATTGTCGCAGAGGAAGCAAGGACGTTCGCTGATGCTCTTCTTGTCGATGGCAGCACCCGTCGATACGATACGGGCAGGGTTCCATTGGGCAATAAAAGTCGGACCATCTCCCAACCTGTCCCTTGCAGGAAGAGGAGAAGATACTTTTTCCCCTTCAATAGTCTGGTGGTTACTGCTCTTCTCCCTATAAGGGAGAGGTCGGGAGAGGGTCTGCTCTTCCAGCGCCTTGTACCGCTCGGCAGCTTCGGGCCATTCCTGCAGTTCCTTTTGGAAGAAAGCGTCAATTTCCTCCTCGGTCACCTTGTGCTGCCAGAGCTGGTTGAGTTGTTGTCGGGCTTTGATTTCGAGGGTGCGTAGGTGGTCCTTGTAGGTGTTGTTCTTGTTGATTTTGTCCTGGCTGAGTGCTGCGTCGCTGTTGCCTTCCCAACGGCGGCAGAGATATACCTCGTCGTAGATGCGTCCGATGCGGTAGCGGCGGCTTATCATCAGGCCCAGCGCATAGTCCTCGCCGTAGCTGGTGTTGGGAATCTGCAGCTTTCGCAGGACGGGAGTGAAGAAGGCTCTGGGTGCTCCGAGACCGTTGATGCGCAGGGCATTGTTGCGTCCGTTCATCAAGGTCCATTCGCGGTGGTCGATGAGGCCCGGCGGCAAGGTGTTCAGCTGGAAATCGCACATACGGTATGAGCCGATGACCATGGCGGCACCTTCGGCATAGAAGGCATCCACCATGCGTTGCAAGGTGTGGGGCGAGGAGTAGAGGTCGTCGCTGTCGAGCTGCACTACGAAGCGTCCCACCTGCGGATGATGCACGGCCATGTTCCAGCAGCCGCCGATGCCGAGATCATTGCGGTCGGGGATGAGGTGGATGAGACTTTTCACTCTTAACTCTTCACTCTTCACTCTCTCGATGATTTCCGTCGTGCCGTCGGTGGAGTGGTTGTCGATGACGATGACGTTGAAGGGGAAGGATGTCTCCTGCGAGAGAGCCGAGCGGATGGCATCCTCGATGGTGCGTTCGCGGTTGCGGACGGGGATGACGACGGAGGCTTCGACGGCGAACTCGCCTTCCGAGAGGTTCACTTCGTCGTACTCGTTGCCGTGCAGGTAGGCATTGAGGGCGCGGAGGTGACGCGTGCAAGCCCGTTCCATCTCCACCTGACGGGCGCGGTTGCGGGGGTCGACGTAGTCGAACTGCTTCTGTCCGCTCAGCCTGGTGTCGCGTTCCACCTCGGTGTAGAGGAACTCGTCGATGTGCAGCGGCAGTTGCTTGCGGCTGATGTAGAGCCGGAGGTCGTAGAGGCCTGCGTACTGGTAGTTGTGGAGGTTTTCCTGAGCGACGTACTCCTTCA
>CADCCR010000081.1:0-5846 GCA_902799985.1 uncultured Bacteroidales bacterium | reverse complement strand
CGCGCACGGAGCCGAGCTGGTAGTCGATGAGCCTTAAAGGCTCAAGTGAAGAGTGAAGAGTGAAGAGTGTTCCGCCTGCGCCTGCGCTTTGCGAAGAAGAATCGGAGTTACTATTGTCCTCAGAGTTGTTACTTTTATTCTTCACTCTTAACTCTTCACTCTTCACTTGATAGTGGTCGCTGTACATCATGAGCGCCTGGCTGTCCTCTGCGATGGTGAGGAGCCTTGTCAGGGCGTGATAGCCGAGCTGGAGGGTGTCGTACTTGGTATATAATAATGTATATGGTGCAGTGGCAGTCTCAGCGATGTATCGTATGGCGCGTGTGCCAAAGGGATTCTTGTCGCGTAAGAAGTTGATGCTCTGCACGTTGCTGTCGGCCTGCAGGTTCTGCATTGTGCCCATGACCTGTTCGTCGCTCTCGAAGGGGATGAAGCAATCAATTGTGTTCTTTACCATTTCCGTTTCCGTTTACTGTTACGATGGTGTGTAGGGTTCGTTCGCTTTTCCCTGCAAAGGTACGAAGTTTAATTTGAAAAACAAAATTAATGAGGAGTTTTGTAATAAGGAGGTAGTAGTTAAGTAGTCAGTAGTTAAGCCGATACCATTTTTCGCTTGCTGTCTGTTTCCTGATGCATTCGGCTTAACTACTTAACTACTGCCTGATTCGAGGGAAAAAAGAAGGGGATATGTCTGTTGCGACATGTCCCCTTCGATGATATACGTCTCCCTAAAATGTTATTTTATCATCTCCACGCTACGCTTGACGAAGCGGGTGAGGGCTTCGCCCTTCAGAAGGCCGTTCTGCAGGAGGGCAAGGTCGATGAGCTGGTGTACGCGGTCGTTCTTCTCGGCATAGCCCTTCAGCACGTCGTCGCGCTTCTGTTGCTCGGCACGGATGTCTTCGCCGCACTTCTTCAGGTCGTCCTTCTCCTCCTGCGTTATCTCTTCGGGCTTCTTCTTGTCCTGTTCTTGGCGCAAGACGGCCTGTCGGGCATTCAGTCCGCGCAACTCTGCCTCGATGGGCTTGAGGGCTTCGGCGGTCTGCTTCTCGCAGTCCTCGAGGACCTCGCGGATGAGCGGTGAGTCGGTGTTGAGGATGATGTTGTACATGTCGGGCATCTCGCCATAGAAGGCCATACCGGGCTGCAGGCGAGCCATCTCCTTCATGCGGCGCATGTACTCGCTCTGCGTCATCATCACGGGCAACTGGTCTTCGCCAAGGGCTTGAGCCTCGACGTTGAAGTCAGCCCCCTCCAAACCTCCCCAAAGGGAGGCTTTTCCTTCCTCGCCCTTCTTAGGCATCTGCGAACGGAAGACGATGGAGAGCTTGTCCGAGCGCTCTGCCTCGAGCTTGTCGCGCTGGGTCTCTTCCTTCTGGATGAGACGGTCTATGACGTCGGCATCAACGCGGGTGAATGTTGTCTTCTCGAGCTTGCGTTCGAGCATTCCGACGAGCGGTGCATCGAGCTGACCGTCCATGAGGAGGACGTTGTAGCCCTTCTGCTTGGCTGCGTCGATGTAGGTGTACTGAGCGTCAGGGTCGTTGGCATAAAGATAGACGAGTTGGCCGTCCTTGTTCGTCTGCTGGTCCTTGATGAGGGCTTGGTACTCGTCGAGCGTGTAGTGCTTGCCTTCGGTGTCCTTCAGCAGGAAGTAAGCCTTTGCCTTGTCGAAGTAGTCCTCTTCGGTGAGCAGTCCGTAGTGGATGAATATCTTGATGTCGTCCCACTTCTTCTCGAAGTCTTCGCGCTCGTTCTTGAAGATGGAGGCCAGTCGGTCGTTGACTTTCTTAGTGATGTAGCCGCTTATCTTCTTCACGTTGGCATCGCTCTGCAGGTAGCTTCTCGAGACGTTCAAGGGGATGTCGGGCGAGTCGATGACGCCATGCAGCAAGGTCAGGAACTCGGGCACAATGCCTTCCACAGCGTCGGTCACGAAGACCTGATTGCAGTAGAGCTGAATCTTGTTGCGCTGGATGTCGAGGTTGTTCTTTATCTTCGGGAAGTAGAGGATGCCGGTCAGGTTGAAGGGATAATCGACGTTGAGGTGAATCCAGAACAGCGGCTCGTCTGCCATCGGGAAGAGGTGGCGGTAGAACTCCTTGTAGTCCTCGTCCTTGAGGTCGGCTGGCTTCTTCGTCCAGAGCGGCTCTACATTATTAATAATGTTATCCTCGTCGGTATCTACCTGCTTGCCATCCTTCCATTCGGTCTTCTTGCCGAAGGCAACGGGCACGGGCAGGAAGTGGCAGTACTTGCGCAGCAGGCCTTCCAGCTTGTCCTTCTCGAGGAACTCCTTGCAGTCGTCGTCGATGTGCATCACGATGTCTGTGCCGCGCTCGGCCTTCTCTGTTTCTTCCAAAGTAAACGAAGGGCTTCCGTCGCACGACCACTTCACGGCAGGTGCGTCCTGATAGCTCTTCGTGATGATATCGACCTGCTTGCTCACCATGAACGACGAGTAGAAGCCCAGTCCGAAGTGGCCGATGATGGCGTTGGCGTCGTCCTTGTACTTGTCGAGGAAGTCGTTGGCTCCCGAGAAGGCAATTTGGTTGATGTACTTCTCGATTTCTTCGGCAGTCATGCCGATGCCGTTGTCGCTTACGGTGATGGTCTTGGCGTCCTTGTCGATGCTGACACGAATCTTCAGGTCGCCCATCTCGCCTTTGAAGTCGCCCTTGCCTGCCAGGGTCTTGAGCTTCTGCGTGGCATCAACGGCGTTGCTGACGATTTCGCGAATGAAGATTTCGTGGTCGCTATAGAGAAACTTTTTGATGACGGGGAAGATGTTCTCAGTTGTAACCCCAATATTACCTTGTTTCATAATAAGCCCCCTCTCTAACTCTCCCCAAAGGGAGAGAACTGCGTACAGGGGTTTGGCAGTTGAATTTATTGTTTAGTTATGGTTATTTTTTCTTTGTCTGCTGTTATTTCTGCTTTGAGCTGGAGGTTGCCTTCGCTCTTGGGAGAGCTGGAGGGGGCTTCCATGAGTACTTCGCAGAGCGGGTCTTCGAGGAGGTCCTGGATGGCACGCTTGAGCGGACGGGCTCCATACTGCATGTCGTAACCTTTCTTGCCAAGCAGTTCGCGAGCTTCGGGGCTGACCTCGAGGGTGTGACCCATGTCGCTGATGCGACGCAGCAGGGGGCGCAGCTCGATGTCGACGATGCGCTGCAGGTCCTCCTGGCTGAGGTGGTCGAAGTAGACGATGTTGTCCAGTCGGTTCAGGAACTCGGGTGCGAACTGCTTCTGCAAGGCTTTCTTGACGATGTCGCGGTTCTGTCGCTTGCTGGCTGTCGTGTCCGTCTGGCTCTGGAAGCCGATGCCGTTGCCGAAGTCGCGTATCTGTTTTGAACCGCAGTTGCTGGTCATGATGACCACGGTGTTGCGGAAGTCGATGGTGTTGCCGTTGCCGTCGGTCAGCCGGCCTTCGTCCATCACTTGCAGCAGGAGGTTGAAGACGTCGGTGTGGGCCTTCTCTATCTCGTCGAGCAGGACGATGGAGTAGGGTTTGCGACGCACCTGTTCGGTCAGCTGTCCGCCTTCGTCGTAGCCGACGTAGCCCGGAGGTGCTCCCACCATGCGGCTGACTGTGTGCTTCTCCATGTATTCGCTCATGTCGATGCGTATGATGGCGTCGGCTTTCCCGAACAACTCTTCGGCCAGACACTTTGCGAGGTATGTCTTGCCCACGCCTGTGGGTCCGACGAAGAGGAAGGTGCCGATGGGCTTCTGCGGGTCTTTCAGTCCGACGCGACTGCGCTGGATAGCTCGTGTCACGGTGGCAACTGCTTCGTCCTGACCGATGATGCGTTGGCAGAGTGTATCCTTCATGATGCGCAGCCGGTGGCTTTCTTCCTGGCCGATGCGTTGCACGGGTATGCCGGTCATGATGCTTACCACGTCGGCCACCACGCGTTCGTCCACCACAGCCTGCTCGCCTTCGCCGATGCTTTTCTCCCAGGCCTGCTGTGCTTCGTCCAGTTGCTGTTGCACTCTCAGGCACTTGTCGCGCAGGTCGGCTGCCTGTTCGAAGTTCTGATGCTCGGCTGCTTCGTGTTTCCTGCGGTCGAGGTCGGCCACGAGTCTCTCCAGTCGGAGGATTTCCTCAGGCACGGGGATGTTCTGCACGCGCATGCGGCTGCCGGCTTCGTCGAGTGCGTCGATGGCTTTGTCGGGGAAGCTGCGTTCGGTGATGTATCTTCCGGTCAGCTTGACGCAGGCCTCGAGAGCCTCGTCCGTGTAGTGTACATTATGGTGTTCCTCGTAGCGTTCGCGCAGGTTCTGGAGTATCTGCAGGGTCTCCTCGGCTGAGGCCGGTGCCACTTGTATCTTCTGGAATCGGCGTTCCAGGGCGCCGTCCTTCTCGATGCTCTTGCGGTACTCGTCGAGTGTTGTGGCGCCGATGCATTGGAACTCTCCGCGGCTCATGGCTGGCTTCAGCATGTTGGCGGCGTCCATCGAGCCGGCTGCATTGCCTGCTCCGATGAGGGTGTGTATCTCGTCGATGAAGACGATGATGTCGGGGTTCTGCTGCAGTTCCTTGATGATGCAGCGCAGTCGTTCCTCGAACTGTCCGCGATACTTTGTTCCGGCCACGACGCTGGCGAGGTCGAGCACCACGATGCGTTTCTTCCAGAGGGTGCGGCTGACGCGATGGCCGACGATGCGCTGTGCCAGACCTTCCACGATGGCGCTCTTGCCCACGCCGGGCTCGCCGATGAGGATGGGGTTGTTCTTCTTGCGGCGGTTCAGTATCTGTGCCAGCCGTTCTATCTCCTTCTCGCGGCCTACGACGGGGTCGAGCAGTCCGTTGGCTGCTATCTGTGTCAGGTCGGTGCCGAAGTTGTCGAGGGCCGGTGTCTTGCTCTCCTGTTTCTTCTGTACGCGCACGGGCACGTTGTTGCCTTCCAGTCCGGCGGAGACGGGCTCCATGTCGTCGTCGTCATCATCGTCGTCGTCGTTGAAGGCGCCGGAGTCCTTGGCTCCGAACTTTGAGGTGCCTGAGGCCTCTGTCATCTTGTCGTAGGTGATGTCGAGGCGCTGCAGGATGTCGCTGGCCTCGTTGTCGTTGGCTTTCAGTATGGCGAGGAGCACGTGTATGGGCTCGATGCTGTCCGACTTCATGAGGCTTGCTTCGAGTCGGCACAGTCGCATGATGCGGTTGGCCTGCGTGTCGAAGTTCATGTCGGCAGGCGTGGGCGAGATGAGCACCTGGTGCTGACGGGCAGTTTGCTCCAGCTGACTCTTGAGCGTTGTCATGCCATCTGGCAGATAATAAGCCAGGAGTTGCTTGGCTTTGTTGTCCGTGTGACGCAATATGCCGAGCAGCAGATGCAGGGGCGACACGCTGCCGCAATGCAGTCGGCTGGCCTCTTCTTTGCTGAAGTTCAGTATGTTGAATGTCTCTGGTGAGAAGTTTGTCGTCATGTCTGTCTGTTGTGTTACCTTCGTTTGAGCTAATGCTTGTCTGCTTTAGTCCTACAAATGCTGTGCCAAACCACTTCCCTTGTCCGATTATCCCTTTTGGCAGACAAGGTTTTCCCTTTGGCAGATAGGGTGTACAAAGTTACGTCTTTTTGCGAAAACCTGCAAACAAAACTCCAAGAAGTTTGCATCAAGCGCCTTTTCCTCGCGTACATATTTATATTTCCACGGGCTCTCAACCCTCTTTCCGCGCGTTCTCAACCCTCTTTCCTCGCGTTCTCAAACCTTTTTCCTCGGGCTCTAAAACCTCTTCTCTCGCTTCCTTATTCTTGTTCCCGCGCATTCCTAATTTCTTATCCTTGTTTCCTCAAATTCCTCGTCGCCGCTTGTGAAATCCTTCATCGCCTGCGATAAAACTA
>CADCCR010000080.1 GCA_902799985.1 uncultured Bacteroidales bacterium | reverse complement strand
GGTATGCCTGCAATGTTGATGGTGATGGTCAGCGTGATGTAAACGACCTCATTCGAAGCCCTGTTCGTCACTTTCTGTACCTGGCCCACCGATTTGCCGTCCTTGTCGAGGATGGTGTAAGTGTCGCCATCAATCTTGACGTTGTAGGTGGCGTACTTCACGCCTTCCTCGGTGGTCACCTCAAAGATGGCCTTGCCGCTCTCGGTGAAGTTGATGCCGGTCAGACTCGTTTTGCCGGTTTGGTCCATTATCGTGTTCAGGGGGATGTTGAATGCTGCAGCCTGCTCGGAATAAGTGGGTTGTGGCAGTTCTCCGTTATAGTCCTCGTGTGGTGGCGGAACATCGTCGCTGGAACTGCAAGATGAAATCAATGCCATGCAAGCAAAGATGGCAAGAGGGAAAAAGAACTTTTTCATGTCGATATTGTTTTAAGTTATGTGTTAGATTTGGTGATGTTATCTCTCTTCAGACTTGTTAGAAGATGCGTCCGTTGACGCGAATCTTCAGCACGGGATATACGCGGAACTTCTCCATGATGCGGATGGCGTCGTCAATGTCTTCGTATTCGTCGTTCGTGATGCGTCCGCGCTCCAGGCGTTCGGTGCGTGTCACGAAGTCGCCAGCGTCGTAGTCGAAGTACTTGACGTTGCCGAACATGCCCGGCCTGCCCACGAACTGTACGCCCAAATCGAACTGCACGCCCACGCGATGCTTCGTTACGGCACGGCCGAAACCAATGCCAACGTAAGGCTTGAAGGCATTCACCTTCATGTCGATTTCGATGTTACCGTTCTCGTCGGTCACGAGAGAATACTGGCTGTATATGTTCGCTGTGTTGCCCAGCTCCAAACCGGAGTTGCCCCAATAGGTGTCCTTTACGAAAGGAACCACGTTGTAGGCGGAGACAAGGGTGCGGCTGCCGATGTAGGCACCGGCTGTCAGATGGAACGAACTTTTCTTGAAGGGATAGTAGTCGAACAGCAGGTGGAAGTCGCCCATCTTCAGCTTACCCTCGATGTCGACTTGGGGAGCAGTGAAGACAGCGCTGTTGCCAAGGTTGATGTGAGTGGTGTACTTTACTCTCGGCATGAACGTATAGCCTGCCCGGACAGCGAAGTTATAGGTCAAGGGGGCGGCCACATCGAAGCCAATACCGTCGAGACCCAGCGAGATGCCTGCGCTCAGGTGGTTGAAGTACTTGTAGTCTTCGGGGGCCAGCTGAGCAGAGGATTTGCCGATGCCCAATGCGGCCATTACACAAACAAGGAGCAATTTCTTCATAGACGTAGTTTATTAAATGATTAATACTATTTAACATATTTCCAACGCAAAGGTAAAGAATTATATAATATGTTCCAAGAAAAATAGGACATATTATGTGTCAAAAGGTACAAAAGTACAGGAAAGTGTTGCAAAGATTCAAAATATACCGTAATTTTGTGAAGGAAATGAACGATTTATACAATTTTCGGAACATTAAATGCCAGTCAAATGAAGAAACTTCTCATCTTTCCTCTTGTTGCCTTGGCCTGTGCATGTACGGGTGGCAACGGTACAGAAACAGAACAGACCAGTCTTGAATGGGGCACAGCCAAGCTTTGCATCGAGCGTCCCATTGCGCCGGATGCGAAGGAATGCTATCACATTGAGTTCAATCTCGACACGCTGGGTGGCGACGGCGTGCTGGCCGGACAGCTCTCCACCGTGGTGCGCGACAGCATACTCCGCGAGCCGGTGCGTGCCACTGTCTGCGAGGCGATGACTGCCGTTGCCGACAGCATCGAGTCGGATTGGAAGCAGCAGCTGGCCGAACTGTACGACCCCGAGTATGAGTACAAGGACCTGTTCCAGTACTATTACAAGGTGGATGGCCATGCCTTGGAGCCGAGCAGCGACAGCATCCTCTCGTACATGTCGTCGACGGACTGCTACCTTGGCGGAGCTCACGGCAGTTATGTGGTTGCGTACTACAACTTCAACAAGAAGAGCGGGAAGCTCCTCGACATCAAGGACGTCATTCCCGTTGGCACGGAGACGTTGGTGCTGAAGGCAATGGAGATGAAGCTATGCAAGGATTGGGGAGCACTGGACCTTACCGACCTGCAGGAGAAGACGGGCATCACCATGCTGGGCGACCTCTATCTGACCAACAACTTCCTGCTCAAGGGCGACAGCATCGAGTTCCTCTTCAACCAGTACGAGATAGCTCCCTACGCTGCCGGACTCATCGGCATCACCATCCCGTTGCCTGCCAACCAGTAGCCTTGTACCACGAGGTCTCCTGGAACTTGTCGTTCAGGCCGAAGTAATCGTAGTCGCGCATCGGGACAAACATCGACACACCGCCATAGCAATCCGGGTCGTACACCCTGGAGATGGTGCTTGTGACGGCAAACCATGTGTGTGTGCTGGAGAGCGTCCGTAGGGGAACAGCCTGGTCGAAGACCTCCATCCAGGCCGTGTAGTCATCCTCCTTTTCGGTGAGCAGGCGGCGCATCGTGGTGCGCATGTCGAAACAATAGGTGTACTTGTTGAAGGCCTTGGTATAGGGCTGGAAGCCGGAAGTGGACGGCTCGTCACGGTCCATGTAGAAGGGCGTGAGCAATCGGCCCGTGGCTTCGGCCAGCGGTTCCAACTTCGAGCAGTCGATGAGGGAGAGGAGCACGCCGGAGTAGTAGTGGCTGTTGTGCCAGGATGGGTAGGCTTTGTCGTACTCACGGACGATGCCTTCCACGTCGCTCTGGCACAAGGCTCCGATAATCTTGTCGTAGGGTGCGCCTGGGCCCGGTATCTCGGCGGGCGAGCCTATCATCCAGTCTGTGACGTCGCGCAGCTCGTAGGCCACCTCGATGCACTGCATGAAGCAGGCGTCGAAGAAGATATAGTCGAACTTAGGCAAATGGGCCAGCACGTCGTGGAGCACGGAGAGTTCCATCTCCTCGGGCATGGTGGCGGCGCTGGCACCTCGGTTCTCGTCCTTGCCGAACGTGTTGCGGCGCGGTGCCCAGCCTGTGGCGTGCGACCACATGGAGAGCCCGTAGTGGCGAGCCGGGAACATGTAGACGATGTCGCGCAGCACGTTGAGCATCGTCAGCGAGTCGGTGCTGCACTGTTCCTCCTTGAACTGCTTCCAGAGCTGCAGTCCGTTCTTTGCCGAAAGCTCGTAGATGGCCGGCAGCTTCCGGTCGTCGATGTAGACGAGGACGTTCATGTCCTCCGGTATCTGGCTCTTGCCGCGCACCATTTCGGTGGTGTCGAGAGTCACCGACCCGCTGAGGCTGTTGTCGGCAGCCATGTAGATGATGACGGTGCGCTCAGCCTCTGCCCGGGGCTGTGGCACGGGATTGGAAGGCGGACTGGTGTGGTCGTGGCATCCTGCCAGCAGCAACACATTATATAATATAATAATGTATAGGAATAATCGTTTCATGAGCGCAAAGGTACGAAAAAGTTGAGAGTTGAGAGTTGAGAGTTGAGAGTTTTTATTCGTAAAACACGATTTTTAACCTTTTCCATCCCGTTCTTTGTCTTTTGTCAGGTATTCTTCGCCCGTTATTCTTCGAATGTAACACGCGATGCATCGGAAGTGGCGGCGGAATCCCTCTTGCCAAAGCAGCGAAGCCCTGTGCCCTTGTCCCGGAAGCGCCCTGTGCTTATTGCCGAAGCGCCTCGCGCTTATTTCGGAAGCGCACGCCGCTTCGGGACGCTGACCGTGCCGTGGCGCCAGGACAAAAAGGCCGAAACTTCCGAAACTTCCTTCGCAACACAATAACAGAGCGCCTCTTTTCGTTATTATCTTGTCATGCAATGGATAAACAGAATCCGTCAGGTGAAGATTGTCTTGGTTGTGCTGGCCGTTGTGCTCAGCGTGGCCTCGCTCGTCGTCTCACATTTCCTGGTGCGCGACCTCAAGGTGGAGGAGCAGCGCAAGATGGAGATATGGGCCGAAGCGATGCGCTCGCTGAACAATGCCGACGAGACGACCGACCTCACCCTCGTCTGGACGGTGCTCAACTCGAACAACACCATCCCCGTCATCGTGCTCGACAGCAGCGGACACGTGCAGGACTACCGCAACATAGAGGTGCCCACGACATCGTCGTCGGCGCTCGACACCATCGTCCTGCACCGCGCCCTCTCCATGAAGCGGGCCGGACGCGTCATCCGCATCAACCTCGGCGATGCCGACTACATGGAGATATGCTATGCCGACAGCCTCATCCTTCGCCGCCTGGCCTGGTGGCCCTATGTGCAGCTCGGCGTGGTCCTCATCTTCGTCGTCGTGGCCATCTTCGCCCTGCTCAGCAGTAAGAAGGCGGAGCAGAACAAGGTGTGGGTGGGCCTGAGCAAAGAGACGGCACACCAGCTCGGCACGCCCATCAGCAGCCTCATGGCATGGCACGAAGTGTTGCGCGAGACGTACCCCGACGACCAGCTCCTGCCCGAGATGGGCAAGGACGTGCAGCGGCTGCAACGCATCGCCGAACGGTTCAGCAAGATAGGCTCGCAGCCGGAACCGAAACCCGAGAACCTCAACGAGGTGCTCTCAGCCGTCGTGCAGTACATCAGCCGTCGCACCAGCAACCGCGTCAGCATAACCTGCCAGCTGCCCGACGAGTCCATCATCGCTCCGCTCAGCGCACCTCTCTTCGAATGGGTGGTGGAGAACCTCTGCAAGAATGCCATCGATGCAATGGAAGGCAAGGGCAGCATCACCCTGACGGCACGCGAAGAGCCCGACTGCATCAGCGTGGAAGTGAGCGACACGGGCAAAGGCATACCCAAGAACCGCTTCAGCTCCGTCTTCACCCCGGGCTACACCACAAAGGAACGCGGCTGGGGACTCGGACTGTCGCTCGCCAAACGCATCGTAGAGGAATATCACAATGGACGCATTTTCGTGAAAAATTCTGAGATTGGAAAGGGCACAACCTTCCGTATTGAACTCAAAAAACACTAATTCGGCATTTTTTCACGCCAAATGTTGCACAAGTATACGTTTTTTTTTGTAATTTTGCAGCCCGATGGAGAAACTGGACGGTTATATAGTTGATTTGAAAGGCATGACCGACGATAATGTGTCGTACCGTTGGCAGGCCGGCGATGACTTCTTCTCCGCCGTTCAGGGTCCGGAAATCAAGCAGGGATCGCTCGACGTCACACTACGGGTGAAGAAGACGTCGGGTGCCTACGAACTGGAGTTTCGGCTGCAGGGAACCGTACAGGTATCGTGCGACCGCTGCCTCGAGCCCATGGACCAGCCCATCGATGCCCTCTGCACCTTGCGCGTGAAGATGGGCAGCGAATATGCCGACGACGGCGAGGTGGTTACCGTCCCCGAGAGGGAAGGCACCATCAACGTGGCATGGAATATCTACGAGTTCGCAGCTCTGCAGATACCCCTGCGGCATGTTCACCCCGACGGGCAATGCCCCGCATCCTCTGCCAACCTCTTCCACGAGGAGGAGAGGAGCGACCCGCGATGGGACGCACTGAAGAAAATAGTAAATAAATCGTAAATCATTAAATAGTAAATAACTATGGCACATCCAAAAAGAAGACAGTCCAAGACCAGGACTCTCAAAAGAAGAACTCACGACAAGGCTGTAGCTCCCGCACTGGCAGTATGCCCCAACTGCGGCGAGTTCCACATCTATCACACGGTTTGCCCTGCCTGCGGCTACTATCGCGGCAAGGTCGCCATCGAAAAAGAAGCGTAAGAACATTTAAGTGAAAAGTGAAAAGTGGAAGGTGAAAAATCAAGGTCTCTCAGAATCCCTGATGTTACTCTTATTTTTCACTTTTCACTTTTCACTTTTCATTCCAAGACATGCCAATGGAAAGAATTAATGCCGTCATAACCGGTGTGGGCGGGTATGTGCCCGACTATATCCTCGACAACGAGGAGATGTCGCGGATAGTGGATACCAGCGACGAGTGGATAATGGAACGCATCGGCGTCAAGACACGCCACATCCTCAAGCCCGAACAGGGGAGCGGAACGTCATACATGATGACACGCGCCGTCGCACAACTGCTGCGCAAGACACAGGTCGAGCCCGAATCCGTGGAGCTCGTCATCTGTGCTACAACGACGCCTGACTATCATTTTCCCTCCACGGCATCGCTCGTCATCGGCAACTGCGGACTGACCGGTGCTTTCGGCTTCGACATGGAAGCCGCCTGTGCTGGCTTCCTCTATGCAATGGAGACGGGAGCTAGCTTCATCCGCTCGGGCAGATACAAGCGCATCATCGTCTGCGGCGGCGACCACATGAGTTCCATGACCAACTACGAGGACCGCAATTCCTGCCCCATCTTCGGCGACGGCGCCGCCTGCGTCATGATGGAAGCCACGACGGAAGAGGTGGGACTCATCGACGGCTACTATCGTGTTGACGGCAAAGGCTACCAGAACCTGCACATGGCGGCAGGCGGCTCGGCCAAGATGCCAAGCCACGAAACCGTTGATGCCCGCGAACATTTCGTCTATCAGGAAGGCCGTGCCGTCTATAAGCACGCCGTGCTCGACATGACGTCCGCCGTCAAGACCATCACCAAGCGCAACAACCTAACAAAGGACGACATCGCTTGGGTCGTGCCGCATCAGGCAAACATCAACATCGAGATTTCCGTAGCCAACCGCATCGGTGTGGAGAGAGACCATGTCATGGTCAACATCGACCACATGGCCAATACCTCCGGCGGCACGCTGCCCCTTTGTCTCTGGGAGTACGAGCCGCAGCTCAAGAAGGGCGACAAACTCGTCTTCACCGCCTTCGGTGCCGGCTTCACATGGGGCGCAAGCTACATGATATGGGGCTACGACGGTGCCAAGGAAGCAGCCAAAGAGCCTGCCCAGTTCTATAAGGAAGGCTTGATGACGAGAGAGGAATGGCAAAAGCTTCGCCAAAATGCATAATTCACAATTCATAATTCATAATTAAAGCTGCCCGACGAATGCTACGCCCTGTAACTAAGCGAGAGAGATAATTATGATTATGAATTATTAATTATGAATTATTATTGATGTTCAAGTCCGGCTTTGTTAACATCGTAGGCAACCCGAATGTAGGGAAGTCGACGCTGATGAATCTCCTCGTCGGGGAGCGCATCTCTATTGCCACTTTCAAGGCGCAGACCACGCGCCATCGCATCATGGGCATCCTCAATACGCCCGAGATGCAAATCTGTTTCAGCGACACTCCAGGCGTCTTGAAGCCCAACTACAAGCTGCAGGAGCAGATGCTCCAGTTCAGCGAAAGCGCCTTGCAGGACGCCGACGTCTTGCTCTACGTCACCGACATGGTGGAGACGCCCGACAAGAACAGCGACTTCCTCGACAAGGTGAAGCGCATGACGGTTCCCGTCCTCGTGCTCATCAACAAGATAGACCTCAGCGACCAGAAGGCTCTGACTGAGAAGGTTGAGCTGTGGCACGAGGCATTGCCCGAGGCAGAAATTGTGCCTATCAGCGCCTTGCACCGCTTCAACGTCGATAACGTGCTGAAGCGCATACAGGAACTCCTGCCCGAGTCGCCCGCTTATTTCGACAAGGACCAGTGGACCGACAAGCCCGCCCGCTTCTTCGTCACCGAAATCATCCGCGAGAAGATACTCCTCTACTACGACAAGGAGATACCCTACAGCGTGGAAGTCGTCGTCGAGCAGTTCAAGGAGACCGACAAGAACATCCGCATCAGCGCAGTCATCTTCGTGGAGCGCGAGAGCCAGAAGGGCATCATCATCGGGCACGGCGGTGTCGCCCTGAAGCGCGTCAGCACCGAAGCCCGCAAGAGCCTTGAGAAGTTCTTCGGCAAGAGCATCTTCCTCGAAGTCTTTGTCAAGGTCGACAAGGACTGGCGGCAGAGCGACCGCGCCATGAAAGCCTACGGATATAACCTGGAATAAAAGACCCCCTCTAACTCCCCCTCTATGGGGAGAAAACCAAGCAAGAAAAGCCTCCTCATAGAGAGGAGAGGTTTGGAGAGGGTCTGATAAATGGTAAATGATTAAATGGTAAATGTAGCTATCTTTGTCTCCGGCGGAGGCACTAACTGCGAGAACCTGATTCGCCACTTCGAACATTCGGAAACGGTGAAGTGCGCATTGGTCGTCAGCAACAAGGCCGATGCTTATGCTTTGGTGCGGGCTGAACGACTCGGTGTGCCGACAGCCGTCGTCAGCAAAGCACAACTGAACAATCCCGACGAGACGCTGCCTCTGTTGCAGGACTACGGCATTGACTTCATTGTGTTGGCAGGCTTCCTGCCGCTTGTGCCGAGTTATCTCATCGATGCTTTCCCGCGCCGCATCATCAACCTGCATCCAGCCCTTCTGCCCAAGTTCGGCGGCAAAGGCATGTGGGGACACCATGTTCACGAAGCCGTGAAAGCAGCCGGTGAGACAGAGACAGGCATGACCGTTCATTACGTCACGCCCGTTTGCGATGGCGGCGAAATCATCGCCCAGTTCCGTGTCGCCCTCTCACCCAACGATACCGTTGATGACATCGCCGAGAAGGAGCATCAACTCGAGATGCAGCACTTCCCGCAAGTGGTGGAACAGATACTTCAAGCATATAGCTTGTAGCAGAGCCACGCCTGGCTGCCCAATTAGCCGTGCTTAGTTGCCCAATTAGCTGTGCCTGATTCTCGAGTCAGGCATTTTGTTTATTTCACCTCGACTCTTATCGTTTCGCCTGGCTTTACTTTTGTCGTCTTGATGGCCTTGCCGTTCTTTTCTATTCTGACGGACAGCTTGCCGCCGCTGGTGCGCTGGACATAGATGTCGAAGGGCGTGTCGGAGCAGGCATGGATGCGGACGAGGCTGTATTCGTTCCATTCCGTCGGCATCTGCGGGGTGAGGGTGAAGCTGTTGAAGCCTGTGGGACGGAAGCCCAGCAAGCCCTCCGTGATGATGCGGCAAAAGAGTCCGCTCTCGGCTGAGAGGTGACGCTGACCGCCTTCGGGCCAAGCCTCCACGACATAAGGGACGTGCTCGCCAAGCAGACGGAAGGCGGCAAATTTCTTGAGGTACTCCAAGGCTTTGTCGGCATAGCCTGCGGCAAAGGCGCCACGGAAGCCGTAGAGCGTGGAGCGGTCCCAGAAGATCTTGTCGCCGCTCTGCGAGAGCATCCCGTTCTCTGTCCAAAGTTGAGGCGAGAACATGGCTTCGAGAGTTCCCTTTGCACGGTCGTAGATGCCCATCGTCAAGGGGATGCATATCCAGGAGCGGAGCACGTCGTTGCCGTCGTAGTAGCGATATGTGTCGTAGCCTTCGACGGTGGCATGGAAGAACTTGTCGATGTTTTGGCGAAGGGTTGCCGCTTGCTGACGATAGGTTGCCGCTTGCTTTCCTCTTGCTCCCTGCTCCTTGCTCCTTGCCCCCATCTCATCGGCCAGGAAGGCACTGCTGATGAGGGCGTCGTAGTAGAGGCTGCTGGTGCAGAGGTTGGCGTCGCCGCTGGGCAGCCGATGCTCCAGTTCGTCGCCTTCGCTGGCCACCACGCCATGTTCGTTGAGGCGGCGGTGGCAATACTCCAGACACCATTCTATGAGGGGCCACACCTCTTGTGCAATAACTTTGTCGCCTCGCTCCAGACAGTAGCGACTGGCTCCGTAGGCCAGCATGGCGGCATCGCCACGGTCGAAGGGACCATAGACATCGTCGCCTCCGCAGATGATGCTCCAGGGCACGAACTTAAACTCCGGGTTGATGAGCTTGAGGTAGCAACGCCACGTTGTCATCGCGCTCTCGTTGCCCTTGTCGTACCCGAGGAAGGGGAAGAAGGGGTTGACGTACTCTGCCTGGTCATTGCACCACATGGCAGCGTAGTACGACTCGCCTCCAGGAGCGTGCATCAGTCCGTTCTGCGTCTGGAAGATGCTTTCGCTGGCACGTATCTTGCTCATCTCGAAGAGCGTCGTGATGGTGTTGTCGGGGCAATAGAAGTGCAGGTTCTGCATGGCAACCTCTTCCACGAAGGCCTTGCGGTCGGAGAGTTCGTTCTCGATATCGAGGGCTGTTTCCTGCTCGTC
>CADCCR010000079.1 GCA_902799985.1 uncultured Bacteroidales bacterium | reverse complement strand
AAATACGCAGCAGCTATTGGCGGCAGCAAGCACAACAGTGTCGGCGGACGAATCGTCATCAACGGTGGCGTAGTCAAGGCCACCGGCGGAAAGGGCGCAGCCGCCATCGGAGGCGGCTGTAACGATTGGGCCGGCAACTATGGCGTCTGCGGCGACATCGTCATCAACGGCGGACAAATCACTGCCATATCAGGAGGAGATGGGGCAACAGCCATCGGACACGGACAAGGACGAGGCAACGAGACAGGCTCACTCACGCTCGGATGGACCAACCCCGACGACTTCCTGCAGGCAACCTCCATCGGCATAGACAACTTCACCATTGCACCCGGCACATCCTTAGAATTTGAAGGAACACAGACGTTAGTCACTTTCGATGCCATCCGTAATGGAAAGGAACTCAAGCAGAAAATCGTACCCCACTTCAATCTGCCTACCCTCAGCGGACAAGGCACGTCCGACTATCCCTATAACATCAACTCTGCCGATGACTGGAAGCGATTCGCCGAAAACGTCAGCTACGGCAACAGCTATAGCGGGAAGTTCGTTCGGCTCAATGCCGACATCATAGTCAGCGAGAAATGCGGCTATGTCACAGGTAACAACCCAAGCAAAGCCTTCAGCGGCACCTTCCTAGGCCAAGGCCACACCATCACGGCCAACATATACGACAAGCGCAACCAGGGTGCAGCCGTCTTCAGCTACATAAAGGATGCCACTATCAAGAACCTGAACGTGGCAGGCATCATCAGCTCTGCCAACAACCACTCGTCAGGTCTCGTGGGCTTTGCCGATGGCACGAATACCATTGAAGGCTGCATCGTCACCGCCACACTCGACATCCGCAGTAACTACGCCGGCGGCATCGTCGGCCACGGACTGACGTCGGCCACCACCATCAAGGACTGCGCCTTCGCCGGCACAATCAACGGTATGGGCGCCAACCGTGCCAACATCGGCGGCATCTGGGGCTGGAGCGACAGCGGCACACCCACGCTGGTGAACTGTCTGGAGTTAGGCACCTACAACAACATCTCGTCCATGCACCCCATGGGACTGCAGAACGACAAGGGCACCATCAGCCTGTGCTACTACAAGAACCCGATGATTGGTACGCCCGCCAACGCCTGCACCGTCAGCGGAGCCAGTCAACTGAGCGACAAAGCTCTTGATGGCGAAATCTCAATGCAGATTGAGCTGAATGGCAACAAGTATTACATTCCTTGCGTCATCAGCTCCATAGAAGAGTTCTACGAACTGCCGCAAGGCGGACTCACCATCAACCCGACCGTGACATTCCATGGCACGAACCTAAGCCGTGGCAAAGATTATACGGTTACCTTGGACAACCAAGCTATGGGCTCATCACCCATTAGCGTCACTTCTACGGGCAAGCACACACTCGTCGTTAGCGGCGCGAACGGTTACCTTGGCTCGAAGACCTTCAACTTCGAGGTCTTCAATCCCATTGAGGGCGAAGGCACACAGGAAAAGCCCTACGTCATCCGCAACGTCAACGAATGGAACCTCTTCGCTACGCTGGTCAACAGAGGCACCGACTTCAACGGCCAGTACGTGAAGCTGGGAGCCGACATGACCGTCACGACCATGGCGGGTGTCAGTGCCGACAAGGCTTTCAAGGGCACCTTCCTTGGCGACGGCAAGACGCTGACCGTCAACGTCGGCACTGCCTCAGCACCCTTTGGCGAGGACTACAGCGCACCGTTCCGCTACACGAACGGAGCTACCATCCAGAATCTGAAGGTTGCTGGCGACATCTACACCTACAAGAAGTTTGCTGCCGGACTGGTTGCCAATGGTTCAGGCACCATCGCAAACTGCCAGGTCAGCACCGTCATCCATAGCAGCACAGAGGGCGACGGCACCCACGGCGGCCTCGTGGCTTTGCCATCCGGCCCGCTGACCATCACGGACTGCATCTACTCGGGTCGCCTGCTCACCACCAAGGGCACTCAGTATTGCGGCGGCTTCATAGGCTGGCATCACGGACAAACCATCGCTGTCAGCAGCTCGCTCTACGCCCCCAACACTGCCATCACAACCGCTGACGGCGAGACAGACATCAACGTCGGCACCACCTTCGTGCGCGGCGGCAGCGTAGGCACTGACTGCTTCTACACCCAAGCTCTTGGCGACGCACAGGGAACAAAGATATATGATGCTCCTGTCGCTGGCGAACTCTGCATGAAAGCACAAGCCGCCGACGGCAAGTCGTACTATCTGCCCGTCACAGTCAGCGGCATCGATGCCGCATATAAGATGAGCGGTAGCTCCCTCAGCATCACCCCGTCCATTACAGGCTACGGCACCATCAATCCTACCCTGAACGATGACTACACCGCCACGCTCAACGGCAACACGACGTCGTTCCCCCTCAACATCACCGCCAAGGGCAACTACACGCTCGTCCTCACCGCCAAAGACGCTTCGGCCGATTACTCCGGCTCAAAGACCATCCAGTTTGTCGTAAGCAATGCGCTCGCAGGCGAGGGAACAGCAGAGAGCCCCTATCTCATCAGCAGCGAAGATGACTGGAATCTCTTTGCAACCGACGTTGCCAAAGGCCAGAACTTCCAAGAGAAAATCTTTAAGCTGAACGCCAACATCAGCGTATCGACGATGGTGGGCACAAGCCCAGTGCACTCGTTCCAGGGAACCTTCCTCGGTACTCCTGACTACACACTGACCTTCACCGCAGGCTCGCCGGAGAATCCCGTCGCAGAGGATTATTGCGCCCCGTTCCGTTATGTCAGCAGCGACACCATCCAGGACCTCAAGGTGGTAGGCCACATCTACACCTCCAAGAAGTTCGCTGCAGGACTCATCGGTCAAAGCTCTGGCACATCAACCATCACGGGTTGTCAGGTCAGCACAGTCATCCACAGCAGCACCTCGGGCGAGGGTAACCACGGCGGCATCGTGGCTTTGCCCACCAGCCCGCTGATCATCACGGACTGCGTCTATGACGGTCGCCTGCTCACCACCAACGGCACCACGCATTGCGGCGGCTTTGTCGGCTCGGCCAACGGACAGGATATTGCCATCAGCAGTTCGCTCTATGCTCCCAACACTGCGATTGCCCTTTCTGACGGCGAGACCGACATCACCGACGGCGCTACCTTCGTGCCCGGCGGCAGCGCAGGCAACTACAGCTACTACACCGCGCCGCTTGGCGAGGCACAAGGCATTCAGGTATCTACTACCCGTCCCGAAGGCGAACTCTGCATGCAGGCTCAGGCCGCCGATGGCAATTGGTACTATCTGCCCTGCACGGTCAGCGGCATCAATGCAGCTTACGACCAGGAAGCAGACATCAGCATCACTCCGGTCGTGACAGGTCTCGCAGGCACGGCTCTCACCTTCGGCACCGACTTCACAGTCCTGCTGGACGGCAATGCCGTCACATCGCTCCCCATCAGCGTCACCACGAAAGGCGACCACACGCTCACCCTCACAGGACAGACAGAGAACTACTCTGGCTCGAAGAACATCCCGTTTGTCGTGGCAGCTTCATTTGAAGGTGAAGGCACCGAGGCAAAACCCTATCTCATCAGCAGCACGACCGACTGGGCGATGCTCGCCTCCAAAGTGTCAGGCGGCACGAACTACAGCGGCAAGTATGTGAGTCTGACTGACGACATTGTTATAAGCACGCCTGTGGGCGAGCGCGAGGACAAGCCCTTCAGCGGCATCTTCCTCGGTAATGGCAAGACACTGACGGCAGACCTCAGCAACAACAACGCTGATGCCCAAGGCTTTGCTCCGTTCCGCTACATCAAGGATGCCACCATCCAGAACGTGACCGTCGCCGGCGCCATTGCCTCCAACAGTCGCTACACGGCAGGCCTCGTTGGCTTTGCCGAAGGCACCAACCTGATTGAAGGCTGCACCGTCACGGCCACGCTCAACGTCAGCAGCGACTACGCAGGCGGCTATATCGGTCACGGCATGACATCGACCACTACCATCAGGGACTGCATCTTTGCCGGTACCATCAACGGCGTTGGCGGCAACCGTTCCAACATGGCCGGTTTCTGGGGCTGGAGCGACAGCGGCACACCTGTGCTTGAGAACTGCCTGGAGAAGGGTACTTACACCAACATCAGCTCCGTGCATCCCATAGGTCTGCAAAACGCTGCCGGCAACATCACTGGCTGCTACTATCTGACTTCTACGAAAGGCTCGCCCGACCACGCCTGCACCGTCAGCGGCGCATGGCAGGTCAGCACTACCGCCTCGGCAGACGAGATATACAAGAAGGTGACAGCCGTGGATAACGCCACCTACTACATGCTCTGCACCGTCAGCGACGATGCGAGCAAGACGTATCCAGTCACTGGCGAGGTCATCACCATCCCCGCACCCGTCATCACGGCAGCCGACAACTCGGCACTTACCCTCGGGACCGACTTCTCGTATGTCACCAATCCCGACATCGTGAAAGAAACGGGCGACTACACCCTGACCATTACCGCCAAGGGCAACTACACCGGCATAAAGTCGATTCCTTTCTCCGTGTCAAGCAATCTGGCTGTCACCAGCAGCACTACCGTTATGACCTCAGGCTTATATACTGTATATGAAAACGTAACTATCAACGAGCGCATCAACATCATCGGCGACGTTGTCCTCAATCTCAGCCAAGGCACCAAACTAGTAGCCAATCATGGCATAGAGCTGAGCAAAGGCAACAAGCTCACCATCAATGGTCCGGGAGAGCTTGCTGCTCTCTTAGATGGTCCAAATGCGGGCATCGGTGCCGTCGAGGTGGGAACGCTCGTCATCAACGGTGGTGACATTTTTGCTACTGGCGTAAAAGGCGCAGCCATCGGCGGCAGCATGAACAACACCTCGGGCGGCAGCATCACAATCAATGGTGGTAACGTCTTTGCGATGGGCAGTCTCGCAGAGGCTGGTGGCGCCGCTATCGGTGGCGGACGAGCCGACCAGCCTGGCAACTATGGTGTCTGCGGCGACATTGTCATCAATGGAGGCCAGGTGACTGCCTTTGCATTATCTATAGGTATTGGGCCTGGCACCCAGACCGACGAACCCAGCCGCTCCAACAGTGGTACGCTGACACTCGGATGGACAAAGCCAGATGACATCATCGGCATCAACAAACTTGAAAACGCGAAGGGCGGAAACCATTTGGAGAGCATCCGCTTTGCCCCAGGCAAACGATTCATCGATGCTAACAAAAAGGTCATCCCGCAGGCCACGATAGAAGACCTGAAAAAAACACCAACCCTCAGGCCTCTGCTGGCTCCTGCCGACAATGGCGACAACAGCGAACTCATCAGCGCCAGCAACGGCATGAAGCTGCCCGTGATGCTCGACGGACGCACGCTCTACAAGGACGGTTCGTGGAACACGCTTTGCCTGCCATTCGACCTGCCCCTTAGCGGCTCGCCCCTCGAGGGAGCCACCGCACGTCCGCTCGAATCAGCCAGCATCAGCGGCTCGACGCTCAACCTAACCTTCGGCAATGCAGTCGATACGCTCGTGGCCGGAACACCTTATATTATTAAGTGGGCCAGCAGCGACAACATCGTCAACCCCGTCTTTATGGACATGACCATCGACGCGACGAACCACAGCTACGACAACGAGGCTTCGGACGACAACCGCGTCCGCTTCCTCGGCACCTACAAGAGCACCCTGTTCACCGCTGAGGATAGGAGCATCCTGCTCATGGGCGAGAAGAACACCCTCTATTATCCCACTACGGGCGCAGGCATCGGAGCACAGCGTGCCTACTTCAAGATAGGCGGGGACGGCGCACCGGCACAGGCCAACGCCCGCCGCATCAAGGCGTACAGCATCAACTTCGGCGATAAAGAGGTGACGGGCATCATCAGCCCCACCCCCGATTCCTCTACCGTGGGCGAGAGAAGTGATTACTGGTACACCCTCGACGGTCGCCGCCTCGCGGACAAGCCTGCCCAGAGCGGAGTGTATATTAACAACGGTAAGAAAGTAATAATTAAATAAAAAATGTAGAAAATAAGATAATAAGAAAGGGCTGCGTATGCAGCTTGTGAAATGGCAGAACGCATCCTTTTCTTATTTCCTAATTCTCTTAATATCCAAATTTCAAATTATGAAAAAGATATTCTTCACTCTGATTGCAGCCGCAGTGCTCCTGACCGGAATGACAGGCTGCTCGAAGGAGGACGATCTATCCCCTACAGACATTAGCGTCCTGGAACAGAGCCTTGTCGGCCTGTGGTGGGACGAGTATGAATATGCCGGTACCACCGAGACGGGCGTACCCTTCAGCCGCGTGCTGCTGGCAGTGAAGGCCAATGCCGACCACACCGGCTGCCTCTATCTGGGCGCGTTCGACGATAAGAGCTACTATCCGCTGGCCGTCTATGGCGGCCCCAAGGATGCCAGCTTCACCTGGAAACTGCTCGCCGACGGCAGCGTGGTGCTCCACGATCCTGCCAGCGGCGAGAGCATAAAGTATGCCCGCACCCGTGCCGACGAAGGCGGAAGCTATGGCGACAGCATGACCGACGTCGCCAGCACGAACGTGACCTACGCCGGCAGCAACATGACGGTGACCAACGGCGACTATTCCGGCACGCTCACAAAGGCCGACGCCGAGCAGCAGGCCGACATCGAGAAGAGGCTCTCCGTGCTAATCCCTGCCACCAACCTCAGCGATGAGGACCAAATTGGCATCAACAACGAACCAGGAAGCAACTGGGGCAGATAAGCCTCCGGCCCTTCCCTGAGCCGTGGCACGGCAGACGATTTTTCCCTCTTATGCAAAAAAAGAACTGCGAAAAGTTGCAGAAAAGCATGATTCGCCGTACTTTTGCAAGCGAATTAGTGGTTTAGGAAATCGGTCGTTTGGTCGTTTGGCTTTAAATACCAGCATCCAACGGAAGCCCTTCCTAAACGACTAAACAACCAAACAACTAAACGACCAAACAGGAAACAATGGGTGGATTCTTCGGAACGGTACAGCAGCAGCCGTGTGCTACCGACCTCTTCTACGGCACAGACTATCAGTCACATCTTGGCACGAAACGTGGCGGCATGGCCACACTGAGCGATGCAGGCGAATTCCTGCGCAGCATCCACAACCTCGAGAACACATACTTCCGCACACGCTTCGAGCCCGAGCTGGACAAGTTCCAGGGCAAGGCAGGCATCGGCGTCATCAGCGACACCGACGCACAGCCCATGCTCATGAACAGCCACCTGGGACGCTTCGCCATCGTCACCGTAGCCAAGATAACCAACATGGACGAGCTGGCACAGCAGCTGCTCGACGAAGGCGGACACCTCAGCGAGTTCAGCAGCGGCAAGATAAACCCCACGGAGCTCATCGCACTCCTCATCATCAAGGGTCGCAACTTCGTGGACGGCATCGAGATACTCTTCCGCCACATCAAAGGCTCATGCTCCATGCTCCTGCTCACCGAGGACGGCATCATCGCAGCCCGCGACTCGTGGGGCCGCACACCCATCGTGGTCGGCGAGAAGGAAGGCGCAATGGCCGTCACCAGCGAGACATCCGCCTTCCCCAACCTGGGCTTCGAGACGAAGTACTACCTCGGCCCGGGCGAGATAGTCCGCATCGATGCCGGACAGATGGCGGTCCTCAGGAAAGCCAATCCACGCATGCAGATATGTTCCTTCCTGTGGGTTTACTACGGCTTCCCCACCAGCAGCTACGAAGGGCGCAACACCGAGATGGTGCGCAACGAATGCGGGCGCGTGATGGGCGAAGAGGACAAGACGGAGGTCGATTGCGCCTGCGGCATCCCCGACAGCGGCGTAGGCATGGCCGTCGGCTACGCCCAAGGGCACGGCTGCCCCTACATGCGCGCCATCAGCAAGTACACACCCACCTGGCCGCGCTCCTTCACCCCCAGCAACCAGGAGACACGCAACCTCGTGGCCAAGATGAAGCTCATCGCCAACCGCGACGTGCTCCAGGGCAAGCGCGTCCTCTTCTGCGACGACAGCATCGTGCGCGGCACACAGCTGCGCGACAACACGAAGGTGCTGCACGAGCTCGGCGCCAAGGAGGTGCACATGCGCATCGGCTGTCCCCCGCTCGTCTATAGCTGCCCCTTCGTCAACTACAGCGCCAGCAAGAGCGACCTCGAGCTCCTCACCCGCCGCATCATCAAGGACTTCGAAGGCGACGACAGCAAGAACCTCGAGGCCTACACCCGCACCGACAGCCCCGAGTACCGCCGCATGGTCGACGAGATAGCCCGCCGCCTCAACCTCGACTCCCTGCGCTTCTCCAAGCTCGAGACGCTCGTCCAAGCCATCGGACTGCCCAAGGAACGCATCTGTACCCACTGCTTCGACGGCAGTTCCTTCTATACCCGCGAGGAAGAAAACACAGAAAAAGCCCCCCTCTAACTCCCCCTAGGGGGAGAAACCAAGCGAGGCCACCCGCCCTTTAAGGGAGGGCCGGGGAGGGTCTTCCCCCTTGCGCTTCCGAAATAAGCGCCCCGTGCTTCCGGGATAAGCGCCTCGTGCTTCTGGGATAAGCGCCTTGCGCTTCCTATTCTTTTCCCTACAATTTCAGGAGCCAGGCATCGGCCTCGGCGCTGGTAGCGCAGTTCCGTCCTTGAAGCTTGCGAAAGAGGCGGGTACAGGTATTCGTCACCGATGCGATGGAATGGGCAGTCAGCACGGCTGCCTCCGTCTTTGTCAGTCCCAGACGCAGCAACAGGAAGAAACTGAATTCTGTCTTTGAGAGTCTGGCCCGCAATGTGTTCATTCGTACTTCAAGGCCTTCTTCCCTTTCTGCCAGCACCTTCATCACCAAGTCGAAATCCTCCTCTGTGGCTGTTTCACCCTGCCTTGCCTTGTGGAGAAGCGACTGGAATACGGCCGTCTCGCTGTACCGCTGTCGCAGGGTCTTTGCAGAAGTCCGTACATGTCGCCGCAGCGCATCAAGCTCTTCCTGACTGTTCATCACCGCCTGCCGCTGCCCCGCTGTCTCGCGTTCTGTCTGTTCCACCTCCCTTGCCAGACGCTGCCTTTCCTCCTCGTCCTTCACCTTTGCCAGCTCCTCGCGCAGGGCCGACAGGTTGTTTTCCCGTTCCCCCAGGTCGGCACATGCCCTGTCCAGCCTCAGTTCTGCATCGGAGATTCTCTGTCTGTACCACGCGCGTATATATAATAATGTGAACAAAGCACAGGTGACGACGAAGGCCAGTGCTCCCCAGAAGTAGAGCATTCTCCGGCGGCTCTGCTGCAGTTGCAGCTCCTTCCGGCTGTTCTCCGTCTGCAAGCGGCTGTAGTCGTACATCTCGTGCAGGTTCTGCAAGCCCGCCGACAGCATTTCCTGATAGGCGCTGTCCACTGCATCGCATTGCATGGGCGCATACTTGCAGACAGAGTCCTGCAGGCCCTTTTGTTCGAATAGCAGTCGCAGCCCGCGGTACGCAGCCTGCCGGTTGTCCCAGTCGTCGGCTGTCAGCTCCTTCCGGTAGAAGTATTCAGCCGAGTCACTCTTGCCGGTGTCAGCCATCACACGGCCCTTGGCGTAGTAGTATATGGGGAATGAGCTTTCGTGTGTGGCAAGGTCCACCTGACCGCTGTGCTGTTCGTATATAGCGAGCAATCTGGCTGCATCCTCCACCCGTCCCAGCTCCATGTTAGCCAGGACACTTGTGCAGAGATTGCTCGCAGCATGCTTGTACATTCCCAGACGCCTGCTCTCCTCCAGCAGACTCCAGCACTCGTCGGCGATTGTCTGGTAGTCGCTGTTGGCAAAGCATATTCCCATTCGTTTCCATAGAGCATCCGCAACAAAAAGGGAATCACCTGCAAGGACTGCATATTTATAGGCCATACGGTTGACCCCTGCTGCCTGATTATATAAGCTCTGCCGATATAAGATTTCATATCTCTGAGCATACAGCCGTGCCAAGATGTCGTATCGGCAATCCTGGCTTGTCGTGTCGGCCGCATTTATCCCGTTCAGGAACGCCTCCACCGCTTTGGGGGCTTCGTGCAGGTCGCGGTACACACTGCCCAGCAGATAATAGGCTTCCATCACGTCGTTCGCTGTCCCGTGCTTAGCGTAATAGGCTACGACGCGCTGCATCATTGTGTCGTCGTGCTCCGTCAG
>CADCCR010000078.1 GCA_902799985.1 uncultured Bacteroidales bacterium | reverse complement strand
GGAGCAATCGGGCGTCTGGTCGATGATGTCATAATAGAAGGAGCTTCCTCCGTCCCCTCCGAGGGAGGCAAGAACTTCACGCATGTATGTACCGATGAAGGAGACACCGTCCACGGATACCGTGTCGCCCGTCAGCCCCGCCAGCTCATCTGCGCTCAGTTCGATGCTGAAGTCCTCATGCGGCACTATAATATAAGGTACGTGTGCGCGAGGCTGCAGCTCCTGCTCGAAGACAATCTCTCCTTCCCCACATCCCGCCAAGCGGTAGTATTTCCCCTTGCTCGCATCCGGCTCGGAGGGAAGGATAATGGTTGCCATCTGGTCTGTGGTGAAGGTGACCAAGGCGATAGGGTCGCTGCCTTCGTATTCCGTCCATCCGTACGTGCCGAACGAGCCATACCTATAGCGTGGTATCCAGCCTTTTGCTTTTGCCGCTGCTACTTGTACTTTGGTCATTATGTTCTGCTCATCATCAAGGCTGATGACAGGCAAGTGCCCCCATCTTCCAGGATTTATAGGCAGTCCATCTATTAGCGCGTCCATCGCTTCGCCCCTAATCTGATTGCTGTAACAATACACCTCTTCTAATGCCGAACATCCCGATACGTCAAGCATCGACAGTCTATTCCCGGCACATTTCAGGCTTGTAAGCTCTGGACATGCTGACACATCGAGAGTGGTCAGATGATTATCGGAACATACCAAACGATTTAGCTTGACATTCTCTGTCACGTTAAGCACAGTCAGTTCGTTGTCCTTGCAATTAAATGACGTAAGGGCCTTGTTCTTTGACACATCGAGGTCAGTCAGGTGGTTATTGTTGCAAAATAACTCTGTCAGCCCGACGTTGTTCGACAGGTCAAGCCTTGTCAGCTCGTTGCCATTGCAAGCCAATTCTTTCAGGGCGACATTCCCTGACACGTCAAGTTCGTCCAACTGGTTCCAATCACATTGCAGAACTTCCAGCTTGGTACACTTCGACACGTCAAGTTCTGTCAGCTGAAGGGCCGAGCAGTACAATACTCTCAATTCCGTGAAGAATTCTATTCCTTTCATATTCTGAATATCCCTTTTGTTCACATGCATTTCCCAGACACATTCTATTTCCTCGTCCGTCAGTACGCCGTCTGCCCCATAAGGCTGAGCAAGTACCCAACTGCGAAAATTCTCATCAGGGAAAGCTGTCTCGTTGATTTCCAAGCTAGCATTTGTCTGCATGACGCCATCAAATAATGTGAGGCATAGGATGAAAGTTTTTCCTAAATAGTTCATAGATTTATGCTTATGTTTCTGTTTATTGTTCCTACTCAATTATTCCCCGTCTTTGCTCCAATACTACCCCAATTGGAATCTTGAAGTTAACCGTTTTATTATGTCTGATGCGACCACCGTCCTCTATTACAATGCTGCCCAAGCTGGAAGGGAAGTCGTGGAGGAAGCTGATGGGAGCCATCGAGACGCTCCATCCCGGCTTCCACGATGCGGTGCGGGCACGGCTACACGGGCATGTGCGCGAGCCATTGCTCCGCACCATCTGCCTGATAAAGATTGGTCTGACGCCGATGCAGGTGGCCCGTGTGATGGACGCGAAGATACAAACGGTGTGGAACCGCTTCAAGCGTGCCGAGGCAACCTGTGGCGACCTGCTTGGCACATCTTAGCCTTGTCCAGGCCTACGCCCTCGCGCGCATGGACGCACGTACCATATATATTATTATAATGCAGTACATGCCCAGGCTGAGGAGCTCGGAAGACGGGTTCTGCCACCAGGCGCTGTAGTCGAAGCTGACGTTCTGCCACTTCAGCGCAGCACTGAGCACACCCATCAGGGCACCGCCGGCAATGAAGCCGCTGGCCAGCAATGTGCCGCGCTCGCCACGGACCGTGTTCACCTGCGGGTCTTTGCTGCGGGTCGTGACGAACCAGTTGATGGCACCGCCGACGAGCAGGGGCAGGTTGAGCTCCAGGGGGATGAACATGCCGAGGGCAAAGGCGAGGGCCGACACGCCGAAGGCATTCAGCACGAGGGCAATCAGGGCACCGATGCCGTAGAGCAGCCAAGGCGCTCCGTTGCCGCTCATCAAGGGTTCGATGACTGCGGCCATCGCATTGGCCTGCGGTGCGGAGAGCGTGCCGTCGGTGAAGCCATACGTCTTATTCAGTATCATGATGACACCGGCCACGGTAGCCGCGCTGACCAGTGTGCTATCTTCAGGTCGGTGACGAAGCCGCCCGCCATGCTCAAGGCTGTGCAGACCACGCCGCCCATGATGAGGGCTGCCACCATGCCGCTCGTGCCGCTCAGGCCCACGGCGACCATCACGACGGAGGCCAGGATGAGCGTCATCAAGGTCATGCCGCTGACGGGATTCGTGCCGACGATGGCGATGGCATTGGCTGCGACGGTGGTGAAAAGGAAGGTGATGATGCTCACCACGAGAATGGCAACGATGCTGAACACCCAGTTGCCGCCCATCACATCAAGATGGAAGAAGAGGAAGGTGAGCACGAGGGCCAGGACGATGCCGAAGGTGACGAAGCGCATCGGCAGGTCGAGCTGGGTGCGAACAGCCTCCCCCGTCCCCTCCAAAGGAGGGGTGAACGGCGAGACGGCGGTTGAAGGGGAAGCCAACGGCGAGGCGGCGGAACGATTCCCCCCTTCTTTGGAGGGGTTGGGGGAGGCTGCCAGTCTCACGGCCTGAGCAATTACCTTGCGGCTATTGTATATGCCGATGATGCCAGCCATGGCAATGCCGCCTATGCCGATGCTCTTGGCATACTTGAAGATGACCTCGCCGAACCGCAGCAGATGATGAAGGCGTACTTCAGTCCGACGATGTAACCCATGCCCAGGACTGCGGCTCCCGTGTTGATCTTCAGCACGAGCTTGGCCTTCTCGGCCACCGTGTCGCCCCAGAGGAGCGCGCGGCTCGTGAAGTTCTCGTGCCAGAGACCGAACGTAGCGACGGCGAAGTCATAGAGTCCGCCTATGAGTCCGGCTATCATCAGGGGCTTGGCCTGTGCGCCGCCCTTCTCGCCGCTCACCAGCACCTGCGTGCCGGCTGTGGCTTCGGGGAACGGGTATTTGCCGTGCATCTCCTTGACGAAGTACCGACGGAACGGGATGAGGAACAGGATGCCGAGTATGCCTCCCAAGAGACTTGCGAGGAAGACCTCGAGGAAGTTGACCGTCATCTCGGGGTACTTGGCCTGCAGGATGTAGAGGGCAGGCAGGGTGAAGATGGCTCCGGCCACGATGACGCCGCTGCAGGCGCCGATGCTCTGGATGATGACATTCTCGCCCAGACTGTTCTTGCGGCGCGTGGCGCTACTCAGTCCGACGGCGATAATGGTGATGGGGATGGCGGCCTCGAAGACCTGGCCGACCTTCAGCCCCAGGTAGGCAGCAGCGGCGCTGAAGATGACAGCCATCACGATTCCCCAGCACACCGACCACAGGTTCACCTCGCGCGGCGTGCCTTGGGCAGGCATCATGGGTTCGTATTCCTCGCCTTCGTGCAGCTCGCGGAAGGCGTTCTCGGGCAATGTGTCCCGGTATGCTCTTGGTTCGTTACTCATGTTTAGTTGAGAGTTGAGAGTTGAAAGTTTAGAGGTGAGAGTTTAGGGTTGAGAGTTTAGAGTTTAGAGATGAGGGATGGGGCGGTTACTCCACTTCGTTGCAGTAGACGAAGCCCAGTTTGTCGTAGAGCTTCTTCAACTGAGGCAGACGCTTCTTCCAACCCTCGAAGTCCTTCTGCTCGGGCTTGCACCACTGCACTTCGCACATGCTGGCCAAGCGCGGCAACAACTGATAGAGCGCGTGCTCGGGATAAGCCACATGCTCCGTCCAGAGGTTCGCCTGAACGCCGAGGATGCAGTCGCCTTCCTCTGCTGTCAGCTCTTCGGGAACGAGGGGTTCGAAGCCGTAAATCTTCGAGCAGCTGACGACGTAGCTGTCGGTCGTGCGAGGTGACTTGCTGAGGTCAGCAAGCTGCGGATGGTCGATGTAGGAGAAGACGTTGGGACTCATAATGACGCGATGTTTCTGCCTGGCAGCTGCGACGCCGCCCTTCGTTCCGCGCCAGGACATTACGATGGCGTCTTCTGTCGCCACCTTCAACCGCCACCTTCGACTCGTCCGTCAAGCCCAGTTCCTTAATCTTTGCCTGACACTTTGGGCAATTCTTCCAACGCTCCTTCGGACACTCGTCGCCGCCGATGTGGATGTAGGGAGAGGGGAAGACGTCGCAGAGCTCACCGAAGACGGTCTTGAGGAACGTCAACGTCTCGGGATTGCCGCCACAAAGCACTTCGCGCATCACACCCCAATGCGGAGCCACAACATACGGACCGCCTGTGCAACCCAGGTTCGGGAAGACATGAAGGGCGCTCTGCATGTGTCCGGGCATATCAATCTCAGGCACAACATTGATGTATCGCTCAGCAGCGTACCTAACCACATCGCGACACTCTTCCTGCGTGTAGTAGCCGCCATAAGGAATGTTGTCGTAGAGGCGCACTTTTGCTGGGGCGATGATGCTCTTTTGGCGCACGCTGCCTTTCTTGGCCAGGTCGGGCAACGCCTTCACTTCGAAGCGCCAGCCCTGGTCCTCGCTCAGATGCCAGTGGAACTGGTTGCAGCCGTGCAGCGCCATCGCATCGAGGAACTGCTTGACGAACTCGACGGAGAAGAAGTGCCGGCCGCAATCGAGCAGGACGCCACGATAGCTGAAGCGCGGCTGGTCGGCTATCTGCACATAGGGCAGCTCCACAGCCTCAGCCCCGTCCTTCAGCACGGGCATACTCTTGCGCAAGGTCTGAGCGGCGCGGAACAGTCCGGCGGGCTCGGCAGCTGTCAGCTCGATGCCCTTCTTGCCGACGGATATCGTGTAGGCCTCGCTTGCGGTCTGCGATGCCTCCGGAGCCTTGAACTTCGGATTCAGCAGAAGCTTCACCTGAGCCTTCTTGTCGTCGGGCGTCAGCTGGAGCTGGATGCCGGTGGCTTCTTTCACCCATTGCTGCAGGAACTGTGCGGTGCGGCTCACCTCGGCGTTGCTGCTGTCGTAGGCAATGCCCATGCCGGAAGCGATGCGCTGCAGCTGAGTCGTGTCGGTCGTCACCTCCCGCGGGAGTGGTATGATGTTGTAGTCGGCTCGTTGAGCCATCACAGTAAAGGCCAGAGTGCAGGCCAGAAGGAAGAGTCCTGTTCGTTTCATAAGGCAGATATATTTTATGATTACGTGATATTAGACTTGTTTATTGCATTTTCCCCCACAAAATTACGGATTATTTCCCGTTCCGCCAAATAAAATTCCAACAAAAATGCTCTGCAGCACAGAAGGTTCGTCCACGCGCCCCGAACAGAAAGTCTGGCGCTTATCTCCAAATAGCCTGGCGCTTCTCTCCAAATAGCCTGGCGCTTGATTCGGAAAAGCATTTCGAGTGTTTTCCTCCTTTCCGCAGAACAAAACCTCTGCCCCGGAAGCATCAACTTCTTCGCCGCCCGCAACAAAACAATTTCAGTGGCTTTGAAATATATTTCCAAGGCACTAAAATATATTTCCAAGCCTTTGAAATATATTTCAAAGCCACTGAAAAAGTTTCTCTCCGTGGGGCAACGGAAATGTCTCCCCAGGGAAAGGAACTTGTCTCCGCGGGGAAAGGAACTTGACATCTTTTATTTTAACATCGAAAGAATTATATTTTTACATCTAAAGACACGAAAAAAACAAAAAAGTGATGTACGATTTCACTCGCTTTTTCGTACCTTGACTGCGTCGAGATACTGGGCGCTCGGAAATAATAACGAGAAAAAAACTTTTTCTCATTCTTTATTTCGCTCGCTTTTTCGTACCTTTGCAGCGGAGAACAAAGAGAGACGACGGCAAATGACAGTAACACTTGTACAGATGGACATCGCCTGGGGTGATGCGAAGACTAACCGCGAGACTGCGGAAAAGGCAATACTTTCCGCCGAAAAGAGCGACCTCTACGTGCTGCCCGAGATGTGGAACACGGGCTTCGACATCGAGCCGGAGGGCATAGCGGAATGTCTCTTCCCACAAGAAGACGGGGAGAAGGAAAACAAAGGAAGCGAGACCTTGCTGTGGATGCAGCGGATGGCCGACAAGCTGGACGCGGCTGTGGCAGGAAGCATCGCTGTCCGTTTGCCGGACGGCTCCTACAGGAACCGCCTGTACTTCGTCACACCCGGCACCACTCCCAACCTTCCTCCAAGGAAGGAGGCTTTCAGATGCCAGTCTCCCTCCCTCCTCGGGGGAGAGGCAGAGGGAGGGGGCTGGTACGACAAGCACCACCTCTTCACCTATGGCGGCGAGCACCTGCACTATACGCCGGGCAACGAGCGTGTGACGGTGGAGTGGCGCGGCGTGCGCTTCCGCCTTAGCACTTGCTACGACTTGCGCTTTCCGCTCTGGCTACGCTACAGAGGCGACTACGACGCACTCATCTGCGTGGCATCGTGGCCATCGGTGCGCATGCTGGCCTGGCGCGTGCTGCTGCAGGCAAGAGCCATCGAGAACCAATGCTATGTGCTGGGAGTGAACCGCGTGGGCAGCGACCTTGCCTGTCAATACTCAGGCGGGACGGCTTTCGTGAATCCCTACGGCGAGATGACGGCCTGCCCGGAAGGTGAGGCTGCCGTCCTGACACAAACTATCGACATGGAGCACCTCCGCACCTTCCGCAGGAAGTTCCCAGTCCTGGAGGAAGCGGACTAATAGCGCTTCACATCCTCGATTTCCTCTATCTTCTTCAGGTCCTGACAAATGGTCTGAAGGTCGTCGACATCGTGAACACCAAGATTGATGTCGGCGGTGAAGAGGCCGTCGCTGGTCTCGATGTGCAGGCTGTGCATGTTTATGTTGAGCTGCTGGGAGAGCACGCCCGTTATCTGGTGCAGCACACCCACGCGGTCGAAGCCCACAATGTGGAGCGTAGCCGAGAAGGACAGCCCGCCGTGCATGTCCCAGTTGGCCGAGAGGATGTGGTTGCCGTCGCTGGCTTTCAGACGCTTTGCCACATCGCACTGCCGCTTGTGGATGATGATGTGCTGCTGCTCGTCGAGGTAGCCGAGCACATCGTCGCCGGGGATGGGGTGACAGCAGTCGCAGATGATGTAGCGGTTGATGGTCTCTTCGTTGAGGATCAGCGGCTTCTTCCTGTCTATCTGCAGGGTGTTCTCCTGCTTGTCCTCTCCTTCTTCCTGCACGACCGCCGTGTCCTCGGGATGATGGTTGAAGAAAGGCAGGTACTTCTTCCACCTTCTTCCCTTGCGCACCTTCTCGTTGAGCACGTTGAGGTCGGCGTCGCCCAGGACAATCGTATGCGAGCCGATGCCGGACAGGAGCTCTTCGCGTGTGTCGAGAGAATGGTAGCGGCACAGCTTCTCCACGTTGACGCTGTTGGGTTCCTTCTCGTGCATCTGGAAGAACTCCACAAGGATTTCTTCGCCCAGCTTCTGCTTCTCGCGTTCCTCGCGGCGCAGGATGGCCTCTATCTTGCCCTTCGCCTTGGCCGTTGTGGTGAAGCTGGTCCAGGACTTTTCCACTTTCTGGTTCTTGGAAGTGAGGATTTCCACCTGGTCTCCGCTGTTCAGCACGTAGCTGATGCCCACCAGCTTGTGGTTGACTTTGGCTCCGATGCAATGGGTGCCCAGGAAGGTGTGTACGCTGAAGGCAAAGTCGAGCACGGTGCAACCTGCCGGCATGGTCTTGAACTCGCCCTTTGGCGTCACCACGAATATCTCGCTGGCAAAGAGGTTGAGCTTGATGGTGTCAAGGAAATCGATGGCGTTGGGCTGCGGGTCGTCGAGAATCTCGCGGATGGTGTGCAGCCATCTGTTCAGCTCGTTCTCGTTGTTCTCGCTGATTTCGCTGTCGTCTTCGTCGTATGTCCCGCCTTCCTTATACTTCCAATGCGCAGCAAATCCGTTCTCAGCAATGTCGCCCATGCGTCGGCTGCGTATCTGCACCTCCACCCATCGGCCTGCCTTGCTCATCAGCGTGGTATGGAGTGCCTGATAGCCATTGGCCTTGGGATTGGACACCCAGTCGCGCAGGCGGTCGGGGTGCGGCTTGTAGATGCCGCAGGCAGCGGCGTAAATCTTGAAGCACTCAGCCCTCTCGTCGGCTCCCTCATCCACGTCGAAGACGATGCGTACGGCCAGTATGTCGTACACCTCCTCGAAGGTGACGTGCTTGGTCTGCATTTTGGTCCAGATGCTGTAGGGCTTCTTGATGCGTGCCTTTATCTCGTAGCGAATCCCGTCCTCGTCGAGCTTCTGCCGGATGGGAGCTGTGAACTGGTCGAATATCGTGGTCAGCTGCTCGCGCACACCGGCCAGCTGCTCCTTGATGTGCCGGTATTCCTCGGGATGTTCGTAGCTGAAACTGAGGTCTTCGAGCTCCTCCTTCACCTTGTTCAGCCCGAGGCGGTGAGCCAGCGGCGCATAGATGTAGAGGGTCTCGCCGGCTATCTTGTACTGCTTGCTCGGCAGCTGGCTGCCCAGGGTACGCATGTTGTGCAGGCGGTCGGAAATCTTGATGAGGATGACGCGGATGTCGTCGCTCATGGTGAGCAGCAGTTTCTTGAAGGACTCGGCCTGTGCCGATGCCTTGTCGCCGAAGATGCCACCCGAGATCTTCGTCACGCCGTCCACAATTTGTGCTATCTTCGGACCGAAGATGTTGGAGATGTCCTCCACCGTATAGTCCGTATCCTCCACCACATCGTGCAACAGGGCGGAACAGATGCTGGTGCTGCCCAACCCTATCTCGCTGCAGGCTATCTGGGCCACAGCGATGGGGTGCATGATGTACGGCTCCCCTGAGAGACGGCGCACACCTTTGTGAGCCTCCTTTGCAAAGTTGAAGGCCTTGTCGATGATGTCGACATGCTTGCGATGTCGCGAGGACAGGTAGCTGTCCACCAGACGCTGATAGGCTTCGGCCACCAGCTTCTCATCTTCCATCTCGCGGATGCTTTGTTCTTCCATAGCACTATTGGGGGATTGGATTAGTTCACTTTTATCTTCTGCCCGGCTATAATATTAGTGCCTCTGATGCCGTTGAGCTGCTTCAGCCGGGACACAGTTGTGTGGTTGCGGCGGGCAATCTCGCCAAGCGTGTCGCCCTTGCGGACTGTGACGGTGGAGCCGCCGCCACGGTGTCTGCCCTTCCGCTTGGAGGGAGTGGCAATGGCTACGTCGGGCACGGTCTGTATCTCGCCTGTCGGCACATAGATGGAGTCGCCTGCCTCGATGAAGGTGCTGATGGCAGCCGTGGGCAGACGGAGGGTGCAGGCATGGCTCTCGCCAGGGATGAGCGAGGTGCGGTACTGCGGGTTGAGGGCACGGAGCTCGTCCTGACCGATGCTGCACAGCTCGGCGATGCGTTCCATGCGTACGTTGCGACTCACCTGTATCGTGTCGGTGCCCATCGGCAGCTTCGTGTTGATGGGGCAGATGTTATGGTCGCAGTAATAGTTCATGATGTAGTTGGCAGCGATGAAGGCAGGCACATAGCCACGCGTCTCGGCCGGCAGGTAAGGGTAGATGGTCCAGTAGTCCTTGACGCCTCCTGCCCGCTTGATGGCCTTCGTCACGTTGTTCGGACCGCAGTTGTAGCTGGCAATGACCAGCGTCCAGTCGCCGAAGATGCCGTAGAGGTCGTGCAGATACTGGGCGGCAGCATAGCTGGACTTGATGGGGTCGCGCCGCTCGTCGATGAGACTTGTCACCTCCAAGCCGTACTGTTTGCCGGTGCCTATCATGAACTGCCAAAGGCCGACGGCTCCTACCCGACTGGTTGCGGTGGGGTTGAGGGCGCTCTCTATGATGGGCAGGTACTTCAGCTCAAGCGGCACTTGGTAGCTCTCGAGGGCTTCCTCGAAGATGGGGTTGTAGAAGTTGCTTGCGCCCAGCAGTACCGACACGGACTGGCGCAGCCTACCGCTGTAGAGGTTGATGTACTGCTGCACTACATTATTATAAGGCATGTCTACCACATTGGGCAGTCGGCTCAGACGCTTGGCATAGGTCTCAGCATCGAAGTCGGGGTTCTCTCCCATCGATTCGCAATGCTCGTCGAAGAGGAGGAACTTGCTCGTCTGCCAACTGGCAAGCAGGCTGTCTATCTCGCGTGTCTGCAATCCTTCGGGCAGCTCGGCGGAAAGTTCCAGGCTGTCGACTTCTTCTTGCGCCAAAGTCACTGAGCTTGGGGCAAAGAGCAGAAGCAGAACACATAGTATCTTATGGGGCATATAGAGCGTATTGGGCTTATGAGTCATATGGAGCTAATGGGTTATTTGTTGAATATTATGGGGGCAAGTGTTTTATTCTTCGCTTCCTCAGAAGTTGATGACGCATTGTATGCCAGGGGTTGTCTGGCGGTGATGCATGTCGATTCGTTCTGTCTCTATCATCGTGGGCAGCAGCTGGAGGCTGAGGTCGCGGCTGATGTCGAACGTAGAGAGCTCGGCATCAACGTAGGCATCGATGACGGAGAGGAGGTACACACCTCCGAAGGCAAAGATGCTCAGGTCGCGGAAACGGCGGAAGGTATCCTTCTTGTTCTTGAAGATGCTTTTGAAGCGCTCCTCCTTGCCCACGATGCTATAGTTGGGAGGCAGCATCTTCTCGTAGCTCTTCGTGTTGGGGTCGCTGTCCATGATGTCAAGATAGGCCTGCGAGTAGTCGGACAGCATCTGGCCGTTCCATGAGAGGGCGTAGATGCAACCGAGGAAACCTCCGTAGACGATGGGCAACTTCCAGTACTTGCGATTGTAGAACTGTCCGGCTCCGGGCAGCACGAGCGCAAGCCACATGGCGCGAATGGGGTCGGGACGGAAGGTCGTCAGGTCGCGACGGATGCGGTTCTTCCGGATGATGTCGTCGGTGATGGCATGAAGGGCTGCCGTATCGATGACGATGGTATCGGTGTCCATCTTATCGGCATTCACGCCAATGGAGTCCGGGACGGACACATTCTCCACTTCCTGAGCCGAGACAAGCAGCGGGAAGCACAGGGTGAAAAGCAGGAGGAGAATGTGCCGGCAGGTCATCAGTCGCGTAGTTTATCAAGCAGTTCTACGATACGTTCCAGCTCAGCCTCGTTGGAGAACGGAATGCTTATCTTTCCCTTGCCGCTGTCCGAGCAGGTCATCTCCACGCGGGTCTTGAATATCTTCCGCAGTCCTTCGCGCAGGACATTGTAGTCGGCGCTGAGATTGGAGCCTTTCTGCCGGATGCGTGTGCCTGTCTTTGTCTTGACGGAACCTCCCTCGCTGAGCTGCTTCACCATCTCTTCTATCTTGCGTACACTCAGATGGTCCTTCTTCATCTCGGCAAACACTTTGAGCTGTGCCTCAGGGTCGGAGAGGGAGAGCAGGGCACGGGCATGTCCCATGTCTATCTCGCGGTTGCGGAGTGCCACCTGCACGCTGGCAGGGAGCTTGAGCAGGCGCAGATAGTTGGTGACGGTGGCACGGTTCTTGCCCACACGTTCGCTGAGCTGTTCCTGCGTCAGATTGTACTGTTCGATGAGGTTCTGGTAGGCCAATGCCACTTCGAGTGCCGTAAGGTCCTGGCGCTGGATGTTCTCGATGAGAGCCATCTCCATCATGTTCTCATCGTCGACGGTGCGGATGTAGGCCGGGATGGTGATGAGTCCGATGCGCTGACTGGCACGCCAACGACGTTCGCCGGCAATGATGACGTAGGTGCCGTCGCCCATGTCGCGAAGGGTGATGGGCTGTATGACGCCTATCTGCCGTATGCTGTTAGCCAGTTCCTGCAGGCTGTCGTCGTCGAAGTCGCGTCGCGGCTGGTTGGGGTTAGGGCGGATGTCGTCCATGCGGACCTCGCAGATGTTGGACGAACCGTTGGTCTCTATCTCTTCTGTCTGGAGCAAGGCATCGAGGCCTCTTCCCAATGCCTGTCCCTGGTATTTCTTCTTTATGGCCATTTTTGTGAAAGGTGAAAAAGTTAAAGGGTTAAAAGGTTAAAAAGTTAAAAGGTTAAAGGGTGATTCGCTTTTCACCTTTTCAACTTTTTACCTTTTCACCTTTTTCTATGATTTCCTGTGCCAAGGCGAGATGTGCCTTCGAGCCGGCAGCATCGGCATCGTAGAGGATGGCAGGTACGCCGTGGCTGGGTGCCTCGCTAAGCTTGACGTTGCGCTGGATGACGGTCTTGAACACCAGTTCGCGGAAGTGCCGACGCACCTCTTCGTAGATTTGGTTGGCCAGGCGCAAGCGGCTGTCGTACATGGTGAGCAGGAAGCCTTCTATCTCGAGCTGCGGATTCATGCGCGACTTCACTATCTTTATCGTGTTGAGGAGCTTGCTGATGCCCTCCAGGGCGAAGTACTCGCACTGCACGGGGATGATGACGCTGTCGGCGGCAGTCAGGGCATTGACCGTGATGAGGCCAAGGCTGGGGCTGCAGTCGATGAGGATGTAGTCGTAGTCCTGCACGATGGGCTGCAACAGATTCCTCAGGATGCGCTCTTGGTTCTTGAAGTGGAGCAACTCTATCTCTGCGCCCACCAGGTTGATGTGCGAAGGAACGATGTCGAGCCCTTCGATGTCTGTAGTATATATAATGTCGCGGATGTCCACCTGTCCAAGCAAAGCATTGTAGATGGAGTGCTCAATCTTGCTCATGTCGACGCCCATGCCGCTGGAGGCATTGGCCTGCGGGTCAGCATCGATGAGGAGCACTTTCTTCTCGAGCGTGGCAAGAGAGGCTGCAAGGTTCATGCTCGTTGTGGTCTTGCCCACACCTCCCTTTTGGTTGACGATGGCTATGGTCTTACTCATACTTTTTTGTATATTCTGTCTACATTCTCGTTGTTTTATTTTGCAAAGGTAAGCAAAATATGTGAAACGGACACACTTTCCGGCCGTCAGAATGGCCGAAGTGTTGATAAGTTTGCCCTTTTTGTTGATAACCTATGCCTAATAATGCGCGAAGATAGCAAATTCTTTTCAATTAGCTCTGCTAATTAAGTTTTTTTAATTACCTTTGTGCTGCAAAACGCAGAAGAATATGTCAAACCGACCTTTAATACTCATCTCGAACGACGATGGCGTGCAGGCACAGGGCATACGTGAGCTGACCAGAATGATGTGCCGCCTGGGCGATGTCATTGTGGTGGCTCCCGACGGGCCGCGAAGTGCTGCTTCCTGTTGCATATCGCCCCTCACCACCATCATCATAAGACTTTTGAAACAGGAAGACGGGCTGACCGTCTACCAATGCAGCGGAACGCCTACCGACTGTGTGAAGCTGGCGCTGGACGGATTGTTGACAAGGAAGCCGGACCTCATGGTGAGCGGCATCAACCACGGCGACAATGCTTCCATCAGCATTCACTATAGCGGTACCGTAGGGGCAGCGCTCGAGGCATGCATGAAGCAGGTGCCGGCCATTGCCTTCAGCCTGAAGACGAAGAGCCAGCAGTGCAACTTCCTTCCCTTTGAGGAACTCATCATACAGACGGCACGCTATGCGCTGGAGAACGGTCTGCCGCAGGATGTGCTGCTCAATGTCAACTTCCCCGAAGTGGAAGCCCTGAAGGGAACAAAGGTGTGCCGCATGAGTCGAGGCCGATGGATGAAGGAAATGGAAAAGGAAAAGGAAGGAGCCTATCATCTGACGGGCTACTTCCAGAACCTCGAGCCCGATGCCGAGGACACCGACTACTGGGCACTCGAGCACGGCTATGCTGCCATCACACCCATCCAACTCGACATGACGGCAAGTGCCTGGCTGGAAGAGCTGAAGGGCTCTTTTGTGGTTAGAGGTTAGAGCAATGAAGTACTACCTCATAGCAGGCGAGGCCAGTGGCGACTTACATGCCAGCCGACTGATGGCAGCGCTCAGGGACGAAGACCCCGAGGCCTGCTTCCGATGCTTCGGCGGCGACATGATGGCGGGACAAGGGGGAGAGTTGGTGCAGCACTACCGCGACCTTGCCTACATGGGCTTCCTGCCCGTACTCATGCACCTGCCCACCATCATGCGGGGCATGAAGCGTTGTCGCGAGGACATCCTCGCCTGGCAGCCGGACGTGCTCATCCTCGTCGACTATCCCGGCTTCAACCTGAAGATAGCACGCTACGTCAAGCAACACACACACATCCCTGTCTTCTACTACATCTCGCCCAAGATATGGGCATGGAAGGAGTACCGCATAAAGGACATCAAGCGCGACGTCGACTGCCTTCTGAGCATCCTGCCCTTCGAGGTGCCGTTCTACGAGAAGCACCACTACCCTATCCATTACGTAGGCAACCCCACGGTCGATGAGGTGGATGCGTTCCTCAAGGAGCAAGGGGCAAGGAGCAAGGGGCAAGGAGCAAGGGGCAAGGGGCAAGGAGCAAGGGGCAAGGAGCAACACGACAACGGTTTGGACGAACGTCCCATCATCGCTCTGCTGGCAGGCAGCCGCAAGCAGGAGGTGCACGACAACCTCAGCCGCATGCTTCATGCAGCAGAGCCCTATACCAAGGACTACCAACTGGTGCTTGCCGCTGCTCCGGGCCTCGACGATGAGTTCTACCGCGAACAGATTCAAACAGCAAAGGCTAAATGGCAAGATGGTAAATGTTCTGTTGTTCGCGACCAGACGCTCCGCCTCCTGCAGCACAGCACGGCAGCCCTCGTCACCAGCGGCACAGCCACCCTCGAAACGGCTCTGCTGCGCGTGCCGCAAGTGGTGTGCTACTACATAAAGGCCGGACGACTGGTATCCTTGGCCCGCCGGCTCTTCCTGAAGGTCCCCTTCATCTCGCTCGTCAACCTCGTGGCCGGCGAGGAGATTGTGCCGGAACTTGTCGCAGAACAAATGACGCCGCAGAACGTCCGCCGGCATCTTGCCGCCATCCTGCCCGGCGGCAACGCAAGGGAGGCACAGCTGCGCGGCTACGAACGCATGGCAACCCTTCTGGGCGAAGCCGGAGCACCACAAAGAGCTGCAAAGATAATCGTAAAGACCCTCTCTAACTCCTCCTTAAAGGGGGAGGACTCCCTCCCTTAAAGGGATGGCCGGGGAAGGGTCTTCTAATTTTTAACCTTATAATTTTTAATTACTATGTTACGACTTAACTGTTTCTTCCAAGCCAAGAGAGGCAAGTACAACGAGGCACTCGAAGCCGCCATCCTGCTCACAGCAAAGACCCAGAAGCACGAAGGGGTCATCTCCTACGACGTCTTCGAGAGCGCAACACGCAAGGACATCTTCATGATTTGCGAGACCTGGGAAAACGAAGAAGTGCTGGCCAAGCACGCTGCCACTCCCGAGTTCAAGGAATGCGTCGGCATCATCGAGAGCTGCGGCGAGATGAAGATCGAGAAGCTGGAGATGTAGGGAAGCCTACAAGCCAGACATACAGTAGGTAGGGAAGTTTGGAGTCTCTAAACTTCCCTGCCGCTAAGATACTTTGCCGCATCTGTGTCCAGAAGGAACTCGCAGCAGGGATGCCGCTGGAGCACGGAGGCGGGAACGCTGGTTGTGACGGGTCCGAGGAGCATCTGCCGGACGATACGGGCTTTCCTTTCGCCCTTTGCCACAAGCACAATGCGGCGTGCCTGCATGATGTTCCGGAGCCCGAGGGTCACGCCGCCCAGGGGAACGCCGGCTGGAGTTTGTGTCTCCTGCCGGATGCGGGCTTCCAGTTCTGCATCCATGCGCGACAGCCATGTTCCTTGTTCAAAGGGTGTGCCCGGCTGATTGAACCCGAGATGACCGTTCTCGCCGAGCCCGAGCATCAGGAGGTCAATGCCGCCGCGCCGCTCTATCTCTTGCTCGAAGAGGCGGCAGGCGGCAGGCCAGTCGTTGCTCTCGGTGGGAAGCATCAGGAAACGATTGTCGTCGATGCCCAGTGCATCGATGATTTCTGTGCGTAGCATCGTGCAGCAAGCTCCGGAATACGATGGCGAGACGTTCGTCACTTCGTCCAGGCCGAAGAACGTCACCCTGCCGACGTCGAAGCCTTCCCGTACGAATCGTTCTGCCACTTGCCGGTGCATGGCGTTGGTTGTCCTGCCGGTGGAGAGTCCGATGACGCTGTCGGGCTTGTCCTTGATTTGCCGGACGACTCGGTCCGCGGCAAGCCGGTCGAAGTCGCGGACGGATGTTGCAATTGTAACTCCTTTCATGGCTCAGGGTTTAGGGGCGGTCAGTTCGGCCATGAGCGACAGCCATTTGCCTGCCGACGTCAGCCAAACTTCCTTGTAGCACGCATTGTTTGTCATGGGGTAGAACGGCACATCGTCGTTCCCCAGGGAGCGGATGCCAACGGGCATCTCGCCGACCATTTCGCCGGACGAGAAGCTGTCCTGCGACGCATAGCGGTGTCCCTCGCCATAGATAAGCGACTGTCGGAACGGGTTCTTGCCTACGGTCCAATAGAGTTGCTCGCGAGCGAGGTCCAGCAGGGCATCGTCGCGCAGGAAACGGCCGCATAGTGCTGCCGCCTTTCCGGACGAAAGCATCACGGCCTCGTTGCCGTTGAAGATGCTGAACCACACCGGGAAGCGACGGATGTAATGGTTGTCGTCGATGCGCACGCCTTGCTGCAGCTGTTTGTCGTACAGCTCACGGGCATTATCGGGAGCCCAAAGATGCAGACGCGAGAAGCCGTCCTCGTCGGCATATTCGGCCGTCTGGTAGATGCCGCTGGGGAGCATGCCGTAGGGCTGAGTGGCGAAAGCTATCTTCTTGAGGTACTGTCCGTAGAGCTCAATGGCTCGCTTCCACCGGCCGTAGTCGGCATGTCGCGGCTGACTCTCGCAGAGGGCCACGAGGGCCTGCACGGGCAGTTGTTCCCTGGACTGGTGGATGTAGTGTACGATGGCACGGCGGGACTCGTCGCGATAGAAGAAGCCTGCATAGTCGCCCTTCTGCTCTTGGCAGTCCAGCGTACGGCGGATGTAGCGTGCGGCTTTGTCGGCATAGGAGGTATCGCCCGTCAGCCGATAGAGCATGGAGGCCGACCACGAGGCGGCTGCCATCCATGTTGCTGCCGATGTGTTGTAGGTGTGCTCCATAGCGATGCGGAAGGTGTCGATGCCCGCGCCCAGGAACTGTTCGTCGGCAAAGCGGAAGTCCTCGATGGCAACACGGCGGAGGCTGTCGTCGGCAAGGGTCAGGGCTGCGTAGGCCTCGTAAGCGGCACAGAGATAGTTGTCGAGCGCGTGGTGCTGCTTGCGGACGGAATGGATGTCGTCGGCTGTTCCGGCGATGCCATCGGTCCAGTGCAACAGCCCGATGCTGCTGGCTCGCCATCCGCCGCCCATGCGTGTACCGACTATCTGCCGCAGGCCGTGGCGTGCCTCGCGGAGCAGGAGGTCGGCCAGTTGCGGGTTGGTCTGCCGGCACGATTGGCCGGCTTCCAGCAGGGCATAGGCCACGTCGCCCGTCTGGAGCGTCTGCTGCGAGAGGTCGCCGGCATCGTGCCAACCGCCGCCATAGCAGTAGCTTCGGCCCTCATGGTCGCAGAACACGTCGGCATGGCACTTGCCGTGGATGCCGTCCACAGCCTCTCCGCACCGTTGGCAGCCGATGAAGTTCAGCACCTTCCACATGGTGCCGTCCAGGGCTCGACGGCCGATGGGGAAGGGTTTTGTCTGCCACCGACCGACCTTCAGAACGTAGAGTCCCTCCTGGCGGAAGTTGGAGAAGTCGGCCACAGACAGCGCACCCGCCAGGGTGGTGGCGGGTGTCGAAGTCTCTCCCTCGTAGACTACCTGATGCGTCAGGCAGTCTGTCAGTCGGAACGGCGTCCTCTCCGCCCCGTTGACTATCGCCGTCTTGCTGCCTTGTGGCAGGTAGCCCGACATGGAATAGGCTATCCCGTCGGGTGCAACCTGCCATCCGCTCACCTGTTCGGCCGGTTCGGCGCGCTCTAGCTGCAAGTTGCGTATCTCGTAATGAACCGTGTCCAGTTGCGACAGGTTCCGGCCTTTTATGTCCGTATAGAAGCGTATGGCTGAGACATTCTTCCGGGGCAATTCCTCTATCTGATAGACAATGTGCTGCCACTCGGAGCCTTTCACGTCGACCAGATGCGCACCGAATCCGCTGTGAGGCTGCGTCTCTATGGCCACATTGACACCCGCGATGCCTGCGTCCAGGTCGGTCCGCACGTCGAACGAGAGTCGGTTCCACGTCTCCAGATTGTGTTCCTCCAGGGGAATTGTCTTGCTGCAAGTGCCGTAGATGGCGTAGTCGGGGTCGTCGGCCGGACCCGTGGCCCGCTTGCCTGTATGGGTAGGGACAGCCAGGAGAATGGCATCGGGCTTGAGGCGGCGCGTGGCCTCGGGCTGCTGAGCATTCAGTTCCGCCTCCAGGGACGCCTCGCCGTAGCATTTCATCGGGCGGTTCAGGCCCCAGAGGAGGGCATTCAGAAACATACGGACGAAGTTGGGATTCTCGAAGAGTGAGGCGCTGTGGCCTATCTGGAAGTAGACGTTCCGGGCAGACTTTGCGGGATTGGTCCAGATGACGGGATGGTCGCCCATCTTGATGTCGGAGGCAGGCTGGTAGGTCTGTTCGTCCACGCTGGCCAGAACCTGAACATGGGGGCGAGGACTCTTGTCGTAGGTGTACCACTCGTCTTCGCGAATGATGAACTTGGCCTGCACACCTGCCATCACGGGATGCCCCGGAGCCTCCACTGTCACCTCGCCGTCGGCCTTCTCGGCGATGTAGTTCTGGTAGCGGATGCCGCCCAGGAAGTCGCTGAACCACTGCCACATCTGGTAGCCGTCGAACTCGCCGAGGAGCGAAGCATGGTGGAAGCCAACCCACGCCACGGTGCCGCTGTCCACGGCCTGCTCGAACTCCCGAGCCGCAGCCTCGTTCCAGGCGTATGGCGGATAGTTCAGCTGCACCACGAGGTCGTAGCCGCCGATGTCGCCGGCCTTGAGCCGATGGCAGTCGGCCACCACAGTCATGTCGAAGCCCAACGTATCCGCTTGCTGCCTCAGCCATTGCAGTCCCGTCTGCGTGAATGCCTCATGCTGTCCGCCGCGCTCGGCAAGCACCAGCACATGCTGTCGGGCTTTTGCCTCTTGCTCCGTGCGCTCAGTCTCCTGCACCACGCTCTTTGCCCCCAGCATCATGCTCTTTGCCCCGAGCATCATGCCGCAGCACAGCAGCAGAGCCGTCAAAAATAGTGTCTTCTTTCCTCTGTTTCCCATGTCAGTTCTGTTTTGTCCCTGCAAATGTACGAATAAATTCCGATACAAGCACTCCCCGCGACGGAAAAAACACTTCGGACGTATGCAAATAAGCACGCAGAGCTGGCCAAATATCTCCGTGCGCTTCCAAAATAAGCGCGAGGTGCTTCGGCGATAAGCGCTAGGCGCTTCCGAAATAAGCGCGTGCCGCTTCTGAAAGTGACCCCTCTCCGTCTCCCCCGAGGGGGAGTGAAGGTCGCTGCGAAGGAAGCCTCCCCTCGGGGAGGTTTGGTAGGGGTCTCCGGAATAAGCGCGTGCCGCTTCGCGTAGAACAGCATATAAAAAAAGACAACCCGGAGCACGAATGCTACCGGATTGTCACCACCCTTTGTTGCGGGAGCTCGACTCGAACGAGCGACCTCCAGGTTATGAGCCTGGCGAGCTACCAACTGCTCCACCCCGCGATGTTCTTTTGATTTCCGGGTGCAAAGGTACGACTAATTATTCAAAACACAAAATTTATAAATTCAAAATTGTTTGTTTTAACCTCTTTTTTATGTCTTTTGGCACAAAATAGGGGTGTTTGTGCATTTTTAACACACAGAAATTGCACAAATCAAAAGAATTGTGCTAACTTTGCCAACGATATGGCAGTAGTAAAGACGAGAAACAAGCTTGTGGACGTGGCCCGTCAGCTTTTTGCCAAGAACGGGCTGGAGAATACCACGATGAACGACATTGCCCAGGCTTCGGGCAAGGGGCGGCGTACACTCTATACCTATTTCAAGAATAAGGAGGAGATTTACTGGGCTGTCATCGAGGGCGAGTTGGAACGCATGGGCGAGAAGATGAACGAGGTGGCGCTGCAACCGATGGAGCCCGAGGACAAGCTGGTGGAAATCATCTACACGCACCTGAACATGATAAAGGAGGCCGTGCAACGCAACGGCAACCTGCGAGCCGAGTTCTTCCGCAACATCATCATGGTGGAGAAGGTGCGCAAGAACTTCGACCGCGTGGAGCAACGCCTCTTCGCCACCATCATGGCCGAGGGCGTGCAGCAGGGACGCTTCGAGATAGACAGCATCCCGCTCAGCTCCGACATCCTGCACTATTGCATCAAAGGGCTGGAGATACCTTATATATATGGTCGCCTGGCCGACGGCATGCCGCAGGGCATGAGCCGAGGCATCGTGCAGAAGCTCATCCACAAGGCCCTGGGCCGACAGGACAAACACCTGAGCCAGTACCTGTGAGAGTTAAGAGTTAAGAGTTAAGAATTAAGAATTAAGAGTTAAGAGTTAAGAATTAAGAGTTAAGAGTTAAAAATGAAAAATTTGCTACCGCTTGTCTCCTCCCCTTTGGGGGAGGTCGGGAGAGGGGCTGAAATTAATGATATAAACATGAAATTACTTGAAGGAAAGACCGCACTCATCACGGGTGCAGCGAGGGGAATCGGCAAAGCCATTGCCCTGAAGTTCGCCTCGGAAGGCGCTAACATAGCATTCACCGACCTCGTGCTCAACGACGAGATGGCTGCCGGACTGGAAGCCACTCGCAAGGAGATTGAGGCCGTCGGCGTCACCTGTCGTGCTTACGCAGGCAATGCTGCCGACTTCGCAGCCACCGAGGAAGTGGTGAAGCAGATTAAGGAAGACTTCGGTTCGATTGACATCCTCGTCAACAACGCCGGCATCACGAAGGACGGACTTATGCTCCGCATGACCGAGCAGCAGTGGGACGCCGTCATCAACGTCAACCTGAAGAGCACCTTCAACTTCACCCATGCCTGCGTGCCCGTCATGATGCGTCAGCGCGGCGGCAGCATCATCAACATGGCCAGCGTGGTCGGCGTACACGGCAATGCAGGTCAGGCCAACTATGCTGCCTCCAAGGCCGGCATGATTGCCCTCGCCAAGAGCATCGCCCAAGAGATGGGACCGAAGGGCATCCGTGCCAACGCCATCGCTCCGGGCTTCATCGAGACAGCCATGACGGCACAGCTCAGCGAAGAGATTCGCGAGGAGTGGAAGAAGAAGATTCCTCTGCGCCGCGGCGGTCAGGTGGAGGACATCGCCAACGTGGCCACATTCCTCGCCAGCGACATGAGCAGCTACGTCAGCGGACAGGTCATCCAGGTGGATGGCGGCATGAATATGTAGAAAGCCTTCCCCCCAACCCCTCTCCGAGGAGAGGGGAGAAAATCACTATGAGTACTATGCAAATACTCCCCTCTCCCCGGAGAGGGGTCGGGTGTGAGGCTATTCTCTACGAAGACAATCACCTGATAGCAGTATCGAAGAGGGTAGGGGACATCGTGCAGGGCGACAAGACCGGCGATGTCCCCTTGTCCGATTTGGTGAAGGCTTACCTGAAGGATAAGTACCAGAAGCCGGGCA
>CADCCR010000077.1 GCA_902799985.1 uncultured Bacteroidales bacterium | reverse complement strand
TGCATCCGCTGGCAGAAGGCGCAGGAAGATGTCCTGCCCGACGTGCATTGGGTGGGCGGCAATCCCTGGGACGGCAGCAAGGCCAACGTCTATGGCTGGGCAGCCTGGAACGGCGAACGCGCAACCCTCGCCCTCCGCAACCCCTCGGCTTCGGCACAGACCTTCACGACAACCCTTCGCGAGGCACTCGACATTCCTGCATACATCCATACAAGCATTACCCTAAGCGATGCCTTCAGCCAAAGCTCGCTTAGCGGACTCGCCACGGACACTCCCATCGACATCGACACTCCCTTGACGCTCCGCCTTGCCGCCTCGTCCGTATATATATATAATGGTATAGACGAGAATGCCACCGGCATCGGCACCATCCAATCCTCTTCCGACGAAGAAAAGGTAAATGATAAATGGCTAAATGGTAAATGCTACGACCTCTCCGGCCGCAGGCTCGCTGGTCCGCAGGAAAAAGGTGTCAGCATCGTCGGCGGCAAGAAGGTGATTATTCAAAGCAAAAGGCATTAAGCGTTCCATTTTTCGGCATTTTCAGGGTAAAGAGATGCCGTAAGCCGACACTTATTGTAATTTTTTGCAAAAAATCTTTGCCAATTCAAAAAGTATGTGTAATTTTGCGCCGCATTTGTGTGCAAACCCTATTAATTAACATAAATAATTAACAAAAAGTAAACAATGATTGTAGTACCTGTAAAAGAAGGCGAGAACATTGAGAAGGCCTTGAAGAAGTTCAAGCGTAAGTTTGAAAAGACCGGTGTCGTGAAGGAACTCCGCGCACGCCAGCAGTTCGACAAGCCCTCCGTCAAGAAGCGCCTCGCTATGGAACGTGCCGTCTATGTACAGCAGCTTCATCGCGTAGAAGATTAAAAGTCCTTAAAATTTCGGCAAAACTCTTGGGATTGTCAGAAATTATAGCTACCTTCGCAGTAGAAATAGCAAGCGAAGTGCGTGGATTGGATAAAAGACTTCATAGAATACCTTCGATACGAGCGTAACTATTCGGCGCGAACCATCGAAGAATACCAATCCGACTTGAAGGCGTTCAAGCGGTTCTATGAAGCATTGGACAATGACCTGACTTGGGAAAACATGCCTGTCGACGTAGTGCGACAGTGGGTAGTGGAGATGATGGATGGCGGCAACGTCGCCACAAGCGTACAGCGACGCCTCAGTTCGCTCCGCTCCTTCTACAAGTTCCTGCTGCGGCGAGGCCTCGTCACCCGCGACCCTGTCCACAACATGCAGGGGCCTAAGGCTGAGAAGAAGTTGCCCGCCTACGTCCGCGAGACAGAGATGGACCGCCTCTTCGACGGAGACTTCTTCAGTCCGGACTACATCGGTCAGCGCGACCGCATGATTCTCCTCACATTCTATACTACGGGCATAAGGCTCTCCGAGCTCATCGGCCTCACAGATAAGGATGTCGATCTGGATCAGATGCAGCTCAAGGTCACAGGGAAGCGAAACAAGCAACGCATCATCCCTTACGGCGATGAGTACGGCGACAGCCTGCGAAGCTACCTCGCACAGCGCGATGACTTCGCCTCCCAGCACGGCATGCAGGGCACAAACCTCTTCCTGGACGAACGACGCGGAAACAGTATGACACCTGTAAAAGTCCGAAGCATCGTCAAGAAGTACCTGTCGATGGTCACAACACAGCAGCGCAACAGCCCACATGTGCTCCGCCACACGTTTGCCACAGCAATGCTCAACCACAATGCTGACCTGCAGTCCGTCAAGGAACTGCTCGGACATGAGAGCCTGTCCACCACAGAAATCTACACCCACACCACTTTCGAGCAATTGAAAGAAATGTATAACCAAGCCCATCCACGGGCGTAAAAACAAGGAGGTAACTATGGAAATTAACATTCATGCAATCCACTTTGAGACAACAGAGAAGCTGGAGAAGTTCATCGAAAAGAAAGTCTCCAAACTCGGTAAGTTCAACGAAGAAATAAGAAAGATAGAGGTGTCACTGAAAGTTGTAAAGCCTGAAACCGCAATGAACAAGGAAGCCGCCCTGAAAGTCGTACTGCCAGGCACGGAATTGTTCGCTCAGGAAGTTTGCAACACATTCGAAGAAGCAATCGATAAAACTGTAGAATCCCTGGTTCGTCAGGCGTCCAAATATAAAGAAAAGCAAAAAAATCGTTAAAAAGCGACGAAAGTTTTTGCCAGTTCAAAAATATTTAGTAATTTTGCAGCCGATTAGACGTGTGCTCACATGTCAAGGCGGCTACAAATGCCTCTTTAGCTCAGTTGGCCAGAGCACGTGATTTGTAATCTCGGGGTCGTTGGTTCGAATCCGACAAGAGGCTCGACACGCCGCGCGAGGCGGTCGAAGAAACAAATACGGAGGGTGGTTACCAGAGTGGCCAAATGGGGCAGACTGTAAATCTGCTGGCTTACGCCTTCGGTGGTTCGAATCCATCACCACCCACAACACGGAGAAAACGCGGAAGTAGCTCAGTCGATAGAGCACTAGCCTTCCAAGCTGGGGGTCGCGGGTTTGAGCCCCGTCTTCCGCTCACAGAAATAAGTGTTGCTGCTTTAGCTCAGTGGTAGAGCGCATCCTTGGTAAGGATGAGGTCCCGAGTTCAACTCTCGGAAGCAGCTCAAAAGATGATTAGGTCGAGGAAGAAAATAGTAAATGTTAAAGACAAATACATTATTTAATATAAATAAAACAACGTTATGGCAAAAGAAAAATTCGAAAGAACCAAACCGCATGTAAACATCGGTACGATTGGTCACGTCGATCACGGTAAGACTACCCTGACCGCCGCTATTACAACTGTTCTCGCTAAGCAGGGTCTGTCCGAGGTTAAGAGCTTCGATCAGATTGACAATGCTCCCGAAGAGAAGGAGCGTGGTATCACCATCAACACCGCTCACGTAGAGTATGAGACCGCAAAGCGTCACTATGCTCACGTTGACTGCCCGGGCCACGCCGACTATGTAAAGAACATGGTAACTGGTGCTGCCCAGATGGACGGCGCTATCATCGTGGTTGCTGCAACTGACGGCCCGATGCCTCAGACCCGTGAGCACATCCTGCTCGCCCGTCAGGTGAACGTGCCCCGTCTGGTTGTGTTCCTGAACAAGTGCGACATGGTCGAAGACGAGGAGATGCTCGAGCTCGTTGAGATGGAAATGCAGGAGCTTCTCGCTCAGTATGAGCATCCGTGGCTCTGCTCTCGGTGCTCTGAATGGTGTACCCAAATGGGAAGCTAAGGTTATGGAGCTGATGGACGCTTGCGACACCTGGATTCAGGAGCCCGTGCGTGCTATTGATAAGCCCTTCCTGATGCCCGTCGAGGACGTCTTCTCCATCACAGGTCGTGGTACTGTTGCTACTGGTCGTATCGAGACTGGTATCGTTAAGGTAGGCGACGAAGTTCAGATTCTCGGTCTGGGCGAGGACAAGAAGTCTGTCATCACTGGTGTTGAGATGTTCCGCAAGATTCTTGACGAAGGTGAAGCTGGCGATAACGTAGGTCTGCTGCTCCGTGGTATTGACAAGAACGAAGTGAAGCGTGGTATGGTTATCACCCACCCGGGTGCCATCACTCCTCACAAGGGCTTCAAGGCTTCCATCTATGTCCTGAAGAAGGAAGAGGGTGGCCGTCATACTCCCTTCGGCAACAAGTATCGTCCTCAGTTCTACCTGCGCACCATGGACTGCACCGGTGAGATTCACCTCCCCGATGGCGTCGAGATGGTAATGCCCGGTGATAACGTTGAGATTACCGTTGAGCTCATCTACGCTGTGGCTCTGAACGTAGGTCTCCGCTTCGCTATCCGTGAGGGTGGTCGCACCGTAGGCTCCGGCCAGATTACCGAGGTATTTGACTAAACAATGGTCAACTTGAGGCCAGACCTCAAGGAAAACAAGAAAACTAATAAAGAAGAGTGGGCGCACTTGTGTGTCGCCCACTTATCTACGGGAATAGCTCAGTTGGTAGAGCATCGGTCTCCAAAACCGAGGGTCGTGAGTTCGAGTCTTACTTCCCGTGCACAAATATAAAAGTTATGTTTGAAAGTATCAAGACATATTGTAAGGAATCATACAATGAACTGGTAAACCAAACCACTTGGCCTACACGTTCAGAACTGATGAACAGTGCTGTTGTAGTTTTAACCGCTTCCCTATGCATAGCACTGGTAATTTTCGTTATGGACTTCGTATTCCAGTCTGGAATGGAAGTCATCTATGGTTTGCTGCGATAAAGAACTTCTCAGAAAATGGCAGAAGCAGGAATGAGATGGTACGTGCTGCGTGCCATCAGTGGAAAAGAGGGCAAGGTCAAGGAGGTAATCGATGCGCTGATTAACAATCAGCCCGATTTCGCCAAGCATGTCTCTCAAGTGCTGATTCCTACCGAGAAGGTGGTTACCGTCACCGCGGGCAAGCGCAAAATCAAGGAAAAGAACCGCTATCCCGGCTATGTCTTCGTAGAAGCAGAGCTGGTAGGCGAGACTCAGGCTCGTTTGCGCGAAGTGTCCAACGTGTTGGGTTTCCTCAATGAGTCGCGTTCAAGCAACGTCCCCATGCCGTTGCGTCCCTCTGAAGTCAGTCAGATGCTGGGTACCATCGATGAGATGACAGAAATACCCGAGGACATCATCATTCCCTTCGAGGTGGGTGAGAGCGTCAAGGTATCCGACGGTCCGTTCAGCGGTTTCGATGCAATTGTGGAGGAAGTGAATAACGAAAAGAAGAAGCTGAAGGTTATGGTCAAGATCTTCGGACGCAAGACGCCCGTAGAGCTTGGGTTTACTCAGGTCGAGAAGCTTTGAGGCATTTGTTACGTGCTTCGGGCTATCATTAAATAATAATAATAAAGTATAATCAAATGGCTAAAGAAGTTGCTGGATTAATCAAATTACAGATTAAAGGAGGCGCTGCAAATCCATCACCCCCAGTTGGTCCCGCTTTGGGCTCCAAAGGTATCAATATCATGGATTTCTGTAAGGCATTCAACGCCAGAACTCAGGATCGTGCCGGTAAGGTGCTTCCTGTCATCATTACTTACTACACGGACAAGTCTTACGACTTTGTTGTGAAGACTCCTCCCGTTGCAGTACAGTTGATGGAGGCTGCAAAGATTAAGGGCGGAAGCGCAGAACCCAACCGTAAGAAGGTTGCCGAGATTACTTGGGATCAGGTTCGCACCATCGCTCAGGAGAAAATGCCTGACTTGAACTGCTTTACTGTAGAGTCTGCAATGACTTTGGTAGCAGGTACTGCAAGAAGTATGGGTATCACTGTCAAGGGTGAGTTCCCTGGTAAATAATTCTAACTTCAATTAAAATGAGTAAACTGACAAAAAACCAGAAGTTGGTAGCTGATAAGATTGAAGCAGGGAAGGCATACACCTTGAAGGAAGCTGCCAGCTTGGTGAAGGAGATTACCACCACCAAGTTCGATGCTTCTGTTGATATCGATGTGCGTCTGGGCGTTGACCCCAGAAAGGCAAATCAGATGGTTCGCGGTGTCGTTTCACTGCCCAACGGAACGGGTAAGGTGACTCGCGTGCTGTGCCTTTGCACACCGGATGCCGAAGCTGCTGCCAAGGAAGCAGGTGCTGACTATGTAGGTCTCGATGAATATATCGAGAAGATTAAAGGTGGATGGACTGACATTGATGTTATCATCACGATGCCCTCCATCATGGGTAAGATCGGTGCGCTGGGTCGTATTCTCGGTCCGCGCGGCTTGATGCCAAACCCCAAGAGTGGAACTGTAACCATGGATGTAGCCAAGGCTGTCCGTGAAGTGAAGCAGGGTAAGATTGACTTCAAGGTCGACAAGACCGGTATCGTGCATACCTCTATCGGCAAGGTGTCTTTCACTGCAGAAATGATCGCTCAGAATGCTAAGGAGTTCATTGCAACTATCATCAAGCTGAAGCCTGCTGCTGCCAAGGGTACATATGTCAAGAGTATTTATCTTTCCAGTACTATGAGCCGTGGCGTCAAGGTTGATCCTAAGGCTACTGAGGAAATCTAAAAAAGCTGAAACATCATGAGAAAGGAAGATAAGACCGCAATTATTGCGCAACTTGGCGAACTGCTGAAGCAGTATCCCCACTTCTACTTGGTGGACGTTGAGGGCATGAACGCTGCCAGCACGAGTGCTTTGCGCCGCAAGTGTTTTGAGAAGGACCTGAAGATGGTCGTTGTCAAGAATACACTGATGGAGAAGGCTCTTGAGGCTGCAGAAGGTGACTTCGAAGACTTGAAGCCCGTATTGGTTGGAACAACAGCTCTTATCCTGACGGAGACGGCCAATGTTCCCGCTAAGCTCATCAAGGAGCTGAACAGCAAGAAGCAGGAGAAGCCTGCTTTCAAGGCTGCTTATGCCGAGGGTGCTCTCTATGTTGGTGCTGACCAGCTGATGACTCTCGTAGCTCTGAAGAGCAAGAACGAGCTGATTGCAGACGTTATCGCTGCCCTCGAATCTCCGATTATGAACGTGCTGAGCGCTCTGGAGAACCGCGAAGAGAAAGCTGCAGAAGCAGCAACCGAATAAATATCAAGAATAATAACAATTTAAATACATTAAAGAAATGGCTGATATTAAGGCTATTGCTGCTGAGCTCGTAGCGCTCACAGTACAGGAAGTAATCGATCTTAAGAACGAACTTAAGGAAACTTATGGCATCGAGCCCGCTGCTGCCGCTGTGGTAGTCGCTGCAGGTGGTGAAGGTGCAGGTGCTGCTGCTGAGGAGAAGACCGACTTCGACGTTGTCCTCAAGAGTGCAGGTGCTGCTAAGCTTCAGGTTGTGAAGGCTGTCAAGGAAGCTTGCGGTCTGGGTCTGAAGGAAGCAAAGGAAATGGTTGACGGTGCTCCCAGCGTGCTGAAGGAAGGCATGCCTAAGGCTGACGCCGAGGCTCTGAAGAAGACCCTCGAGGAGGCTGGTGCAGAAGTTGAACTGAAGTAATACTCCCCTTTTAATAAGGACTTACGGTAAAGGATCCTCTGGTAGAGGGTTCTTTGCCTTTTTGCGTCTATAAACTATATGAGTGTCTGCTGACGTTTTGAGCACAGGTGTGTGACGTGTCGTCAGAATCACTTTGCCGCGATGCCATAAGCGCGGGGCGCTTCCGAAATAAGCACAGGGCGCTTTCGAGATAAGCACGTGCCGTGTCAGGACGAGAGACATTCATAACAATTCACGAGAACACAATACAAGTTTAGATGGCTAACAAAAAGAACCAGAGAGTTAATTTTGCTTCCGTAAAAAGTCCGCTGGCATATCCTGACTTTTTGGAAGTACAACTGAAGTCATTCAAGGACTTCCTCCAACTTGATACTCCTCCCGAACTGAGGAAGTATGACGGTCTGTACAAGGTCTTCTCTGAGAACTTCCCGATTAACGACACACGCAACAACTTTAATCTGGAGTTCCTCGACTACTTCATCGACCCTCCCCGCTATTCCATCGAGGAGTGTCTGGAGCGTGACCTCACGTACAGTGTGCCTTTGAAGGCAAAACTGAAACTGAGCTGCGACGACCCCGACCATGAGGACTTCTCTACTGTCGTGCAGGACGTCTTCCTTGGGTTCATTCCCTACATGACGGACAACGGCACTTTCATCATCAACGGTGCCGAGCGCGTCGTCGTGTCACAGCTTCACCGTTCGCCCGGTGTCTTCTTCGGCAGCAGCCTGCATGCCAACGGCTCTCAGCTCTATTCGGCCCGCATCATCCCCTTCAAGGGCAGCTGGATTGAGTTTGCGACGGACATCAACAACGTCATGTATGCCTACATCGACCGTAAGAAGAAGCTGCCCGTCACAACGTTCGGACGCAAGCTTGCAGCGCGTGTGCTCAAGAGCTGGATTGAGGACTTCGTCGACGAGGATACGGGCGAAGTAGTGTCCATCGAGCGTAACGAGATTATCCTGGAACGTGAAAGTGTACTCGATGAGGACGCCATCGAGCAGATCATGTCCAGCAACGTGCCCTCCATCCTCATTCACAAGGATGATGCACAGTCCTCCGACTACAGTATTATATTCAATACCTTCCAGAAGGATGCCACCAACAGCGAGAAGGAGGCCATCAGCTACATCTACCGTCAGCTGCGCAATGCCGACCCCGTGGACGATGCCAGCGCCAAGGAAGTCATCCTCAACCTCTTCTTCAGCGAGAAGCGCTACGACTTGGGCGAAGTGGGACGCTACCGCATCAATCACAAGCTCGGCCTGGACACCGACCCCAGTGTGCGTGTGCTGACGAAGGAAGACATTATCGAGATTATCAAATACCTGATTGAGCTTGTCAACTCCAAGGCCAGTGTCGATGACATTGACCACCTGAGCAACCGCCGCGTACGTACCGTAGGCGAACAGCTGGCCAATCAGTTTGCCATCGGACTGGCCCGTATGATTCGCACCATCCGCGAACGTATGAACGTCCGTGACAATGAAGTGTTCACCCCCACCGACCTGCTGACCAGCAAGAGTCTGGGCGGTGTCATCAACAGTTTCTTCGGCACAAATGCCCTGAGCCAGTTCATGGACCAGACCAACCCCTTGGCCGAAGTGACTCACAAGCGCCGTCTCTCTGCCCTCGGCCCCGGCGGTCTGTCCCGCGAACGTGCCGGCTTCGAGGTGCGCGACGTACACTATACTCACTATGGCCGCCTCTGTCCCATCGAGTCTCCCGAAGGTCCCAACATCGGTCTGATATCGTCTCTTTGCGTTTATGCCAAGATAAACGACCTGGGCTTCATCGAGACACCTTACCGCAAGGTGGAGAATGGAAAGGTCGACCTCACTCCCGAAGGCGTTCGCTACATGACGGCTGAGGAGGAAAACGGACTCGTCATCGGTCAGGGCAACGCGCCTCTCAACGACGACGGCACCTTTATCCGTGCTAAGGTGAAGTGCCGTCAGGACGACGACTACCCAGTGGTTCCTCCCTCCGAGGTCAACCTCATGGACGTTGCTCCTCAGCAGATTGCCTCTATCGCAGCTGCCCTGATTCCCTTCTTGGAGCACGACGATGCCCACCGTGCACTGATGGGCTCGAACATGATGCGCCAGGCTGTGCCCTTGATGCGCACCGAAGCTCCCATCGTCGGTACCGGCATCGAGCGTCAGGTCTGTGTGGATTCCCGCACAATGATTTGTGCCGAAGGCGAAGGCGTGGTCGAGTATGTCGACGCCACCACCATCCGCATCCTCTATGACCGCACAGAGGACGAGGAATTCGTCAGCTTCGAGCCGGCCCTGAAAGAGTATCGCATACCCAAGTTCCGCCGCACGAACCAGAACATGACCATCGACCTGCGTCCCATCTGCAACAAGGGCGACAGGGTAGTGAAAGGTCAGATCCTGACGGAAGGCTATTCCACCGAGGACGGCGAGCTGGCACTTGGCAAGAACCTTCTGGTGGCCTACATGCCTTGGAAGGGTTACAACTACGAGGATGCCATTGTGCTCAACGAACGCGTAGTGCGTGAAGATATCCTCACCAGCGTTCATGTAGAAGAGTTCTCCCTGGAGGTGCGCGAGACGAAGCGCGGTATGGAGGAACTCACAGCCGACATCCCCAATGTCAGCGAGGAAGCAACGAAGGACCTCGACGAGAACGGTATCATCCGCATCGGCGCCCGTGTAGCTCCCGGCGACATCATGATAGGTAAGATTACGCCTAAGGGCGAAAGCGACCCCAGCCCCGAAGAGAAGCTCCTGCGCGCCATCTTCGGCGACAAGGCTGGCGACGTGAAGGACGCATCCCTCAAGGCAAGTCCCTCGCTCAACGGTGTTGTCATCGACAAGAAGCTCTTCACCAAGGCCACCAAGACCGGCAAGATGAAGCAGCTCGACAAGCCCCGTCTGGCAGCCATCGACGAGGAGTTCAACAGCAAGGCGGAAGACCTGAAGGCTATCCTCGTGGACAAGCTTCTGGAGCTTACCAACAAGAAGAAGAGCCAGGGCATCGTCGACAATGTGGGCGTAGAGCTTATTGCCAAGGGTGGCACCATAACGGCCAACCTGCTCAACAACATCGACTATACCACAGTACAGCTCACTGGCTGGACCGACGACGAGCATGCCAACGAGCTCATCGGCAAACTCATCATCAACTACCTCAAGAAGTACAAGCTGCTTGAGACGGAGATGAAGCGCAAGAAGTATGCCATCAGCCTCGGCGACGAGCTGCCCAACGGCATCATCCAGCTGGCTAAGGTCTACATCGCCAAGAAGCGTAAGATTGGCGTCGGCGATAAGATGGCCGGTCGTCACGGCAACAAGGGTATCGTCAGCAAGGTGGTACGTCAGGAGGATATGCCTTTCCTGGCCGACGGAACACCCGTCGATATCGTGCTCAACCCCCTGGGTGTGCCCTCTCGTATGAACATCGGTCAGATCTTCGAGACCGTGCTCGGTGCAGCCGGCCAGAAGCTTGGCGTCAAGTTTGCAACGCCCATCTTCGACGGCGCTTCCCTCGATGACCTCTGCGAGTGGACGGACAAGGCAGGACTGCCCCGTTACTGCTCGACGCAGCTCTACGACGGAGCCACCGGCGAGCCCTTCGACCAGCTGGCAACAGTCGGTGTGGCCTACATGCTCAAGCTCGGCCACATGGTAGAAGACAAGATGCACGCCCGCAGCATCGGCCCGTACTCCCTCATCACGCAGCAGCCTCTTGGCGGTAAGGCACAGTTCGGCGGCCAGCGTTTCGGTGAGATGGAAGTCTGGGCCATCGAGGCCTTCGGTGCTTCGCATGTGCTGCAGGAGATTCTTACCATCAAGAGTGACGATGTGGTGGGCCGCAGCAAGGCTTACGAAGCTATCGTCAAGGGTGACCACATGCCCACGCCGGGCATCCCCGAGTCCCTCAATGTGCTGCTCCACGAGCTGCGCGGCTTGGGACTGCGTGTAAGTTTGGAATAAATGAATCGCTTTTCAGAAAGGATATCAAAACATGGCTTTTAAGAAAGAAAATAAGGTAAAGACTAACTTTACCAAGATAACAATCGGTCTGGCATCCCCCGAAGAGATTCTCGCGAACTCCTATGGCGAGGTGCTCAAGCCCGAGACCATCAACTACCGAACCTACAAGCCCGAGCGTGACGGTCTCTTCTGCGAGCGCATCTTCGGTCCGACGAAGGACTACGAGTGCCATTGCGGAAAGTACAAGCGTATCCGCTACAAGGGCAACGTCTGCGACCGTTGCGGTGTGGAGGTGACAGAGAAGAAGGTGCGTCGCGAACGCAGCGGCCACATCCAGCTCGTGGTGCCCGTGGCACACATCTGGTACTTCCGTTCCCTGCCCAACAAGATAGGCTATCTGCTCGGCATTCCTACCAAGAAGCTCGACGCTGTCATCTACTACGAGCGCTACATTGTGCTTCAGCCCGGTGTCATGGCAAAGAACAAGGACATCCCTGTGCAGAAGCTCGACCTGCTCTCGGAAGAAGAGTACGAGGACATCATGGATCGTCTGCCTCAGGGCAACGAGTATCTGGAGGACAGCGACCCCAACAAGTTCATTGCCAAGATGGGTGCCGAGGCCATCTACGACCTGCTCGTAGAGCTCGACCTTGACTCTCTTTCCAATCAGCTGCGCGATGAGGCCAGCAAGGAGACTGCTGCCCAGCACAAGAACGATGTGCTGAAGCGCCTTCAGGTTGTGGAGAGCTTCCGTGCAAGCGCCAAGACGAACAAGCCCGAGTGGATGATTATGCGCACCCTGCCTGTCATCCCCCCCGAACTCCGTCCCCTGGTGCCCCTCGATGGCGGCCGTTTCGCTACGAGCGACCTCAATGACCTCTATCGTCGTGTCATCATCCGTAACAACCGACTCAAGAGACTTATCGAGATTAAGGCTCCCGAAGTCATCCTTCGCAACGAGAAGCGTATGCTGCAGGAGGCCGTGGACAGCCTCTTCGACAACAGCCGCAAGAGCAGTGCCGTCAAGACGGAGAGCAACCGCCCGCTGAAGTCTCTCTCCGATTCGCTCAAGGGTAAGCAGGGCCGCTTCCGTCAGAACCTGCTCGGTAAGCGTGTCGACTACTCAGCCCGTTCCGTCATCGTGGTTGGTCCCGAGCTGAAGATGGGCGAGTGCGGCATTCCCAAACTCATGGCAGCAGAGCTCTACAAGCCCTTCATCATCCGCAAGCTCATTGAGCGCGGCATTGTGAAGACTGTGAAGAGCGCCAAGAAGATTGTCGACCGCAAGGACCCCATCATCTGGGACATCCTGGAGTTTGTCATGAAGGGCCATCCCGTTCTGCTGAACCGTGCCCCGACGCTGCACCGCCTCGGCATTCAGGCCTTCCAGCCTAAGATGATTGAAGGCAAGGCCATCCAGCTGCATCCCCTGGCTTGTACGGCGTTCAATGCCGACTTCGACGGCGACCAGATGGCTGTGCATCTGCCTTTGAGCAATGAGGCTATCCTCGAGGCTCAGATCCTGATGCTTCAGTCTCATAACATTCTGAACCCGGCCAACGGCACACCTATCACCGTTCCTTCCCAGGACATGGTGCTCGGTCTGTACTACATCACCAAGCTGCGTCCCGGTGCAAAGGGCAGCGGCCTTAAGTTCTACGGTCCCGAGGAAGCTATCATTGCATACAATGAGAAGCGCGTCGATGTGCACGCTCCCGTCTTCGTCGTTGTTGACGACAAGCTCGAGGACGGCACGATTGGCAAGCGTATGGTCGAGACTTCTGTAGGTCGCGTCATTGCCAACGATATTATTCCCGTTGAGGTTGGCTTCTTCAACGACGTCATCTCCAAGAAGACCCTTCGTGGCATCATCACCGACGTCATCAAGACGGTCGGCATAGCTCGCGCTTGCGAGTTCCTCGACGGCATCAAGAACCTCGGTTACCGTCTGGCTTACGAAGGCGGTCTGTCCTTCAACCTCGGCGACATCATCATCCCCGAAGAGAAGGAAGAGCTCATCCGCAAGGGTAACGAGGAAGTGGAGCGCATCAGCGGCGAGTACGGCATGGGCTTCATCACCGACAAGGAGCGTCACAATCAGGTCATCGATATCTGGACACACGTCAACAACGACCTTTCGAAGGCTCTGCTGAAGACCATGAAGGAGGCCGACCAGGGCTTCAACGCTGTGTATATGATGCTCGACTCCGGTGCCCGTGGTAGTGCCGGTCAGATCAGTCAGCTTTCCGGTATGCGCGGTCTGATGGCCAAGCCCCAGAAGGCCGGTGCCGAGCCTGACACCATCGAGAACCCCATCCTCTCTAACTTTAAGGAGGGCATGAGCGTGCTGGAGTACTTCATCTCCACCCACGGTGCTCGTAAGGGTCTGGCTGATACTGCCTTGAAGACGGCCGACGCCGGATACCTGACCCGTCGTTTGGTCGACGTCAGCCATGACGTCATCATCAACGAAGAGGACTGCGGTACCCTGCGTGGCCTCGTATGCTCAGCTCTGAAGAACGGCGATGAAGTCATCAGCAGCCTCTACGACCGCATCCTGGGCCGTGTGTCTGTCCATGACATCATCCATCCCCTTACAGGCAAGCTCATCTGTGCTTCCGGCGAAGAGATTACCGAAGCCAAGGCACAGGAGATTGAGGACAGCCCCATCGAGACCGTCGAGATTCGTTCGGTGCTCACTTGCGAGAGCCGCAAGGGCGTCTGCATGAAGTGCTACGGCCGCAACCTTGCCACCAGTCGCATGGTGCAGAAGGGCGAGGCAGTAGGCGTCATTGCCGCACAGTCCATCGGTGAGCCTGGTACACAGCTGACGCTGCGTACGTTCCACGCCGGTGGTGTGGCAGGTAATGCAGCCGCCAATGCTCGCATCAAGGCCAAGTACGACGCTCGCCTCGAGTTCGAGGAGCTGCGTACCGTGGACGTTGTCGACGAGACCGGCACACCTGCCAAGGTTGTGGTAGGCCGTCTGACGGAAGTTCGCTTTGTCGACCCCACCACAAATATTGTCCTGCTCACGGCCAACGTGCCCTACGGCAGTACGCTCTACAAGAACGACGGCGACATGGTCCAGAAGGATGAGATTGTTGCCAAGTGGGACCCCTTCAATGCTGTTGTCGTGACGGAAATGCCTGGTAAGGTCAAGTTCGAGGATGTCATCGAAGGTGTCAACTACAAGGTCGAGACCGACGAACAGACCGGTCTGCAGGAGCTCATCGTCATCGAGTCGCACGACCGTATGCGTGTTCCCACCGTACATATTCTGGATGAGAACGGCGACATCCTGCGCCACTACAACCTGCCCATCGGCGGCCACATTGCCATCGAGGACGGTCAGGAAGTGAAGGCAGGCGACGTGCTCGTGAAGATTCCTCGTGTCATCGGCGGCGGCGGCGATATCACCGGCGGTCTGCCCCGTGTAACGGAGCTCTTCGAGGCCCGCAACCCGAGCAACCCTGCCACCGTAGCCGAAATTGATGGTGAGGTGACGATGGGTAAGCTCAAGCGCGGCAACCGCGAGGTCATCATCACGCCCCGCCTGGGTGGTGAAGAGGCCGTCAAGAAGTATCTCATCCCTGCCAACCGCCAGATTCTGGTACAGGAGAACGACTATGTCCGTGCCGGCACACCGCTTTCCGACGGTGCCATCACGCCTGCCGACATCCTGGCCATCAAGGGTCCCACGGCCGTACAGGAGTACATCGTCAATGAGATACAGGACGTTTACCGTCTGCAGGGTGTGAAGATCAACGACAAGCACTTCGAGGTCATCGTGCGCCAGATGATGCGCAAGGTGCAGATCGACGATGCAGGCGACACACGCTTCCTCTCTCAGCAGATTGTCGACAAGCTCGAGTTCAACGAGGAGAACGACAATATCTGGGGCAAGAAGGTGGTTACCGACTGCGGCGACTCGGAGAACATGCAGAACGGACAAATCGTGACGGCCCGCCGTCTGCGCGACGAGAACTCACTGCTCAAGCGCCAGGACAAGAAGACCGTGCAGGTTCGCGATGCACGCCCCGCCACGTCGAAGCAGATTCTGCAGGGTATCACCCGTGCAGCACTGCAGACCAGCAGCTTCATCTCCGCCGCATCCTTCCAGGAGACCACCAAGGTGCTCAACGAGGCAGCCATCAATGGCAAAACCGACTACCTGGAGGGCATGAAGGAGAACGTCATCTGCGGTCACCTCATCCCTGCCGGTACCGGTATGCGCGAGTTCGACAAGATTGTGGTCACCAACCGCGAGGACTACGACCGCACCCTTGCCAGCCGCAAGACCCTGCTCGACTACGTCGACGGCATCTATTAAAGAGCCTCCCTTAAAGGAGGGATACAACAAGAACCGCAAGGCTTCCTGCCCTGCGGTTTTTTTTTGTCCCTACGGAGACGCGGTGAGGAGAAACATGCATATTAGGCAATTTTTCCATGGAAGGATGCACAACTTTCGTGAAAAAGATGTAATTTTACAGGCTGAAAGGAACTAAAACTAACACAAAAGACCATGAAACATCGCATTACCCTTACTGTGCTGGCGCTGCTGAGCATCCTGCAGATGCAGGCCACGGACGTTATTTATGGCAACTGCCACTATCGCGAGATAGAGGGTCGCTACGCCGGATACCGCAAGACGGAAGGCTTCACCACCTTCGAGACCGACGACCGCATCACCCTTGTCTACTGCCTCCGCATTCCCCGAGCCACCGTTTCGGCTACGGCCAGGTTGCAGCCCAAGGTGACAGGCGACGTCACCCTCAATGTCCTTGTCAAGAATTGTGAGACGGACGAGGTACTCCTCCGACACAGTGTCACCGAGGCTTGCACCCGGAGCAAGACCGTCGATATGGAAATCATCCCGGAGATGAACTTCCCGGCCGACACGTGGTATCGCGTCGAGATACAGGCTCCACAAGGCTACAACCGCATCTCGCGCCTCATGCAGCTCAACTTCGAGCGCACGGGCGGCAGTCCCGTCATCGATGCCCACCTGCGCGGCTTCCCCACACCGGCCACACACCTTTGGTTCGGACACTCCACGGCTCCAAATGCGCCGCAGAACGAGTCGTACGAGTGGTGCTACCAGGAGGTGCTCATGCCCAAGCAGTGGGCCACCATCAACACGTACCTCATGACGCTGGGCATCACGGGCGGCTACATGGGCATACAGATGTGCGGACAGACGGTGCCAAACGAGAATGGTCAGTACACCGACACGATTCCGTCGTCCTATCAGCACCGCGTCCTCTTCTCCATCTGGGACAATGGCGACACAGACCTCACCCCCGACCTGGCAACCTACCTCAGGGCAGGTGCTTTGGCCTACGGCGATGATGTGACCATCAACCGCTTCGGCAACGAAGGCACCGGCTGTCAGTCGATGGTCTACAATGGTCACTGGGAGCCCGGACAGTGGGTGCAGTTCCTGACCTGTGCGCGTCCCGAGGAACGCACCATTGTGCTCAAGGACAAGAACCGGAACGACAGCATCATCCGCTACCCGTGCTCGCTGCTCTCGACGTGGTACAAGGCCATCGACGACCCCGAGTGGCACTACATGGCAACCATTCGCCACAGCGGTGAGTCGCACTACTACAACACCTGGTACTCGTTCATCGAGAACTGGGCCGACACGGGCGGCGAGCTCTTCCGGCGCGCCTACTACCGCAACAACTACCAGCGCTCCGTGGGCAGCGGCAAGTGGTACTACGTCAACCGCGCCTCCTTCACGCAGACCGACTATCAGAGCTTCATCAACGACGGCGAGATAACCACACGCCACCGCCGCATGGACTACGGTCACGGACTGGCCAGCGACGTGCCACGCGCCTTCTACATGCAGGCCGGAGGCTACGGACACCCCAAGGACTCAGCCAACACCTTGCCGCTCGTCGACGACCATAGCGTGGTGGAGAACATCAACCTCGACTCCCTCATCGCCACGCTTCAGACCGCATATCTGGCCGACTCGTACAGTTCGATGAAGACCCTCGTCACCACACACGCTTCCCTGGCCAAGATGCAGGAGCTCGTCCAGGAGCTCTTCGCCGGGGAGAACCGCTTCGAGGGCTATACCTCCGAGGCTCTGAAGCCCATTCACGAGCTGGCAGCCACCGACTTCACTGTCCAGCAGATGCGACAGGCCCTCTACGACATGGCCCAGACGCATGCACCTCTGCGCTACGGCAATACGGTTCGGGCAGACCACATCTGTTCCTTCCGCGCCTACCTCATCGGCGACGAGAACAATGTGGTGGCCGTGCGCGGCAACAAGCTCGTCGGCGTGCCTCGCGCTGAGGTCGACGTCACCGACCCTGCCAACCATTGGATTATCCTGCGCCACGACAACGAGAGTTACTATTGCGCCTACAACCTTGCCACCGGCTACTACCTCACCATCAAGACCGAAGCCGGACTCTCCGAAGTGCCGGTCAAGCTGTCCATCACCTTCACGGGTCGTGACTTTGTCCTTCGCGAGAGCACCCGCGCCCTGGGCTTCAACGCCGACGGACAGCCCATCCGCACCACCAACAACAATGCCGCACGCCTCCAGCTGCTCGACAACTACTACCTCACGCCACGGACTGCGCTCTGCGAATCCCTGCTCGAGCAGACCACCTCAGCAGCCATTGCCACCGGCATCGACGAGGTGCCGACAGAGGATTTCCTGCTGCCAGGTGAGGAGACGACTTCCCTCTCCGATGACATAGCCGGCGTCTACTACTACGACCTGCAGGGCCGTCGGATAGGCTATGACCTGCAGCCCGGCCAAACCGTCATTGCCCACATCGTCCTGCGCAATGGTGCTTCCATCGTCAGGAAGATTGCCGTCAGCAAATAGCCGTCGTATCTTCATTGCGTGTTACACGAATTGCACGAATCCTTCACCTTGCTATTGTCGGCATGTGAAGGATTCGTGCAATTCGTATGATGTGTGGCCAGCGCGAAAAATCCTTACAGGAATATTCGAATCGGCGTGGCGTTCCAGGCGACGCGGCACGGACTTTTTCCGGAAGCGCCTCGCGCTTATTTCGGAAGCACCCTGCGCTTATTGTCGACGCGCCACGGACTTTTGCCCAACGAAACGTGCCAACTTCGGCACTTTTCCACGCATCGTTTGGCCATGAAGCTTGCGCTGATGACACTATCTTAACATCGCGTCAGAAAAGCCCTCATTGTAACCCGTTGGTTTCCAAATGCGATTCGATTTAAGCCATTATTTTGT
>CADCCR010000076.1 GCA_902799985.1 uncultured Bacteroidales bacterium | reverse complement strand
CACGTCCTTGCCGTAGCTGCCTGCTTCGCGACGGAAGCATTGGGTGTAGGCGCAGTTCTTGATGGGCAGGTCTTTCTCGTCGAGAATAACGTCGCGATAGATGTTCGTCACAGGCACTTCGGCTGTTGGAATGAGGTAGAGGTCATCCACTTCGCAATGGTACATCTGGCCCTCCTTGTCGGGAAGCTGACCTGTGCCATAACCCGAAGCGGCATTCACAACTGTGGGAGGCATAATCTCCTCGTAGCCAGACTTCTGCGCTTCGTCCAGGAAGAAATCAATTAACGCACGCTGCAGCCTTGCGCCCTTGCCACGATAGACAGGGAAACCGGCTCCCGTTATCTTCACGCCAAGGTCGAAGTCGATGAGATTGTACTTCTTGGCGAGTTCCCAATGAGGAAGAGCCTCCCCCGTCCCCTCCAAAGGAGGGGTGAGTGGTTTCCATACCTTGTTGAATTCCGCTACAGTGAGGAAGTTCTCCCCTCCTTTGGAGGGGCTGGGGGAGGCTTTCACTACAAGATTGTCTTCGGCACATGTGCCCTCGGGCACCTCGTCGTAGGGGATGTTGGGAATCTGGCAAAGCAGACGAGTCATTTCCTGCTCGGCTGTTTCCTTCTTGATTTCCAGTTCTTTGCTTGTCTCCTTGAGCGCAGCTACCTTTGCCTTGACGCCTTCTGCTTCCTCGCGCTTGCCTTGCTTCATGAGCATACCAATCTCTGCGGCAAGCTTCTTCGCGTCGGAGAGGTTCTGGTCAAGCTCTTTCTGTGCCTGGCGGCGTGTCTTATCCACGGTAATGACTTCCTCAATAGCCTGTCGTGCACCGGCGAAGTGTTTCTTCTCTAATCCGGCTACGACGCGCTCTGTCTCTTCTGTGATGAGTTTCAGTGTGAGCATGTTTTCTTCTTTGTATAGTTTCTAAATTTTTGCAAAGGTACGACTTTTTGAGCATAATACGAAGTCTTACCCTCGAAAATGCAATCAAAATAACAAAAAAAGGAGGGATGTGCTTCGTGGCATATCCCTCCTTGCAATAGTCGAATGTTTGTTTATGCTTCTGCAACAGGCAGAACACTTACGGTACTGCGGTCGAGGCGACCCTTCTTGAACTGTACAGTACCATCCACGAGGGCATAGAGCGTATTGTCCTTACCCATAGCCACATTTGTGCCGGGGTAGTGGCGTGTACCGCGCTGGCGAACGATGATGTTGCCTGCAACACACATCTCACCGCCGAAAATCTTAATGCCCAGTCTTTGAGCGTGTGACTCACGTCCGTTCTTAGAACTACCTACACCTTTTTTATGTGCCATTTTCGTTCAGTCTTTAGCGTTAAACATTAAGCGTTGATGCCCTTGATGGTCAGTTCGGTGAACTGCTGGCGATGTCCGTTGAGCTTGCGATAGCCCTTGCGACGCTTCTTGTGGAAGACGAGCACTTTGTCGCCCTTTACCAGGGGTGATACAACTTCGGCCGTCACCTTAGCACCTTCGACGGTGGGAGTGCCCACTGTGATGGTACCGTTGTCGACCAACAATACATTCTCAAACTCAACAGTCTGTCCGGCTTCTGCCTGGGGCATGTGGTGAACGAAGAGCTTCTTGCCTTCCTCAACACGGAACTGCTGACCGTTAATCTCTACGATTGCGTACATTATTATTTATTGTTTATAACGGGTTTGACCGCGGGGCGGAGCCAGCTCGTGACCCTCTTTTTCTGGCCTCTACGGCATAAATCGGCTGCAAAGGTACGGCTTTTTTTTTGAATAGCCAAATATTTTGAATTTTTTTTTTACTCCACGTAGCTTTCCAGGAGCTTGGCGTTTTCGTCGGGGACGATTGTGACTTCCTTCATTGCAGCGGGAACGACGAGCGATTCTCCCTGGCGCAGGAAGATGCCCTGTCCGGCGGGACTGAGGAAGCAGCTCTGTCCGTTGAGGCACATATAGACGCGGAAGCTGTCGATACCTGTGTAGTCGCGCTTGAAGGCACGTGTCAGCTTCAGCTCGTTGGTGGTGAAGAACGGGCATTCCACGAGGGGAACGACGGTGTCGCGGCTCTCCGTGTAGACGACCTTGGGGTCGGTCGTGATGTCCTGGAAGTTGATGGCCTCGAGGGCAAGGTCGGTATGCAGTTCGCGCAGGTTTCCGTCGCGGTCGCGACGCATGTAGTCATAGATGCGGTATGTCACGTCGCTCGTCTGCTGAATCTCGGCAATGACCATGCCGGCGCCGATGCCGTGGACGCGGCCTGCGGGGATGTAGAAGCAGTCGCCCTCGCTGACGTTCACCTTGTTGAGGTCGTCCTCGATGCTGCCGTCGGCCACTTTCTGTGCGTAGTCGCTGGTCTCCAGCTTCTGCCTGAAGCCTGCTATGAGCTGGCTGCCGCGGTCGGCATCAACGACGTACCACATCTCGTTCTTGCCCATTTTGCCGTGACGCTTGGCGCTTAGTGCGTCGTCGGGATGAACCTGAATGGAGAGGTCCTGACGTGCGTCGATGAACTTGATGAGCAGAGGGAAGTCTGTCCCGAACTTCTCGGTGTTCTTCTTCCCCAGGAATTCGGCACCGTAGCGTGCAACGATTTCGGGAAGTGTCAGTCCCTTGTCAACACCATTGAGGGCAACAGATTCCGACCCCTTGACTGCCGAGACCACCCATGTCTCGGAACCCCATAGCGTGGGCTTGAAGATTGGATTGAATTTCAGTATTTCCATATATATACATTATTATATATTATTCATCAGATAAACGATTCTTGCCAGACGCAGCTCCTCCTCGTTGTACACATCGCCATATTCCTCCATGGCTTTGTCTATGCTGTCCGTCTTGGCATCCTGGAAATAGTCCAGCAGTTCCTTCATGCAGTCTGGCCCCAGCACTTCGTCGGTGAAGTAGGTGATGTCGAGGTATCGTTTCTGCCGAGCAAGCATCTCCAGGTCCTCCAGCACTTCGTCCAGTCCGAGCCCGTCGCTCTCTGCAAAGTCCTCGAGCGCGATGTGGCGGTCGATGGCCGTGATGAGCTTTATCTGTTGCTTGGCGTGAGGTGAGGCGGACGAGTTGGACGCAGAGTTGTCTTTCTGTGCCTGTTCCAGCAGCGAGTCGATTTCAGATGACTCGGACATGCTTTCGCCTATGGATTCGTCGTCGGGGATGATGAACGACGTGGGCTTCTTTGCGAACTTCTTTCCTGCGGGAGTTGGCAAAAGGTCGTTATTCTTTGTTGCCACCTGTTTGAGCAGTCCGTTTTCGTATGCGGCATCGATGATGGTGGACCAGAAGTCATCGTCGTGTGTCTCACCGATGCCGTAGGTATCTTTGTCAAAGAGCTCCAGTTCCTCTATCAGTCGGGATCTTCGGCCCATTATGTAGTCCAAGAGTAATTGGCGCGGTGCAGGTTTGTCTATCTCCTGCAGGGCCTTTATCAACTTGGCAATTGGTTCTTTTGCTTCCATCCGTTTCGTGTGTTTTTCTATTCGGTGTGCAAATATAGAACAAATATCTGTTGCTGCAAAGAAATTTAAGTTTTTTTCTATGAATTTACCGAAGTTTTTGGCAGTTCCTCTGTTTTTGCCTTGTTGTAACGCTGTGGCAGGCGTCTCAACACGGCCTGCGCTTCCGAAATAAGCGCTAGGCGCTTCCGAGATAAGCACGGGGCGCTTCCGAAATAAGCGCGAGGGCTTTATTTCTTCTCGGCAGCGGGTTTGACCTGATAGCCTATTTTGCGAAAGGCGGCGGTGTAGTCGTCGTAGCCCGACTTCTGCTTGTCATAGACGATGGTGACTGTTTGCTGCGGCAGGGACACGATGATGTTCTTGGTGCCTTTCACGAAGCGTATGTTCTGTTTTATCTTCTTCACGCAGTTCTCGCAGGTCATCTTTGGACTTGGTGTGACGACGAGTGTGTCTGTCTTTGTCTCTGCCATTGCGCCCAAGGAGAGCATGGCAGCGAATGCCAGAATGAGTGTTTTGTTACGATTCATAATGAATATATGTGTGTATCAGTACTTTTCAAGTTTGTATCTCACTCCGATGTAGCCCATTGCACCTGCTACGGGTCCCCAGATCTGTGTGGCATCGAAGGCCGCCGACCATGGGTTGTCGGCGCCTATGATGGGGTCGTACATCTTGTAGTTCGTCAGGTTCTCGCCGCCGAGGTAGACGGAGAAGTGTCGGAACTCGCGCGTCACCTGTGCCTGCAGCTGGAAGTAGGTGGGGAAGTCCGTGCGGTCGTAGAGCTTGCCGCCGCCGTTCAGATGTCCGGTGACGTCGAACTGCCACAGCTCGAGCGGCGTCTTGTAGGAAAGGGTGAGCAGTCCTTTGTAGCGCGAGGTGAGTGGCTTCTGACGCAGTTCGCCGTCGTAGGTGCAACGGACGTCGTTGAGTCGGAAGGCTGCGGTTGCCGTAAATCCGTTGAAGAAGGGGTAGGTGGCATCCACCTGGAAGCAATGACTGCGGCTGTTGCCGTCAAGGTTCTCGAACGAGAGCGTGTGCCGGCCCTTCGTGCCGTCGAAGTTGACGACCATCTGGCGCAGGAAGTGTGTGTAGTAGTACTCGGCATTCAGCTCCAGGTCCTTGTTGCGGATGGGTACGACCAGCCCGACGGAGCCGCCCATGTTCCATGCTTCTTCCTGCTGCAGCTCGTCGGCAACGAGGATGGTGCGTCCGCTTGCCAGCAGCGAGACATTCTCGGCCAGGGCATGCGGCGACCGGTATCCCTTGCCGGCAGAGGCACGGAGCGTCAGCACATCTGTCGGGGAGTATTTGATGTGCAGACGTGGCGTGACGAACGAACCGTGCTCGCTCGAGCTGTCCCAACGTATGCCGGGCATCACGGTCAGCTTCTCGTCGAGCTTGTAGGTGTACTGGGCATAGAGTCCCACCGTCGTCTCGTTGGCTGGCACGAGGGGCAGGCCCGCAAGCGAGGTGCGTTCGTCGTAGTTGTCGTGATTGACGGATGCACCGAGGCTGACGTTGTGGCATTCGGTGAGGTCTGTCTCGAACATCAGCTGTCCGTAGGCGTTGCGTTGTGTCACGTCGTACTGCGTACGTCCGAAGCGGTTCCAGGCATCGTGCCACGAGCCTTGCAGCATCAGGGCCAGCGACGTGTTGTGCTCGCCGCCGAACATGAGGCCGTTCTTCCATTGCGCCTCGTAGCGGTTGGTCTTGACCTCGGTGGTGTAGCCATGTTCCATGCCTGTCTGTCCGCCAGTCCGCTCGTCGCGCAGGAAGCGCATCGACAGCTGACTGATGAAGCCTTGCGAGACGTACGCCCATCGGTGCATGATGTTGTACTGCCGCAGCCGTGGCATGTCCATGAAGCCGTCGCCGTTGGCATCGTGATGCGTCTGGCGGTTCTCGAAGTGCAGCAGCAGACTTGTGGACAGACGGTCGCTTAGGTGGATGCCGGCATCGGCGTTGGCCTCCAGCTTCAGGTCGGTGTCGAGGTAGGCGTTGGCGCGGACGCCGTCGATGCCCTGCGGCTTCTGGTACTCGATGTTTATCTGTCCGGTGGTGCTTTCGTAGTCGTTCTTCACGCTGGCCGCACCTTTGCTCACCTGGATGGACTGCATCCATGGTCCTGGCACAAAGCCGAGCGAATAGGGTAGGGCAGCACCGCGCAGGTTGGGGACGTTCTCGGTGAGCATCTGCACATAGGTTCCGTTCAGGCCAAGCAGCTTTATCTGTCGGGCACCGGTGGCAGCATCTGTGTAGCTGACGTCCACGGAGGGATTGGTCGTGAAGGACTCGCCCAGGTTGCAACAGGCGGCGCGCACGAGCTGTCCCTGACCGATGAGGTCGACGTTCTCCACCCTGCCTCGCGACCGCGACGAGCCCGTGCCTTTCACTTCCACGCTGCCCAGTTCGTGCTCGGTCATGATGGTGTCGGCTACGGCTTGCTCTGCCGACTGTGCCCACACCTCTGCCTGCAGGCCGATGGCAAGTATCACGAGGATTCGTCTCATTTCTCTTTCTGTTTGTTTGTCTTGTTTGTGCGGCGGAAGAGTTCCTTCCATCGGTTGAAGTCACGCTGGAACTGAATGCCGATGCCCTGTGTGGTGAGCGACGATTGTGTGAAGTAGCGGTCGTTGGTCTGGCTGTATGCCTTCAGCGAGAAGGGGCTGCGGGGCGATAGCTTGTACTGGATGTCGAAGTCGCCGATGAAGTTGCTTTGGTTCGTGTTGTACTTGCTTTCGCGGTAGCCGAAGTTGCCGTTGAAGAGGAGCCGCCCGCTCAGCATGCGTCCGCTCAACATGCCTTCCACGTCCAGCTGCTCCCATCCGGTCTGTCCCGTCTGCAGGTTTGTGCCGAAGCTCCAGTTGCTTCCGCCCAGCGCCTGCGACATGATTTGGTTGAAGCGCGAACTGAGCACGCTGCTCAGCATCGAGTTCATCGCCATGCCGCCTTGCGTCTGGTTCTTCGCCAGCACGGTGCCATAGCTGTAGAAGCGTCCTACGCCGAGCAGATAGATGGTTTGCATGTCGCGTTCCTCCTCGCTGCTCAGCATGGAGCGCACCATCTGCTTCTCGTCCTCGTTGGCGTTGGGCAGGTCGAAGTCGAAGGAGATGACGGGCTCGCGGGCTATGCCTCCGATGTTCATGATGCAGTCCACGCGTGTGTTGGAAAGGCCGAGACCGGTGGTCGAGAGGTCGTCGAGCGAGACATTGTGTACGGTGTGCTTGGCTTTGAGGTTGAGTGCTGCCTGCATGGCATCGCCTCCGAAGACGATGGTGCCGTCGGGCATGAAGGTGAAGTCGCGGCGGATGAGGTCGCGAATGGACATGCGATAGGTGCCTTCGCTCACGCGGTAAGTGCCGTAGAGCTGGAATCGTCCTTTGTTATAATAGTTGGCCAATAGGCGTCCGTTGCCGCCCAAGGCGATGTTGTCGCCTGTGCTGGGGTCCATGACGAGCTGGATTTGTGCGTTGGGATTGGCGTCGATGTCGAAGTTTATCCGCATGTCGTCGGATATCTTCTCCTGCGTGGCCTGTACGTTGTCTGTGTATGCCAGCGCGGAATCGCTTTGCGAGACGTAGGTCACGAACTCTGACTCGTCCACGGCACCCGGCGACGACACATTATATATTATAGTGGTTCCGGGCATCGGGGTGGCCGACACGTTGATGTCTACCCTTCCGCGTCTGCCTTGCATGTCCATTGTTGCATCGGCATAGACTGTTCCGTAGAAGTTGGCGCCTGCTTGTCGGGTGATGTTGTAGCAGAGCATGTTGTGTGCATCCACGTTGAACTCGTAGCTCATGTCCTTGAAGGCATTGTGCATGAGGTGCATGTCCAGGGTGGCTGTGTGCTCGTTCATGCCCGGCATGCCCATGTTGTCGTAGATGGTTGCATGCTGGAGCCAGATGTTGTCGGGCCGCAAGGTGACGCTGTCGCCGGAGAGGCTGTAGTCCGTATTCAACGCGTTGACGTGCGTCTTCAGCTCGTTGATGAACATGTCGCCCTCCAGGTTGACGGTCTTGAACGGTCCGTAAACACGTGCCCAGCCCGAGGCGCGTCCCTGCAGGTTGCTCATCACGTTGGCCGTGTACTTTCGGAGGAACGAGAGGTCGATGTGGTCGGTGTTGATGTTCAGGTTCAGTCCGTCGTCCGCTCCCTTACCGGGTATGATGGTGCCGTGCACTTGGGTGTGATGCTGAGGCACGGGACCTCGCATGTCTGCCTCCAGCAGGATGGCCCGTTCTTGCTTCCCCCAGTTGGCATAGAGGTCCATGTTGCCGAGGCTTGCTGTGTTGAAGGTGAAATTCTTCACCTGCAGGTAGGCATCGGCCTTGGGCTGCTTCATGAGCGACGTGCCGTAGATGCTGCCTGTCACGTCACCGGCGAAGTCCACGCTGTGGAAGTTGACGAGGTCCATGATGTACGCCAGGTCGATGTCGGCCAGCTCTGCCTTCAGCGAGTCTGTCGCCTGGTCCGAGATGCGACCGCCGATGTGGATGTGCCTGTCTGCCTGACTGATGGAGACGTTCTCCACGTCCACCACGCCGTCGTGGTAGCTGATGGTGGCAGGCTTGATGTGCCATGTCGTGTCGCCAATGACGATGTCCGATGCCTTCAGCCTCGCGTCGATGGCTGTATGGTCGGAAAGGTCACGCCGGATGTTACCGGTCAGGCTGACGTCGCCCGTGTAGGCCACGTCGCGTTTGTTGTCCCAGCGGAGCCGCGATGTCACCTTGTCATCCTTGGCATAGGCGTCCAGGTTGATTTCCACCGACTTGCCTTTCACGATGCGCATGCATTGCAGACTCGTCTGCAGCGCCGCATTGTTGCTCTCCAGGCGGCAGTCGATGTTTTGCAACTGCTGTCCGGACATCGTGATGTTGGGCACATGTAGCTGCATCGCTATCTGTCCCACGGCATCGCTGATGGTGCCTTCCAGCGTGCTTCTCTCGGGCAGGTAGAGGCTCGACCCCAGCAGACGTTTGGCCAGCACCGTGTCCTTCACCTGGACGAGGAAGCGGAAGTCGTTGCCCATGGGCTGCTGTCGGTTGCTGCTGCTACGGAAGAGGCTTGGCAAGTTCTGCCTGATGTGATGCAGGAACGACTCCGAGAGGCTCTGCCAATGTATGTTGCCGTCGGCCTTCAGGTTGAGGAAGTCACTCTGCAGTTGCAGGTGCTGACTGTTTCCCTCCTGTTCGCTGCTGAGGGCTATGTCGCTTATGCGAAGCGGTTCCTGCCGGTCCGATGCCAGTTCCATGTCGGTGAGCCGTAGCCAGCCTTGCAGGTGATTGAGGTCGATATCCTTGAATTCTGCCTCCAGGTTGCCGGAGAAGCGTTCGCCTTCGTAGCGTTTCGTCAGGTTCATATTGTAGGGCGCGAAGTCCTTCACCTCGGCATTGCAGAGCAAGGTCCTACCGCCTTGCTGCATGGCAGTTTGCACATGTACCTGAGCCTGTCCGTTGGGCTCTTCCTTCATCAGATCGCCGCTGTAGGCATCGCCGTCCGCTGTTGCAGCAAAGCTTATGTTGCGATGCTCATAGTCGTTGTACGTCAGACTCTTAATCAATCCCGTTGAAGTAAGCACTCCCTGCTTGTCTTCCTTCGGCAGGGTGCCGTTCACCTGGGCTTCGAGTGTGAGCAGCGTGTTCCTTGCTTCGTTGCTCAGCCCGAGCAGATGGCCCAGCTTGAGGTCGATGGCCGAGAGGCTGGCTTCGATGTCCTGCATGTCATGCAAGGTGGCGTCCACGGCAAGGAGGCCTTGCTCCGTGTCGGTCTCAGTCTTTGCCTGCAGGATGTCGCCCTGATAGGTGACGGTGCCGATGGTCTTCGTGCTTCCGAGGCGCGTCAGGATGGGACTGACCTCATGGGCCTCGCCCTGCAGGTTCTTCGTCAGGAACAGCTGGATGTTGGGTCCGGTCTGCAGTCCCATGATGTCGGCACGAAGGGCTGGCTTCTTGAAGACATCGGTGGCGTTGAGGTCGCAGAGCAGGGCGACATTGCCGGCAACGTCTTCGACGGAGAGGTTCGTCAGCCGTACCGAGTTCTTCTCTTGCTCCATGTCGGTGGCGATGTCGATGATGTCGCCGAATGTTGCCAGCCGTGGCACGAGACAGCGCAGGTCGCGCGGACAGATGCGGGCTGTGAGGTTGCCGGACACGATGCCGAGGGACTCTGCCCATCTTCTGGTGAGGATGGTGTCTGCTTCACCTCGCCATTCCTCTTCCTCAATGGGGATATTCGAGAGGTCCTTCACCTCGATGGTCGATTCGGGCAGTTCCAGCATCAGGTCGTGAACAGCAAGTGACTGCTTGCCTACTTTTGTCTGAAGGGACAGGCGACGCACGTCCATGCCGCTCTCTTCGTGGAACGATAGATTGCGCAGGTCCACGGCGAGTGTGTCGGGCATCTGTGCCATGACGCGCATCGTGAGGCTCAGGTCCTTGAGGTGCAGATGATTGGGATTCAGTCTGCCTGGAGTGACTGGCTTATCTAGGCGGTCGAAGCGCACCTCAGCTCTGCGCAGTACCAGTGCACCGATGCCGAGGTCGAGTGGGGTAGAGGTGGTGTCCTTCGAGGAGAAGGCATCGATGAGGAATTGGAAGTTGAATGGCTCCTCGCCATCCTTGTAGAGGGTGGCATGCATGCCGATGAGCTGTGCGTTGTCCACGCGTATCTTCTTCTCTACGAGGGGCAACAGGTCAACCTTCGCTGCGATGCGCGAGGCCTGCAGCATCAGGGTGTCGCTACGGTCATAGAGCCGTACATTGTCCAGAATCACGCGCCCCAGCATGCTCAGCCGCAGGTTGCCGATGCTCACTCTGCTGCCCGTCTTCTCGGCCAGCCACTGCGACGCCTTCTCTGCTCCCCAACTCTGGAAGGCAGGAAGTGACGTCAGCAGCAGCAGGGTCAGATAGACGGTGCAAAGCAGGCCGACAATGATGCGGAATATGTATTTGGCAGCTCTGATAGGCGCTCTGTTATCTTTGTTA
>CADCCR010000075.1 GCA_902799985.1 uncultured Bacteroidales bacterium | reverse complement strand
CAAGTTGAGCAACTATCCACGCCTAGTTTATTATTAATGCTCTGAATACACAGAAGCAGGCGAACCGATGTTGCCTGCTTCCGTGCGTATCAGGAGCCAAATGCTATATGGCAAAATGGCTGAATTGTAAATGGCGTTACCATTCGTTGTCCCAAATGTCGACGTCCTTGTTCAACCAATTGTCACCATTGTATTTTGTATTTGTCCAGCTCCTTGACATTGCAACGTAATTGCAGCTGTAGGAAGGAATTGACCCTTCATTGAAGTCCGCGAGATGGAACGTTCTCCAGTCTGAGTATTCGTCACCTTCGGCATTACGAATAATAGTCCAGCCTTTTGCATCGAGGCCGTTTTCGAAATCATCGAAGAAAGTAAATCTTGCATACCGTATGTTGTAGCTGTCGGCATTGCCTGTCCAGCTGATGTTGGCAGAGGTAGCAGTGACATGACTTGTAGCAAGGTCTGTAGGAACAGGGAACTGTTCGAGTGTTGTGAAGGAAACCTCGTCACTCCAGCGGCTGAACTCGGTGCCATCGGTAGCACGTACTTTAACGGTGTAAGTGGTCTCGAACGTGAGGCCGTTCAGCGTGAAGGGATTGCTGTCGGCAGCGATAAGGTTGCTCTCGTCGCCATTCAGGCAAACCTGCCAAGCGGTAGCTTCGCCATTTTCAGTCCAACTCAGCTCTGCGCTCTTTGCTGCGGGAACTGCAGCAAGGTCAGTGGGCTTCATCAGACCATTGTTTACAGAGAAGCTGAAGTTATCAATATAAAGATGATTGCCATGTCTGCCACCTTTGCTTGTGACGACTGGCAACAAAAAGCCCCTCGGCCGGTTTCGCTACCAGCAGAGGGGCTTAATGAGTGGTAATTGAAGTGTGAGGAACTAACCCTCAATCTTCTTTAGCGCTTTTATGCACAGAGGAATTTCCAATGTCCATTTATTCTTCGCCAAGGAGAATCTTCATCATCTCGCAAGCGGAGTAGGGGACAGGAGTGCCGGGGCCGAAGATGGCTGCGACGCCTGCCTTGTAGAGGAAGTCGTAGTCCTGAGCGGGAATTACACCGCCTGCAATGACCATGATGTCCTCGCGGCCCAGCTTCTTCAGCTCTTCGATGAGCTGAGGAATCAGCGTCTTGTGGCCTGCTGCCAGCGAGCTGGCACCTACGATGTCCACGTCGTTCTCCACGGCCTGACGTGCTGCCTCGGCGGGTGTCTGGAACAATGGTCCCATATCCACATCGAAGCCACAGTCGGCGTAACCTGTTGCGACAACCTTCGCGCCACGGTCGTGACCGTCCTGACCCATCTTGGCAACCATGATGCGGGGACGGCGGCCTTCCTTCTTGGCGAAGGCATCGGTCATTTCGCAAGCCTTGTCGAAGAGCTTGTCGTTCTTGCTTTCACTTCTATACACGCCTGAAATAGTTCTGATTACTGCTTTGTAACGGCCCACGATGGCTTCGCAGGCATCGCTGATTTCACCCAGTGTGGCACGATGTCCGGCGGCGATGACAGCCAGGTCGAGCAGATTGTGCTCGCTCTTCTTGCCCTCGTTGAACTCGCGTACGCATTCGGTGATGGCCTCGAGGTCCTTCTTCACCTGTGCCTCGTCGCGCTTTGCCTTGAGCTCCTTCAGCGACTCTTCCTGCTGCAGGCGCACGGCGGTGTTGTCAATCTCGAGGATGTCGATGGGATCCTCATGCTCGAGGCGGTACTTGTTCACGCCGACGATGGTCTGTACGCCGCTGTCGATGCGGGCTTGAGTGCGGGCAGAAGCCTCCTCGATACGCATCTTGGGCAGACCGGTCTCGATGGCCTTTGCCATGCCGCCCAGCTTCTCAATCTCCTGGATGTGCTCCCATGCCTTGTGGTACAGCTCGTAGGTGAGTTTCTCCACGTAGTAAGAGCCGGCCCACGGGTCGATGTGCTTGCATACTTGCGTCTCGTTCTGGATGTAAATCTGGGTGTTACGAGCGATACGAGCCGAGAAGTCTGTGGGCAGGGCGATGGCTTCGTCGAGGGCGTTGGTGTGCAGCGACTGGGTGTGACCCAGCACGGCAGCCATGGCCTCGATGCAGGTACGGCCCACATTGTTGAAGGGGTCTTGCTCGGTGAGCGACCAGCCGGATGTCTGCGAGTGAGTACGCAATGCCATCGACTTCGGGTTCTTGGCGCCGAAACTCTTCACAATCTTCGCCCAAAGCAAGCGGCCGGCTCTCATCTTGGCGATTTCCATGAAGTGGTTCACGCCAATGGCCCAGAAGAACGAGAGGCGCGGAGCGAAGGCGTCCACGTCGATGCCTGCATTGATACCTGCACGCAGGTAGTCCATACCGTCGGCCAGCGTGTAGGCCAGCTCGATGTCGGCTGTAGCACCAGCCTCCTGCATGTGGTAGCCGGAGATGGAGATGCTGTTGAACTTAGGCATCTTCTGCGAGGTATATTCGAAGATGTCGGCGATGATCTTCATGGAGAATGCTGGCGGGTAGATGTAGGTGTTGCGCACCATGAACTCCTTCAGGATGTCGTTCTGAATGGTGCCTGCCATCTCCTCGAGCTTCGCGCCCTGCTCCAGGCCGGCGTTGATGTAGAATGCCAGCACGGGCAGCACGGCGCCGTTCATCGTCATGGAGACGGACATCTTGTTCAAGGGGATGCCGTCGAAGAGGACCTTCATGTTCTCCAAAGAGCAGATACTTACGCCTGCTTTACCTACATCGCCTACAACACGCTGGTTGTCGGGGTCGTAGCCACGGTGTGTGGGAAGGTCGAACGCTACGGACAGACCTTTCTGGCCGGAAGCGAGGTTCCTGCGATAGAAAGCATTACTCTCCTCTGCCGTTGAGAAGCCAGCGTACTGACGGATAGTCCACGGGCGGAAGGGGTACATCATGCTGTACGGGCCACGAAGGAACGGAGGAATACCTGCTGCAAAGTTCAGGTGTTCCATGCCCTCAAGGTCTTCTTTAGTATAAACGGGTTGGATGTCAATCTGCTCGGCTGTCTTCCAGTTGGCAGTGATACCATTCTCCTTTTGCCACTGCTGACCATTCTTCTCCTGAATGCCAGCGTAGATATCTATGTCTTTAAATGATTTGCGTGCCATAATTAGATGCCGAGTTTTGCGTTGTACTCCTTGAGAGTCTCAAGCTGGTTAGACCTTACGTGAATGAAGTTCTCGATGCCTGCTGCCTTGAGGTCTTCTGTGCAAGCCGGTGCACCTGCTACTACGTAGAGAGCGCGGCCGTTCAGATACTTGAAGGCAGGGATGGCGTACTCTGCATACTCGTCGTCGCTCGAGCAGATGACCACGATGTCGGCACCTGCGGCGAGGGCTGTGTCAACGCCTTCCTCTACGGTCTTGAAGCCGAGGTTGTCGATGACCTGATAACCGGCGGCGGCCAGGAAGTTACAGCTGAACTGGGCACGAGCCTGACGCATAGCCAGGTTGCCGATGGTCAGCATGAATGCTACGGGCACCTTGGCTGCCTTCTCCGTCTTGAGGCGGAGTGCTTCGAAGTCGCTTGCCAGACGGGATGTCTTGATGGCAGGAATCTCGCTCTCGCAACCGCAACTGTTCTTGCAGCAGCACTCGACGGGTTCCTTGCCTTCGCTCTTCTCGGTGAAGTTGGGGAACTGGTTCGTGCCGAGCAGGAACTCCTTGCGCTTGTCGGCATTGGCATGGCGCGTCTTGTTCGTCTCGTTGATGGTGTTCTGTACCGAGCCGGCCTTTGCAGCAGCCAGGAAGCCACCTTCTTCCTCAACAGCGAGGAAGAGTTTCCAAGCCTGACCTGCCAAAGCCGAGGTCAACTCCTCGATGAAGTAGGAGCCGCCGGCTACGTCGACCATGCGGTCGAAGTGGCACTCGTCCTTGAGCAGCAGCTGCTGGTTGCGGGCGATGCGTTCTGCGAACTCTGTCGGCACTTCGTAGGGCTCGTCGAAAGGCGTCACTACGATGCTGTCAACGCCTCCCAGGGCGGCAGACATCGTCTCGGTCTGCGAGCGGAGCATGTTGACGTAGCTGTCGAATAGTGTCTGGTTGTAGGTCGTGGTGAAGGCGCAGACGTGCATCTTGGCGCTCTCCTTGCACTCGGTGTATTGACTTACAATCTGTGCCCACAGCATGCGGGCTGCACGCACCTTGGCTATCTCCATGAAATAGACGCCGTTGATGCCCAGGTTGAACTTGATGCTCTGTGCTGCCAGCTCGGGAGCCACACCTGCTTCCGTCAGCTCTGCCAGGTACTCGTTGCCCCAAGCGAGGGCGTAGCCGAGGTCCTGATAGCTGTAAGCGCCGGCGTTGGTGAGCTTGTAGGCGTTCACGGTGATGGGACGGAACTTGGGATAGGCGGCAAAGGTCTCAACCAGAGTCTTTGCGTTCTTCAGCACTTCGGTCGTGTCCTTGCCCTTCATGATCATCTTCTCCAGGGGGTCGAAGCTGATGCTGCCCTCAACCTTCTGTGCGTCGGCACCCTTCTTCTGGAAGTATGCCACGAGGATTTGAGCCAGCTCGAGCGCCTTGCACTGACAGGTGCAGAAGTTCAGCTCGACGCAATCCACGTAGATGCCTTCGAGGAGCTGCTCGATGTACTCTGCGCTCACCTTCTCCGAGGGGACGCAGAAGCCGAGGCTCGTCACACCCTTGTTCAGGATGTCGAGTGCCTTGGCATTGGCCTCCTTGGGGCATTCACACTTGATGTCCTGACGGACATACCATTCGTTGTCGGCGGCTTTGTTACCGCGCACGTAGGGGAACTCGCCGGGCAGGGCGTTGACGAGGGGAAGCTTGTCCACGTCCTCCTTCAGGTAGAAGGGCTCCATGCTGAAGCCTTCGTTGGTTCTCCACACCATTTTCTTCTGATAGTCGGCTCCCTTGAGGTCAACCTCAATCTTGTCGCGCCATTCCTGTCGACTGGGGGCGGTAAAATCAGAAAAGAGTTTTTCTTTACTATCTGCCATGTTTGATTAAATAAATATATAATGTGTTGTTTCTGCTAAAAAGCATGCAAAGGTACTTATTTTTGTGCATACTGCAAAATTATTCACCCGAAATCGGACAAATCTTTTGCCTAAGGATAAGATTTGCCCTTCCTGTGTTACAACATAAGGCTTTTTTTCGTATATTTGCACCCCAAAGGAACAACTTTACTTAACGACTTTAGAATATGGACTGGTTACAAGCCCTGTTTACATCGACCGACAGTGTGGCACACATCGTGTTGCTCTATGCATTGGTCATCTCCGTAGGTATCGGCCTGGGTCGCATCAAGGTGGGCGGCATCTCACTGGGTGTCACTTTTGTGCTCTTCGCAGGCATTCTGGCAGGTCATTTCGGCTTCACGGGCACCTTGAATGTGCTGACGTTCATCCAGGACTTCGGACTCATCCTCTTCGTCTACTGCATCGGATTGCAGGTAGGGCCAGGCTTCTTCGAGAGCTTCAAGAAGGGCGGTGTGCAACTCAACGTCATGGCAATGAGCATCGTGCTGCTGAATGTGCTCTGCTGCGTAGGACTCTATTACCTGGTGTTCTACGATGGTGGAGGCACTCCTGCGGCCAACTCCCGCAACCTCGCCATGATGGTGGGTGTGCTCTGCGGAGCTGTGACCAACACGCCCGGCCTCGGCGCTGCCACGGAAGCCTGCAACCAGATATTCGGGGCCAATGCTCCGGCCATTGCCAACGGCTATGCCTGTGCCTATCCACTCGGTGTCATCGGCATCATCGGGGCAACGATAGTCATCCGATTCCTGTGCCGCATCCGTATGAAGGACGAGCAGAAGCAGATTGAGGAGGAGCAGGCTGCCAACCCGCATGCCACGCCGCACCGCATGACGCTCGTCGTGAAGAATGCCTATCTGGCAGGCCGCACCATCCTGCAGGTCCGTCAGTTCCTGGGGCGCGACTGTGTGTGCAGCCGCATCCTGCAGAACGGACACGTCAGCATTCCCAACCGCGACACCGTCATCAGCGAGGGCGACAAGATGTATATCACTTGTGCTCAGGACGATGCGGAGGCCATCCGCGTCTTCATCGGCCCGGAGGAGAACGTTGTATGGGAGGACCAGGACGTGCCGATGGTCAGCAAGCACATCCTCGTCACACAGCCCTCGATGAACGGCAAGACGTTCGGACAGATGCACTTCAGCTCGGTCTATGGTGTCAACGTCACGCGCATCCGCCGAGGCGACATGAACCTCTACGCCGACCGCAACCTGCGCATGCAGGTGGGCGACCGCATCGTGGTGGTCGGACCGGAGGATGCCGTCGACCGTGTGGCACACAAGATGGGCAACAGCGTCAAGAAACTCGACCATCCCAACCTCGCCGCCATCTTCATCGGCATCTTCGTCGGCATCATCTTCGGCGCCATCCCTATTGCCATTCCCGGTGTGCCAACGCCTGTCAAGCTCGGCCTGGCTGGAGGTCCGCTCATCGTGGCTATCCTCATCGGCCGCTTCGGCTACAAGGCTAAGCTCGTGGCCTATACCACCACCAGCGCCAACCTGATGCTGCGCGAGATAGGCCTTGCCCTGTTCCTTGCCAGCGTCGGCATCAAGGCGGGAGCCAGCTTCATGAGCACCGTCATCGAAGGCGACGGACTGACCTACGTCTGGTGCGGCTTCCTCATCACCATCCTGCCAATCCTCATCGTGGGGGTCATTGCCCGACTTTTCTATAAGATAAACTATTTCACGCTGATGGGCATGATAGCTGGCAGCACCACCGACCCGCCAGCCCTCGCTTTTGCCAACCAGACGGCCAACAACGATGCTCCTGCCGTCGGCTACAGCACCGTCTATCCTCTCAGTATGTTCCTTCGCATCCTCACGGCGCAACTCATCATCTTGCTGCTTTGCGTCGTCTGAAGAATACAAGTTTCGGAAAGCCCTCCGCGCTGTGATCCCAATCGCACAGCACGGAGGGCTTTCTCTTTTCCAACGGAGTTGTTGTCGAAGCGCCTCGCGCTTATTTTGGAAGCGCCTCGTGCTTATTCCCGAAGCGCCTCGCGCTTATTTCGGAAGCGCCCCGTGCTTATCGTCGAAGCGCCCCGTGCTTATTTTGGAAGCGCCTGGCGCTTATTTGTGCCGCTGCATGGGGCGGAGAGTCTTTACCTGTGTTGTTTGGATAGCCCAAGCGCTTGGATTCCCCCTTATCTGAGTCCTTTCTGCTTGTCGCCCTCGCGTCAGGGTGAAAATAATTTGCAATAGATCGGACAAAATCACGTGGCAGATGAGCATTACCAATGCCTTTGCGATGCTGTGCGACTCTTGAAGTCGGTCGGAGGGGTTGACATCAGTCGCCGCACGGAAGTCATTGCCGACATTCTGGACCTCCTCTCGCTCCTTGCCGACGAATTCCGGCAGAAGTCCAAGGCACAAACCGCTTTCCGCTCAAGCAAGAATGCTGCTGGCTCACGCTCCTACTTCAATAGCTTCTACGAAAGCTTGGTCAATCACTTCCGCGAGAGCCGAGAAGTGCGCTACTATGCGCGGCAGCTATGTCTTTCGCCAAAATATTTCGGCACCATCATCAAGCAGGAGACTGGCGTTAGTGCCGGCGAGTGGATAGCACGCTACGTCATCATTCGTGCCAAGACCCTGCTTCGCTATCGCCCAGACCTCACCATCCAGCAGGTTTACCAGCGGCTCGGCTTCTCCGATGCTGCGTCTTTCTCGCGATACTTCAAGAACAATACCGGCATGACGGCCAAGGAGTATCGCGAACAGAACCGGAGATGATGCCGCAGGGCAACGGCTCTCCTTTCCTCTGATTAACAATATGACGAAGCCTTCCGCCCCTTACTTGGAAATAGGTGAGGTGTAGGTGGCGCCCTTCGTGCGTTCCTGTTCGATGTACGACTGCATCTTGTAGACTACATCGGGGCGCTTGAGGGCGACGTTCTCCTGCTCGTAGGGCTGCTGCATGTCGTAGAGCTGAGGCTCACGGGCATAACCGCTCTCCATGTTGGGGCCGCTGATGATGGCCGGACCCTTGCTTGGCGGGATGTACTTCCACGCTCGGCTACGGACGGAGATGGTGTGGTTGGCGGCTTGTTCCAGCACGTACGGGCGGTCTTCCTTGTCCTCGCCAAGGAGTGTGCCGAGGCGGTTCTCGCTGTCAGCCGCTTCGCCCTTCGGGATGCGGGCGCCGACGAGGGCACTCAGCGAAGCCAGCCAGTCAATCTGCGACACCAGGGCGTCCGACTCCTGGCCTGCCGCTATTCTCTTCGGCCACGAGACGATGGCCGGCACAATCGTACCGCCCTCGAAGGTGCTGTACTTGCCCGCTCTGTACGGACCGGCAGGCCGATGGTCGCCCAGTAGTTCGACAGCCCTGTCCTGATAGCCGTCATCCACCACCGGACCATTGTCGCTGCTCAGAATGATGAGTGTGTTCTGTCTGAGACCAAGACGTTCCAACTCGCTGATGACCTGCCCCACCGTCCAGTCGAACTGCGCGATGGCATCGCCACGGAAGCCCATCGGGTTCTTCCCCCTGAAGCGGTCGTGCGGGAAACGAGGCACATGCACGTCGTTCGTGGCCAGGTACATGAAGAACGGTTCCTGCTGGTGCTTTTGGATGAAGCCGATGGCGTGGGCGGCGATGCTGTCGGCGATGTTCTCGTCCTTCCACAGCGCTTTGCCGCCACCCTTCATGTAGCCGATGCGGCCGATGCCGTTCACGATGCTCTGGTTGTGCCCGTGGCTGGCCTTCAGGTTGAAGAGCAGTTCGGGATTGTCCTTGCCCGTCGGCTCGCCCGGGAAGTTCTCCTCGTAGCTGACCTGTATGGGAGCCGTATCGTCGTAGTTCGCCACATGGCCTTGCTCGATGAAGACACAAGGCGTACGGTCTGCGGTGGCGGCCATGATGTAGTGGTAGTCGAAGCCGATGTCGCCCAGATGCATGGGCAACTGAGCGTTCCAGTCCTGCTCGCCGTCCCTGTCGCCAAGGCCCAGATGCCACTTGCCAATGGCTGCCGTCGCGTAGCCAGCGTTCTTGAACGCATCGGCCATGGTGAACTGTTCGGGACGGATTATCATCCCGGCATTGCCGCGCGCGATGTCCGTCCCAGCATGGCGGAAAGCATACTCGCCCGTCAAGAGGCCGTACCTGGAAGGCGTACTCGTGGCAGCAATCGCATGGACATTGGTCAGACGGATGCCGCTCTCGGCCAAGGCATTGACGTTGGGCGTCTGTACTCGCGTCGCTCCAAAGCATTCCAAATCGCCGTAGCCGAGGTCGTCGGCATAGAGGATAATCACATTGGGTTGCTGACGATTATCGACAGGGTTCCCCTTCTTTGCCTTTGCACAAGCGGGAACGACGGGCAGCAGGGCCGAAGCCAGCGTGCCGTAGCGGAGTAGGGATTCTTTCTTCATAGTGCTGCAAAGATACACATTTTTCTTGAGATATGAAACAAAGTTGCTCAAAAACAATAGCAAAACACGATACAATAAAACACGACACGTCGTGTTCACCTTTGCGACGTGTCGTGTCTGTCCTTGCGACGTGTCTGTCCCTGCGATGTGTTGTGTCAGTCATCCTTACTGCTTCATCCTGAAGACAACCAGCAGGTCGCCGCCGTTTGCCTCCCATGAATCATCCTTCAGCACCAGTTCTCCGTCCACATGGAGCTCGTCGAAGCTGAGCTGCAGGGTTCTCACCTGACGGAAGCACATGCTGCCTTCCAGCTTTGCCTTGTCGAGTATCTGCGTCACGTCATTCTTGAACTTTAGGATGAGCGTATGTTCCTGTCCGCCGTAGGTCAGCGTCAGCGGCGTCATCATGTCATACATGCCCCAGATGGGCGACACTTCGTCCGTGTGGAGAGCCCAGCCATAGCGAGCCGTCAGGTCCATGTCCGGCACCTCGGCAAGCGCTTTCTGCAAGGCCTCATCGCCCTCCACGATGTGGCTGAGCATACGGATGGGAAACTTGTGGAACGCGATGCTTCTCAGCGTGTTGTCCGTCACGGTGATGCTCACGTCCTCCACCGTCTCCCGCACATTCTCCCTCACCTTGCGCCCGTCCTCCGTCTCGTGCCAGGGCATCGAGCTGTTCGCCCAAAGAATGACATAGGAGCCCTCGTACTGGCCTGCAATCGCCTTGCCGTAGGTCTCCATCTCCGTCTGCGTCAGCCTCGTGCGGTGCGTCTCGTTGCTTCGGCAAGCCACTAATGTCATCACCAAAGCCGCCATCAGTATCCCTGTGCATCTCATCATTTTCCTGAAATTAAAAGAGAAAAGTTTGTTGTTCATGGTTTGAATTATAAGAGTGTTTGTTTTCCTCCTAAATAACGTTCCTGTTCGTGGTATTATTGTTTCCTTCGCATTATTTAACAGAATCGCCTCGCGCTTCTCCCCGAATCGCCTCGCGCTTCTCCCCGAATCGCCTCGTGCTTATCCTCGAATCGCCCCGCGCTTATTTCGGAAGCGCCCGCTTTTAT
>CADCCR010000074.1 GCA_902799985.1 uncultured Bacteroidales bacterium | reverse complement strand
CCGGCACACCCATCTCCAGATGGATGACCTCCTCGCCCGTCTTCTCCTCGAGGAGGCGGGAGAGTGCCTGTATGTCGCGGATGGTAGCCTGGGAGAAATCGCCCAAGCCCATGCCGTCGATAATCTGTTCTACTGTCTTTCTATCCATGGGGAAGATGTTTAGTTACGTCAGTCAGGCTCCAGCCTTCACGCCGGCATCGAATGCCTTGAGATTGGCTTCAACGACCTGCTCACCCTTGCGGGCAAAGACGGTGGCAATGGCTTGTCGCAGGTCCTCGACAGAGAGAATGCCGATGTAGGGAGCAGCCATACCGAGCAGCACCATGTTGGCTCCGCGTGGATTGCCGCAGTCCTTGCTGGCGGTCTCTATGTCAAGCTTTACGCTTGGCAGGGTGTCGAGTTCCTTTTGCAAGGCTTCTTCGTCGGGATAGTTGGGGATGTTGACGAAAGGCTTCGAGCTGGTCACGATCTTACCCTCTTTGCTGAGGTAAGCCAGATAGCGCATAGCCTCCATCGGCTCCATGGAGATGATGAGGTCGGCACCTGCCTCGGCGATGAGGTCGCTCCAGATTGGTTCGGTGGAAAGGCGCAGGTTCGACTGCACATCGCCGCCTCGCTGGCTCATGCCGTGCACTTCGGCCTGCTTGAGATAAAGGCCGGCTCTTGTTGCCGCCTCGCCTATGACAGTTGCGATGGAGAGGATGCCTTGTCCACCCACACCGCACAAAATGATATCTTTCTTCATGCTTCTATTGCTTTTTGGCTCTTGCATGACGGGCAAAAGTTTGTATACATTCGCGGCGAGGGATGATGACAGAGACGCCCTTGTACTCTATCTCTTCCCGGATGACACGCGTTATCTCGGGCATGTTCTTGGGCAGAGGCACCACCACACGCACATGCTCCGGCTCCACGCCGAGGCCAAGACAGATGGCTTCGAACTTGTTGGTGCCGGCAGAGTCCTGTCCGCCCGTCATGCCTGTGGTCAGGTTGTCGGAGATGACGACGGTGATGTTGGCTTTGTCGTTCACGGCATCCAGGAGTCCGGTCATGCCGCTGTGGGTGAACGTCGAGTCGCCGATGATGGCAACAGCCGGGAAGAGTCCGGCATCGGCAGCGCCTTTGGCCATCGTGATGCTAGCTCCCATGTCCACACACGACGAGAGGCTTTGGAAGGGAGGCAATGCTCCGAGCGTATAGCAACCGATGTCGCCAAACACACGATGGTCGGGATAGTCGGCAAGAACCTGGTTCAGTGCGGTATAGACATCCCTGTGTCCACAACCCTGACAGAGCTGTGGCGGACGCGGTGCCATGTTCTTGGCTGGAGCAAAGACGGCACCTGTCGGCCTGCCCAATGCCTTTGCGACATTGTCCGGCGTAAGCTCGCCCGTACGAGGCAGGTCGCCCGTGAGACGTCCTTTGACCGGGTAGCCGGCACCGAGCAGCGCCTTCACCAACTCCTCAACGACAGGCTGTCCGTCCTCGATGACCATCAGCTCGTCGCACTCAGCAGCCAAAGTCTTAATCTTCTCCTCGGGCAGCGGGTACTGCGACACCTTGAGCAGACGGGCCTCGTCGCCCAAAGCTTCGCGGACATAATTGTAGGCAATGCCACAAGCCAGAATGCCACGTTTAGGCTCAGCGTCAGCCTTTGCGTAGGACGTCAGACAGTTATAGGGGCTCTGTTCCGAAGCTTGCTTCATGGCATCCTGCTTCTCGAGGAGCGCCACGTACTTCTTCCTGGCAATACCCGGCAGGAGCACCCACTGGTCGGTGGAAGGCGAAAGGAGTTTCTCGGCCATTGGTTCCGTCACTTCCACGGCAGCGCGGGAATGAGCCAGGCGCGTCACGACACGCAGAACAATGGGCTCGCCCAGACGCTCCGACAGGTCGAAGCCGAAGGCCATCATGTCGTAAGCCTCCTGCTGATTGGAGGGCTCCAGACAGGGCACAAGGGCGAACTTGGCATAGAAGCGCGAGTCCTGCTCGTTCTGCGAAGAGTGCATCGAAGGGTCGTCTGCTGCAAGGACGATGAGTCCGCCCTTCACGCCGGTAATGGCGCTGTTGACGAAGGCATCGGCACAAACGTTCATGCCAACATGCTTCATGCAGACCAATGCACGTTTACCTGCATACGACATGCCGAGAGCCGCTTCCATGGCGGTCTTCTCGTTGGTGCACCAGCGCGAATGCAAATTGCGTTCGCGGGCAAGAGGATGGTTCTGTATAAATTCTGTTATTTCGGTGCTTGGCGTTCCCGGATAGGCATACACGCCGCTCAGTCCGGCGTTGATGGCTCCCAGGGCAATGGCCTCATCACCTAAAAGGAGTTTCTTCATAATTGGTCGTTTGGGGAATTAGTCGTTTAGTCGTTTAGGACTTTATGCTCTGATGAGCTGCAGGAACTCTTCGCGCGTCTTGGCCTGGTTGAAAGCGCCGCAGAAGTCGCTGGTAGTCGTGATGCTGCCCTGCTTCTGTACGCCGCGCATCTGCATGCACATGTGCTGTGCCTCCACGACAACCATGACGCCCAGGGGCTGGAGGGCTGTCTGAATGCACTCGCGTATCTGCTTTGTCATGCGTTCCTGTATCTGCAGGCGGTGGGAGAAGCAATCCACCACTCGGGCAATCTTGCTCAGTCCTGTCACCTGTCCGTTAGGGATGTAGGCCACATGCACCTTGCCGTAGAAGGGGAGCATGTGATGTTCGCAAAGGGAATAGAAATTGATGTCGCGTACGATGACCATTTGGCTGTAGTCCTCGTTGAACTTCGCGGAGTTAAGTATTGCCACAGGGTCCTGTTCGTAGCCGCCGGTAAGGAATGACATTGCCCTTGCCACACGTCGGGGAGTCTTGAACAATCCTTCCCGGTTAGGGTCTTCGCCAATGAGACTTAGTATGGCACGAACGTGTTCTGCTATTTGTAGTTGGGTGGGAGTCAGTTCTTTCTTCTCTTGTTCCATCTTACATTCTGACGTTGATTTTACTCTTCACGATGACGGCCTCGGGGAAGATTCCCATCTCGCGAATCTGTCGGAGGACATCGCTGGCCTCTTCCATCGTGCGGAAGTCACCCGCACGGCAAAGCCAATGGGGTGAGACGAAGCTGACGTACACGGGCAGCTCTGCGAAGGAATTCCTGAATCGCAGTCCTGCTGCCCGTGCTTCGGTCTTTCCCTTACGGGAGTTGTCACCGAAGTACACTTGTATGCGATAGCCGTTGATCTTTATCTTCGGCCCAAGCGAGAGGCTGTCCACTGCCACAGAATCGGCAAAGGAAGCCGTAAGGTCATCCTGCCTCCGGCCCGAAGGAGCCGCGTTCTGCTGCTTCTTCTTGCCATTGACAAGGTCGGTGATGGACACATCCTGATGCAGGATGATTCTGCCTGCCGTCTCGACCGCCTGCTGCAGCTTCTCGGTGAAGGTCTGCTGAGCAGACAGCGAAACGGTGCATAGCCATAGCAAAATGGCAACGGTGTACTTCATCATAGTTTTATTTCCAAGCGTCGATGATGCCCTTGAAGTCGGGAGCCTTGAGGCTTGCACCGCCAATGAGGCCGCCGTCGATGTCGGGTTTACCGAAGAGCTCGGGAGCATTGCTTGCCTTGCAAGAGCCGCCATAGAGAATGGTGGTGTCGTCGGCAGCCTGAGCGCCATAGACGTCAGCAACGCACTTGCGGATGAAGGCATGTATTTCCTCTGCCTGCTCTGCGGTAGCAGTCTTGCCTGTACCGATGGCCCAGATGGGTTCGTAGGCAATGACGATGTTCTTCCACTGCTCGGGAGTGAGGTGGAACACGCTGCCTGCGAGCTCGGCCTTGCAAACAGCTTCCTGCTGGTTTGCCTCACGCTCTGCCAGGCTTTCGCCAATGCAGAAGATGACCTTCAGACCGTTGGCAAGTGCCAGGTCGACCTTCTCCTTGAGGATTTCGGGAGTCTCGTTGTAGTATTCACGGCGCTCGCTGTGACCCAGAATGACGTACTCTGCGCCCGTGCTCTTCACCATAGCTGCGCTCACTTCGCCGGTGTATGCACCGCTTTCCTTGTTGGCACAGTTCTCGGCGCTAACGGCGATGACGCTGTCCTTCAGCAGCTCGCTGACGGTTGCAAGGTGAATAAAGGGTGTGCCGATGATAACTTCACAGTTGGGCTTCTCAGCGGCCAGGATGTTCTTCAGTTCGGTAGCGAGTGCTACGCCTTCCTGCAGGGTCTTGTTCATCTTCCAGTTGCCTGCTACGATTTTCTTTCTCATGTGTTTAATTATTTATAGGGTTTGTATTATGTTTTTGTCTCATTTTGCCTACGGCCATGCTTACTGCATCGAAGAGGAGGAAGATAAGCAGGGGCACAACGTACCAGCTCAGCAGTCCGACTGCGGTCTTGGCCACGGATTCGCCCGCATCTTCCATCGAAGCATTGAGTTCCTGCCCTGCCGGACCGGGTTCTTGCTCTGCGGACCTGACTTCCTGTTGTTCCTCCTTGACTGGAAGTTGGTGCGGCTCGGGGAGAGCTGTGGAGGGCCACTTGCCGACGACCTTACCGTCGTGCAGGAGCATGAGGCCGGGATTGGAACGCACCATCGTCTTGAGCACCACGGCATCCGTCAGACAGAAGGGGTACTCGGCACCTGTCATCTCCTGCCAGAGGGCAATGGCCTGTTCGCCGCTGGAGGTGAGGCAGTAGAAGGCGCAGTCCGTCTCGCGACTGTAGTCATAGAGGGTGAGCAGCCTGTCCATCACGCCATCGTCGGCCTTTTCGATGTATGGAGCCACGAGCAGGAAGGTGTAGCCCGGGTCGTAGAGTATGGCCTCGGTCAGGTCTTCGCCGGTAAGAGCGTCCTGTATGAGCAGTTCCCCCACCCCGCTGTGCTTCGCTTCGCCAGTCTGAATGGTGCGCGAGTCGACGAAGGTCCATGTACTGTCGGGATAATCTTCGAGGGTGAACTCGCGTTGCTGTCCGTCCTTCTCCAGGATGAAGGTAGTGACGAAGCCGCCTGAGCCCTGTTGGTCGTCGGTCCACGCCTGCCGGATGTCAGCGCCCACATGATAGGGGCGGAAGTCGATGACGGGCAACCTCCAGAGGCAATAGCCTGCCAGAAGGATGGCGAAGACAAACGAGTAGAGCGCCACTATCCACTGGCTTCGCCGTGATACGAAGCGGGGCAACGCTGTGCGGTAGTGGAAGACAACAGCCGCACAGACGAGCAGCACGACGTTCTTGGCAAAGGTCTGCCAGTTGGTGAGCACGATGGCATCGCCAAAGCAGCCGCAGTCGGAGATAGGGTTGGTGACGGCAAGGTAGAGCGTCAGGGGCGTCATGATGAGCAAGAAGCAGAGCGACACCCACGATGCCAAGCGGCGACGAATGGCGAAGAGCTGATAGATGCCTATCAGGAACTCGGTCGTAGCCAGCACACAGGCCAGCACCAGCGGCAAGGATTCGGGCAGCAGTCCGCCCAAGCCGAAGGCTGAAGCGTAGTCCTCTATCTTATACTGAGTGCCGCGCGGGTCGATGAGCTTTACCACTCCGGAGAACACGAAAGTCAGACCGAGCAGCAGACGCATTGCGCCCGCCACGACAATCATGACTCTGTGCCTGGAGATTCTCATGTTACTGGGGCGACCAAGTCGGCTTGTCCTCGCCGAACGTCAGCTTTATCAGCCCGAAGACGGCGTAGTTCAACATGTCCATATAGTTAGCGTCGATGCCCTCTGACACCAACGTGTCCCCGTGAAGGGACTCGATTTGTTTCGTACGGAAGACCTTCATGAGGATGAGGTCCGTGTAGCTGCTGATGCGCATCATTCGCCAAGCCTCGTCGTAGTCGTGGTTCTTGCGCAACATCAATTGCAGAGCGGCCTGAGCATGTTTGTCGTAGGCAGCCACAGCCTCCTCGCATGTCATGTCGTCGGGCTTCTCGGAGTAGCCTTTCTCGAGCTGAATGAGACCGATGACGGCATAGTTGACGATACCGATGAACTCTGGACGGATACCTTCGTCGACGAGTGTGACGCCCTTCGTCTCGATGCTGCGGATGCGGTTTGCCTTGATGTATATCTGGTCGGTGAGCGACGATGGGCGCAGGATGCGCCAGGCGGCTCCATAGTCGTGCAGTTTGCTCACGAACAGGGAGCGGCACTCGGCCATTATCTGCTCAAACTGTTGCTGCGTTTCCATGCTTGTCTGCTAATTTGGTGCAAAGGTACTACATTATTTTTAATTAGGCGCATGTTTGGCTAAAAATGTTTGTCTGTTTGCTTCACCCAGTCGTCTATGAGGCGGTAGGCGATGGAGGAAGGGTCGGGCAGGAATGGCAGTCGGTCGCGACTGTACCAGCCTCCGTCGCTGAGTTCTTCGCGTTGCAGAGAGATTTCCCCGGCGAGGTAGTCGGCCGTGAAGCCCACCATGAGTCCGCAGGGATAGGGCCAAGGCTGCGAGGCGAAGTAGCGGATGTTTGTGATGCGCAGACGTGTCTCTTCCCATACTTCGCGCTGGACGCACTCTTCGAGCGTCTCGCCTGTCTCCACGAAGCCCGCCACAAGTCCGTAGTGACGGTCGCGGAAGGTGTGGGCATGCACCATGAGTATCTCATCCCCTCGGGTAACGCGAACGATGATAGCGGTGGCGAGGCTCGGCCAGAGTTCCTTGCCGCACTCGCAACATTGCTTGCTGATTTCCGTCTGCCACTTCATCTGACCGCCGCAGACGCCACAGAACTTATTGTTCTGATGGAAGTAGACCAGCTCGGCACACTTGCCGGCAAGCTGATAGTCGTCGGGCGGCAGGATGTGGAACGTCTTGCGGAGCGGCACCATCTGCAGGTCTCCCCCCTTGGGGGAGTGCCACATTCCCGCTGCCCTGCCGCCTCGAAGCACTAAACGGGGAGGGGACTTTCAATACCGTTACCTTCTCCCAGGGCTTCAGCTCGATGGGAGGCGTGTCGCCACAGGGAATGGTCCCTTCCTTAGTGAGAAGGATGTCGCCTTGGCAGAAGAGGAAATACAGACCCTCTCTAACTCCCCCTCTAGGGGGAGAACCCATTCCCTCTGAATGTTCCTCGCACAAAGTTCTCCCCCTAGAGGGGGAGTTAGAGAGGGTCTTGGTCTTCTCCATTACAACCTCATCGACTTCTTTATCTCCTCGACTTTGGCCTTTGCCCTTTCGATGCAGCCGGCGTAGCAGTTGGCGCAGCCCATCGTGTCCTTGACCTCGAGGTAGAACTTAATCTTCGGCTCGGTGCCGCTGGGACGGACGCTGACCTTCGTGCCGTCTTCGCAGAAGTACTGGAGCACGTTGCTCGTGGCAGGCATGTCGAGGGCAAACTCCTTGCCTTCGCCGTCGCGAGCCTTGAGGGTCTTGAAGTCCTTGGCGAGAATGACCTTGCTGCCTGCAATCTCCGTGATGGGATTGTTGCGGAAGTCTTCCATCATCGCCTTGATTTCGTCGGCGCCGCTCTTGCCGGGCTTAACGACGTTGATGGTGTGTTCGTAGCTGAAGCCGTACTCGAGGTAAATCTGCATGAGGAGGTCGTAGAGCGTCATGCCATTGTCGCGTGCCCAAGCAGCAATCTCACAGATGAGACAGATGCTGGCTGGAGCGTCCTTGTCGCGTACCTTGTCGAAGGGCAGGAAGCCGAAGCTCTCTTCGCCGCCGCCGATGTATTTCTGCTTGCCCTCGCTGATGGCAATCTCGCGGGCAATCCACTTGAAGCCTGTGTAGCAGTCGCGCAGCTCGATGTTGTTCTTCTGCGCCATCTTGGTGATGACTTCTGTCGTGACGATGGTCTTGACGAGGAAGTCCGTGGGCTTGAGCTGACCGAGGGCAATCTTGTTCTTGATAATGTAGTAGCAGAACATCATAGCGGTCTGGTTGCCATTGATGATGGTCCACTCGCCCTTGTTGTCGCGGCAAACGATGGCCAGGCGGTCGGCGTCGGGGTCGGTGGCAACAACGAGGTCGGCATTGAGCTTGGTGCCAAGCTTCATGCCCAGCGTCATGGCCTCTGCGTTCTCGGGATTGGGGCTGACTACGGTTGGGAAGTTGCCATCGACTACCATCTGTTCGGGCACAACATGGATGTTCTGGAAGCCCCAGCTGCGCAGACAAAGCGGCACGATGACGCGACCTGTGCCGTGCATGGCGCTATAGACGATGTTGAGGTCCTTCTGGCGCAGGATGACGTCCTGGTCAATCATGGCTTCCTTGACGGCAGTCATGTAGTCGAAGTCCATCTCGCCGCCGATAATCTCGATGAGGTCGGGGTTGCCTTCGAACTTCACATCCTCGATGCGAACCTTGTTCACCTCGTCGATGATGCCCGTGTCATGCGGGGCGAGCACCTGAGCGCCGTCTTCCCAGTAAGCCTTGTAGCCGTTGTATTCCTTGGGGTTGTGGCTGGCTGTGACGTTCACGCCGGCCTTAGCGCCAAGCTGACGAATGGCGAAGCTGACTTCAGGCGTCGGACGAAGGCTCTCGAAGAGATAGACCTTGATGCCGTTGGCCGAGAAGATGTTGGCAACGGTCTCGGCGAAGAGGCGACCGTTGTTGCGGCAGTCGTGACCTACAACAACGCTGAGTCCCTTCTGTCCGGGGAAAGCCTTGTTGATGTAGTTGGCAAAGCCTTGCGTAGCCATGCCGACGATGTACTTGTTCATTCGGTTGGTGCCAGCGCCCATGATGCCGCGCAGACCGCCTGTGCCGAACTCGAGGTTTTGGTAGAAAGCATCGATGAGGGCAGTCTTGTCCTCGTTCTCTAACATGGCCTTTATCTCGGCCTTTGTCTCTGCGTCGTAGTAGGGAGAGTCGAGCCAAGCCTGAGCCTTGGCTTCACATTCTTTGATGAGTTGTGTGTCCATAGTTGTTTTACGTTTGATTATGTACTTGATATTATGGTGCAAAGATACGAAAAGATTAGCACATAAGCACTATGAATAGTGAATTATTTTTGTTTCTTCTCGGTTTTCGGCCAGCAGGAGGCGGAATCAAAGGCGCTCCATTAGCCTCGGAGACGCAGGTTGAGCGAGGTGATTCACGGCACACGATTGTCTTGAAAGTTCGCAGTTTTTGGCCTCTAAGAATGGCGTATTTGAGGCCGACCTTCGGCGAGGCTGCAAATACGCGATTTTTGAGCAAGGAGACACAAGCATGATAGTCAGCACCTTACAAGGAAGAGGGTCTGGAAAAAGCACGGAATTTACATTTGTAAAGCGTGTTTTGAGGTCAAAAAGCACACGTCTAATCGGGGAAAAACACGCGTACTTCCGGCAGAAGCGCCTCGCGCTTCCGGAAAAGACGACGTGTCATGTTGGCCAAAAGTGCCTTTTCCGACGATTCGGAAGACACAGAGGCAGACAATTTACGCTATTTCGTTCCGAACGGAACACCATGTTTTGTAACGGATATTCCTTGCGGTTTGGGTTGCTCGTCAGAGGCCGAGGAAGTCGTCGACGGCATCCAGGACGAGACTCATCTCGAAGCCTCGGGAGAGGAGGTGCCGGACGAGTTTTGCTTTGCGCTGGTAGGTGTCTGTGTCGCGCAAAGTGCGGTCCTTCTGCCGAAGCGCTTCCTGGAGCGACTCCTGGTATGCCTCGTCGGGAATCTCGGCCAGTCCTTCCGCTATCTCATTAGGGTCCAGGCGCATGTGGCGAAGCATCTGACCGATTTTCACCTTGCCCCAATGGTTGTAGCAGAACTTGTCGTGGGCGTAGGCTCGGCAGAAACGACTGTCGTCGATGAAATGTTCCGACGTGAGACGCTCGATGATGCTGTCGGCATCGTCGTCGGAGATACCCCACGAAGACAGCTTCTCGCGTATCTGAGTCGAGCAGTATTCGCTGCCGCTGCACAGGCTCGCTGCACGACCAAGTGCCTGTTCCTTTGTCAATTCACCTTTCATAATCCTTGTTCATCGTTAACTGTTTCTTCTCCATCGACCTGTCACGAAACGGTCGTTGTCGAACTGATCCTTGCCGACCTCCACATCCTCGTACCCCCGTTGCCGAAGGAGTTCGCCCACCTGGTTGCAGTACAACCTGTTAGCCTCAAAGAAGAGCCATCCCTCGTCGGCCAGACAATCGCGCCCGAAGTCGGCTATGGCGCGGTAGAAGAGCAAGGGGTCGTCGTCGGGAACGAAGAGCGCAAGATGAGGTTCATACTGCAGTACATTGTCCTCCATCTCGCCGGCTTCGCTCTGACAGACATAGGGAGGATTGCTGACGATAGCTGAGAGCCCCCAAAGGGGGAGCGGGGAGGGGGCTTTTATATCCTGCTTCACGAACTCCACCTCGGCGCCGAGTCGCTCGGCATTCCGACAGGCTATCCGCAAGGCATCGTCGGAGACATCGATGGCCGACACACGGTAGCCGTCCAGAGCCAGCGTGATGGCTATGCAACCGCTGCCTGTCCCCACATCGAGCACCCTGCTCCCCAGGGGAACATTCTGCCGCACGAGACCGACCAACTGCTGTGTCTCGGGCCTCGGAATCAGTACTCCCGGACCAACGAGAAACGTGTGTCCGCAGAACTCCTCACAGCCCAAAACATACTGCACCGGCTCGCCTTTCGCCACCCTATCCACAATTATTTGCAGTTCTGCTTTGTCATTTGCAGATAATGTCGTATCTTTGCCAAGAAGTAAGTCCGTGCGCGACAGACCGAACCGCCGCTGCATGATGAGCTCATACAAGGCCCGGGCTTCGCCGTCGCCGTACCGCTGCCGCAATAATTGAAGTGCATTCATGCTGCAAAGGTACAACTTTAATTCGTAATTCACAATTCATAATTCATAATTATGGCGTGCGAACCAAGAATTAAGCCTCAGCGGACAAAGCCACATCGACGGAAGTCAACTATGAAGCAAAGCTCGACGGAAGTCAATTATGAAGCTTTAGCTCGACAAAAGTCAACTATGAACTATGAACTAAAATACATGTTCCGTTGCATCCAGCTGGCCCGATGCGGAGAAGCCGGCGCTGCGCCCAACCCGATGGTAGGGGCCGTGGTGGTGTGCGACGGGCGCATCATCGGCGAGGGCTACCACCGCCGATGCGGAGGTCCGCATGCCGAGGTGAATGCCATCGCCAGCGTACGCGACAAGCAACTGCTTCGCCGCAGCACCATCTACGTCAGCCTGGAGCCCTGTGCTCACTTCGGCAAGACGCCTCCCTGTGCCGACCTCATCGTCAGGAGCGGCATCCCGCGCGTTGTCATCGGCTGCACCGACCCCTTCGCAAAGGTCAACGGACTGGGCATCAAGAAGCTTCGTGATGCAGGATGCGAAGTGGAGGTAGGCGTGCTGGAACAGGAATGTCGCGAGCTGAACCGCCGTTTCTTCACCTTCCACCAAAAGCATCGCCCGTGGGTTACCCTCAAGTGGGCTCAGAGCAAGGACGGGTTTATCAGCCCCATCCCCGCTCCATCTTTGGAGGAAGGCCACGATGCTGCCGCCCCCTCTGCCGCCTCGGAGGCACTCCCCCAAAAGGGAAGCGAGGAGGGAGCCAGAAGAAGCAACGAGGGTGCCATCTTCTTCTCCAACGCCTTGACACAGACGCTCGTACACCGCATGCGGGCAAGGCACCAGGCTATCCTCGTCGGCACGAGGACTGCCATCGTCGACAATCCCTCCCTCACCACTCGCCTCTGGCCGGGGCCCAACCCCTTGCGCCTCACCATCGACCGCCATGACAGTCTGCCCCCCACCCTTCGCCTCAAGGACGGCAGCACACCAACCGTCATCTACACACACGAGAGCCTGGAGGAAATCCTTGCCGACCTCTACCAACGCGGCATACAGAGCCTCCTCGTGGAAGGCGGGGCACGACTGCACCAAAGCTTCATCGACACCGAGCTGTGGGACGAAGCACACATCGAGACCGCTCCCTTCTGCCTGGGCGACGGCGTGGCGGCGCCAGCCCTGACAAATGCCATGCTGAAACACAGCGAAGACTATGGCGGACATGTCCTGCAACACTTCGTTCATGAGCCGAAAGAAACATCATAAAGTGTTACACAAGGTGCGATAATCCCTAATTTAACTTAAAACAAGTCCTCCTTCCTTATTTAATTCTTAATTCTTAACCTTTAATTCTTAATTTCTTTGTATCTTTGCACCTTGAAATTAACACACACGCTATGCGCGCCAAAAACTATATGAACTTTCGCTGGTTGTCCGTGCTCCTGGCAATGCCCCTTCTGTGGACCTCTTGCTCCAACGACGAGGGCACGACGGTTTCCAACGACTACTGCTACATAAGGTCCGTCACCCTGGGGACCGTGAAACGCAACGTAGAGAAACGCGACCGCCTGGGCAACGTCATCAGTACAACCCCCATGCCCTACACCGCTGGCAACTATGCCATGACCATCGACCACAGGGCAGGCCTGATTGAGAACCGCGACTCACTGCCCTATGGCAGCGACCTCTCCGCCGTCCTCGTGACGATTAGCTTCGACGGCAACATGGTCTCCTACCGCGAGAAAGGCACCGACGCCTTGTGGCTCACCTACAACTCTGCGGACAGCCTCAACCTGACGAAGCCGCTGGAACTGAACGTCCTCTCCAACGACGGACAAAGCTCCCGCATCTACACCTTCAAAGTCAACGTGCATCGGCAGGAAGGCGACTCCCTCTACTGGAAACAATGCGAAAGCGAAGTGGAGCCACTCACCGGCCTGACCGACATGAAGGCATTCACCCTGAACGACAAATTGATGGTGCTCGGGCAAAAGACCTCCGGCATATCCCTGGCCGAACGCTCCACAACCGATGCTCAAGGCACATGGACCGAACAGGCAACCAACCTGCCTTTGACAGCCGACCTGCAGACGCTCCGTCAGCAAGGCAGCAAGTTCTACCTCAGCACCCGCGACGGAAGCATCCTCTCCTCGGACGATGCTAAGAACTGGCAACAGGTAGGTGCGACTTACGCGAACGGACTTACCCTCGTCGAGAAGACCGCAGACTACTTCTACGCCATCTCGGAAGGCAAGATGCTACGCTCAGCTGACGCCGAAAGTTGGGAGGAAGACAAGCTGGACACAGACGCCGACATGCTGCCCGACAGCGGCATCAGGTCGCTCACAGTACAGCAGAACAATGACAACACACGCATCATCCTGGTCGGACAAAAGGATGGCAACGCGAATGCATCCGTCTGGAACAAGATGTGGAACGAAGGGGAACCCGAGGCTGACGCTGAATGGATATACTTCCCCGTGAGCCCCGACAACAAGATACCCTGCCCACGGCTGCAAAGCCTCAACCTGATTTCCTACGACGGCAAGTGCATCGCCTTCGGAGGCGCATCGGACGACGGCTCGCACACAGCACTCGATGCCATGTACATCAGCCAGGACTACGGCATCACATGGCGCCCCAGCACAGAACTCCACACACCCGTTCTGGCGGAAGGCACCAGCGGCTGCATCACAAGCACCGTGGACAAGAACTACTTCATCTGGATAATTACTGACGCACAAGTATGGCGAGGAAGACTGAACAGACTTGGATTCGAACAGCAATAACCGCATGCTGTCTGCTCCTCGTCTTCACCGCCACACGCGCTGAGGAAGAGGTAGAATACAAGATGGACATGGGCGCAGGACTCGGCGGATGCTTCTACATGGGCGATGCCAACAGCGTCCCGTTCGCCGACCTCAGCGTGATGGGAGGCCTCACGGCACGCCGCATCTTCAATCCGCGCATGGCCCTCAAGGCTAACCTCGCCTTCGGGCACATCCATGGCAGCTCCAGCGGCACCTTCATCCCCACAAACGGATTCAGTCATACACCCGAGGGAGGCATACCCACCAAAGTGAGCTTCTCGCGAAACGTCCTCGACCTCGGCGTACAGTTCGAACTGAACTTCTGGGGCTTCGGCACCGGAGTGGGCTACAAAGGCAACAGCCGCATCACACCATACATACTGGCCGGCGCAGGCATGACCATCGGCATGGGAGGCGGAGCACCTGCCTGCGGAGGACTGAACATCCCGGTCGGCATAGGCGTAAAGTACAAGGTGAAGCCGCGCGTCAACATCGGCTTCGAGTGGACCATGCGCTTCTCCACCACCGACAAGCTCGACGCCACACGGGAAGGGACACAGCTGAAGGATCCCTACGGCGTGGAAAGCAAATTCTTCAAGAACAGGGACAGCTACAGCTTCGCCATGTTCTTCATCACATACGACATGTTCCCCAAGTATCGCAAATGTAACAACTGACACAATCATACACAATGGAAGATATTCTTGAACTCGACAGAAACAACATCCCACAGTCCATCGCCATCATCATGGACGGTAACGGACGCTGGGCACAGGAAAGAGGACTACCACGCTCGAGCGGACACATCCAGGGCGTAGAGAACGTAACACGCATCACCTCCGAATGCGCCAGACTCGGCGTCAAGTTCCTGACAATGTATGCCTTCTCGACCGAGAACTGGAACCGGCCGGAAGCAGAAGTGGAAGTGCTCATGCAGCTCATTGCCGACAAGCTCGAAGACGAGATATTCATGAAGAACGACATACGCTACCGCAACATTGGCGACATAGAGAAGCTGCCGCCTTCGTCGCGCAAACGCATGTTGGAATGCATGGAGAACACAAAGAACAACAAGCGCATGACGGTCAGCACTGCCCTCAACTACAGCAGCCGATGGGAACTGACCAAGGCCATGCGGGATGCCGTCAGAGAAGCACAGGCCGGACACATCAGGCCGGAAGACATCAACGAAGAGTACGTCTCACAGCACCTCGAGACAAACTTCATGACCGACCCCGACCTGCTCATACGCACAGGCGGCGAGCTGAGAATCAGCAACTACCTGTTGTGGCAATGTGCATACAGCGAGTTCTACTTCTGCGACACCTACTGGCCCGACTTCCACGAGGAAGACCTGCACAAAGCCATCGCAGCATACCAACACAGGCAGAGACGCTTCGGAATGACCGGAGAACAAGTGACAAAAGGCTAACGATAAGCAATCCAAGTAACCTAAGTAAACACAGTGAAAAGAATAAACCTTATTCTATTAAGCCTCTTCGGACTGCTCATCCCTTCGTTCTCGCAAGTCGTGAAGCGCGAAGTGAACCCCGACATAGACTACAGCCGCACAGCGCGCGAATACTATATCGGCGACATCACGGTCGACGGCGTGAGCAACTACGACGACTACCTCCTTATCGGACTGAGCGGACTCAGCAAAGGACAGAAGATAGAGATTCCCGGCGAAGAGATTACCAAAGCAGTGAAACGCTATTGGCGCAACGGACTCTTCAGCAATGTTGCCATCAGCGTGGACAGCCTCGTCGGCGACTCTGCCTATCTGCACATACAGCTTACGCAGCGACCTCGCATCTCGCAAATCAACTTCAACGGCGTGAGAAAGAACGAACGCGAAGACCTGAAGGAGAAACTGGGCCTTGTCAAGGACAACCAGCTCACGCCAAACATGATAGACCGCGCCAAGATATTGGCACAACGATACTTCTCGGAGAAGGGATACAAAAACGCCGATATAAACATTGTGCAGCACGATGATGTAGCAGCTCCCGACAAGATTATCGTGGACGTCAACGTCGAGAAGAAGGACAAGGTGAAAATCAACCGCATCTACATCACCGGCAACGAACACTTGAGCACGGCAAAGATAAAAGGCAACCTCATCAAGGGCGGCGTGCTGAAGAAGATACATGAGAAGCATTCCATGTCCGGATGGTTCAAAAGCAAGAAGTTTGTCGAAGGGAAATACAAGGAGGCTAAGGAAAACCTCCTCACAAAATATGGCGAATTGGGCTACCGCGATGCCGTCATCCTCTCAGACAGCGTTGTGCCCTACGGGGAGCAAGACGTGGACATCCGCATCACTGTGGAGGAAGGACAGAAGTACTACGTCCGCAACATCGAATGGGTGGGCAACACACTCTATCCCACAGAGGGACTGAACAAGGAGTTGCGCATGAAGAAAGGCGACGTCTACAACCAGAAGCTACTCGAGGAAAGACTGAAGAGCGACGAGGATGCCATAGGCAACCTCTACTATAATAATGGATATGTCTTCTCTTCTATCGACCCCGTCGAGACGAATATTGTGGAAGACTCCGTCGACCTGGAGATACGCATCTTCGAGGGACAGCAGGCCTACATCAGTCATGTGCGCATCTCAGGCAACGACCGTGTCTACGAGAATGTAGTGCGGCGCGAACTCCGCAACAAGCCCGGCGATCTCTTCTCGAGGGAGGCGCTCATGCGTTCCTACCGCGAGATTGCATCCCTCGGACACTTCGATGCCGAAAGCATTGAGCCCAAAGTGGAGCCCGACCGCGTGAACGGAACGGTCGACGTCAACTGGAACCTTACGAGCAAGAACAACGACCAGATAGAGTTCTCGCTGGGCTACGGACAGACAGGCGTCATCGGACGAATCGGACTTAAGTTCAGCAATTTCTGCATGGCAAACCTCTTCAAGGGGAAGGCATTGCGCCGCGGTGTGATGCCTTTGGGCAACAGCGAGGAATTCAGCATCAGCGGACAGACAAACGGACGCTACTATCAGGCATACAGCCTCAGCTATTCCAATCCCTGGTTCGGTGGCAAACGCCCGAACATGTTCAGGCTTAGCGCCTTCTTCTCGAAGCAGACCGACGTAGCCGACAATTACTATAACTCGGCTTACTACAATAATTACTACAACAGCTACCTCTACGGATTCGGCAACAGCAGTTACAATTACTACGAGAACTACTACGATCCCGACAAGTATGTGATGCTGTTCGGCATGTCGGTGGGTTGGGGTAAGCGTCTGCGCTGGCCTGACGACTGGTTCTCGCTGTACGCCGAGCTGAGCTACACACGCTACATGCTCAAGAACTGGCAGTACTTCCTGATGTCGAACGGCAACTGCAACAACATCAACTTCGGCTTTACCTTGAGCCGCAGCAGCACCGACTTCCCGATTTATCCCCGTTCGGGTTCCGAATTCCAGTTCAACGTCACACTGACTCCGCCCTACAGCCTCTTCAGCAAGAAGGACTATGCCAGCCTGGCCACCAATAGCAGCAGCGCCACCTACAACGATGAGATGCAGGAGAAGTACCGTTGGATAGAGTACCACAAGTGGAAGTTCAAGAGCCGCACCTACACAGCTCTGAGCGGAGGCAACAAGTGCTTCGTGCTCTCGACCCGTGCTGAGATAGGCATACTGGGACACTACAACAGCGACCTGCGCTCGCCCTTCGAGACATTCTACGTGGGCGGCGACGGCACTAGCGGCTACAACAAGAACTAGACCACCGAGACGATTGGCATGCGTGGCTACGACAATGGTTCGCTCACGC
>CADCCR010000073.1 GCA_902799985.1 uncultured Bacteroidales bacterium | reverse complement strand
ATTTACCATTTACGATTTACCATTTACCATTTATGATTTACGATTTACCATTTACGATTTATTACATCGGGAATTCGTATGTTCCGCCGTCCTCGTAGTCCTGGACCACTGCATTGAAAGCTGAGCCGCCGCTGCGGCGTGGCACAGGTATGGTGTCCATGTCGAGCTCGACGGTGATGACACCGCCTTTCCAGCGCTTGCGCACCTGGTCTGTGACGTTGAAGACGAAGGTGGTGTCCATACCGTTGTTGAACTGCATGTTGAGGTCCATGAAGTGCTGTTCCTTGTCCTTCACCTCGCTGATGTGCTTGATGCGGTTGCCGTTCTGTCCCGGGATGCCGAAGGTCATGAGTCGCCCGCCGGCGATATCCACCACCTCTCCGTTGTCCATCTTTATGCCACGCTTAAAACGGGCGTTGTAGGTGACGGTGGCGGGCACATTCTCGGACACGCCGGTGTTGACGTTTGTCAGCTTGGCCATTGCCGAGAGGTCGGCTGCACCATCGATACCGATTATCTTATTGTTGTTGTGATGCAGGATGACCTGCGTCAGATAGATGTATGTGATGGGCTCGAGCAGCATGTTCAGCTTCTTCACCCAGACGTTTCGCTCGGCATCGAAGTCGAATCCTTCGAGCGTCTCGTCGATTTCGAATGCCTGGTTGTAGGCAGCGAAGAGCTGGTCGGTCTGGTAGAATGCTCGGGTGTATCTCGGTGCCTGGTAGCGGACGGTACGGGTGGAGTTGTTGGTGTAGGCCGTTACGGAGTCGAGTGTCTCGTTGATGTTCAGGCTGGGCACTTCGTCGTGGATGGGGTTGACGTCACTCCAGACGAGGATGTCCCAGTAGCCGAAGTCGAAGTCGCCGTGGAAGGTGGTACCCTTGATGGTGCTGGAGAGCACGCTGGTGTGCTTGCTGTAGGGGGTGTGATAGGTGTAGTAACGGCGGATGTTGAAGACGGTAGGCTCGGTGTAGCCAATGTCGCCGAAGATGGCGTAGTCGGTGGAGTCCCAGCCATAGTGCCACTCTGCTCGCCAGTCGTAGCTGACGCCATACTCCAGCTCATAGTCCCAGTATACGTCGAGGTCGAGGTCGACGAGGGGGAACTCCATCTGGCTGTTGCCACGTGAGGGCAGATGGAGCTCGGGCATGCGATAGCAGCTGCTCAGGAAGAGCAGACAGGCGCAGAATATCGTCGCCGCTAAAGGTATGTTATGACGTATGGCGTTTCTCATTCGTTAATGTTGCGGTCACTGCTGATAATGGTTATGTCCTCCCATGGGCGGAAGCTGGCGCGCTTCTTCTGTATGCGCCGGTAGAGGAGGTCGTAGGCGAGGGTGACACCGACTCTCGTCGGGCCGAACCACGAGAAGCTGTGCTGGCGTCTCTGGAAGCGTTCGGGGTCGCCGTAGTATTTATAATAGTACAGGTCGTCGTGCGGATAGCCTTCCCAGCCGGGCACGTCGATGTATTCGTACTGATAGGGGTCGTACTTGCCGCCGATGAAGCCAGCCTGGAGGTTGAACTCCAGTCGCCAGTGGCCCTTGCGGGAGAGTGGCAGCACGTAACCCACGCCGAGGCCTCCGCCGAAGCCTTCGCCTTCCCAGCCGCGGTTGGCGTCGAAGCAGATGCCGAAGAAGACGGTGTGTGCATAGGCCTGGAGGTAGAGTCCGCGGAAGGCGGCTCCCAGTCCGGGACGGTTCTTCTCGATGCTGCCCGAGCGCAGGTAGTAGCGTGCCTCGAGCTGATAGTTGCGCACCTGGAAATACTTATGCTTGTGATAGTTCTGCCACCAGGGGAAGTCCATCGATGCGCCGTAGGTGAAGTGTCCCTTGAGGGGATAGTACTCGAGGGCTACATTGGGGATGGGGCACCAGCGGTTGTAGCCGCTGGGCATGTAGACGCCGTAGAAGAGCAGGTTGGTCTTGACGGAGAGGAGCTCGCGGCGGGGCACACGCTCCTGCCATGCTATCTCCTGCTTCGGCAGGTCGGTGGGCCGTGTCTGGTCGGGCTTGTTCACTACCACGGGTGTCACTTCGGGCTCAGGTGTCACATCGGGGGTCACATCGGGTGTCTCCACCTCGGGTGTCTCTGCTTCCGTTGTTTCCACTTCGGGCACGATGACTTCGGGCTTTTTGAAGGAGTTGGGTGCATGGAAGAAGAAGATGACGCGGGCAGCACGCAGACGGGGGAAGTACTCGCGGAAGAGGCGGAGCCAGAGCGTTCCCTGGCGGGCGGCGCGCAAGGTGGCCTTCAGCTTGGCAACGTTATTGGGGAGGTACTGGTCGCACATGGCCTGTACGTAGCCGTAGTCCTTATCGCCCATGCGGCGCATCATCAGGCAAAGGGTGCGGTAGTCCTCGATGTCGATTTCCATATTGAAGTCTGCGGGCACCTCGATGTTCTGCTTGATGAAGTTGAGGATTGTCTCGGCACGCTTCTCGCCGAGGAACTTGTTGAAGCGGATGGGGCCTTCGGGCGATGCTGCGCCACGCAGAATCATGTAGGCCAGTTCGAGCGAGTCGCGGTTGATGAGGGGGAACACTTCGTTCTCCAGCTGCATGACGAGCGAGTCCTTCTTGGGCAGGTAGTACTTGTTGATGGGGAAGATTACCTTTCCGGCCAGGTCGTAGAACTGTTCGTCGGTAATCTTGATGGAGTCGTTCTTGTTGATGAACTGGATGTATGGGTAGTCCTTGTAAGCAGTAGTATCGACGGGTGCAGGCATGGCAAACATCGGGAATGCAGGGGCGGGAGCTGCCCAAAGCGAAACGCCGAAGACAGACAGCATCACAGCAGCAAACGCCATCGCTTTTGCTGAGAGACGTGTTCTCACATTGCCAAACATATTATTACCCTTTGTATTTTTCATTTTTGTTTTTGTTAAGGTTCGCTTAGTTAGTCAACTCCGCTTTCCTCTCTTTTCTCTCTTTTTTCTTTCTTTCTATCTACTCTATTTACTATAATATAACACGCGCGCTACGCACATATACGCACATAACAGGATGCAAAGATACGCTTTTTTCCTCAATCCACCAAATATCATGGCGCTTCACCCCTCCCGTTTTTACAGATTTTAACATTCTTGTGCCCTAAGGTCTTGTCTTCGGCCCTGAAAGAGGCCTCCAACTGGGAGAAGGTTTGTGGCCAGTCGAACATTTTGGCTTCGGTGTTGCTTCATGAGAACCAGCGCAGCTGTTTTTGCTTTCTTTGTGTAATCCTTTTTTTATCCTTTTCCTTCGTCAGGAATCTATCTTGGTGTGAAGTTAATTCTTCTCGTTTCGCGTTGAGGTTTCTTTCGTGGTTTCGTGTTAAAATCTTTTCCGTGATGCAAAGATGCGATTGAGCTTGTGGCATGAGGTCCGTTTTTGTGGGCCGGAAGCCTGCGTCATCGCATTATTTTGCGTTGCAAAGGTACGACGAAAATGAATGCGCTGCAATAGCACAGACAAGATTTCATCGAATTATTGACAAGATTACAACAGGAAAGACAATATTGATACTCTTTCGGACAAAATTGAAAGCCTTTGCTGCGATGAAATGCTGTTTTTCTTCTACGCCAAAGCATACCGGCGATAGTAGGTCGGAGTCATGCTGAAGTGCTGACGGAAGCAATTGCTGAAATATGTGCCGCTGCCGAAACCACTTTCGGAGGCAATTTGTACAATGTTTTTATCGGGCTGTTCGAGCAATTGTTTGGCAGCATATTCCAGACGCAGATGCATGATGTAGGTGGTCAGTTTTGTATAGTGGCTGCCCTTGGAGAAGATGGCGCCGACGCGGTCTTTTGTCAACTGGAAACGGTCCATGATGGTCTGACGCTCGAACTTGGGGTCGAGGAAGAGTCGCTCGCGCACAATAATGTCGTGGATGTACTGGAAGAGCTGCTCGTCGGTGGCTGTTTCCAAATCGGGTTCGGCTGGTGGCTCCTGCGACCGCCTGTCCTCATAATACATCTTTTTATATTTGGCGACATCGGCTATCTTCTGAGCCAGCAGACGGTTCTTCCGGCTGATAGCTCTGTTCTTGATGATGACGACAATGGCGATGATGAGTAGCGACAGGGCAATGATGCCGATGCCGACGGCTGTCAGTCGGGCTCGATGGGCTTTGCCCTTAAGGCGCTCGGCCGCCATCTGCTGCTGCAGGGCGTTGTAGCGGGCTAAGTGCTCGCGGGCTGTGGCATCGTGTACGCCGCGCTCTATCTTCTCGAAGGCTTCGAGCATGTTGCCGTGTTCGCCCAAGGAAGCATAGGCCGCTGTGATGTAGTTCTGTGCCTGGCTGCGATAGAACTGGATGTAGTCGGCACGCTTCTGGTCGGTCGTTGGCTCGCGGTAGGAGCCGTCGTGGTAGGCATCGGGGTGCTGCTCGTAGTCGTCGAGCCGCTCTATGATGCGTCGGGCCAGGGGCAGCGTCTCGGCATACAGGTCGTGCGAACCGAGCACCCCTATCTTCCGCTTCATGGCGATGATGAGGGCATCGAGCTCGTCGAAGGTTCCGCGATTCTCCTCCCTTTGGAAAGAAGCATCGAGAAGGTTTATCACGCTGTCGAGCTTCGCCATGCCTTCCTCATGCCTCCCCAGGTAATGCAGCGCGGCTCCCATCTCGGCCTCGGCGCGAAGGGCATGCGTCTCCTGCTCCTCACCCAGCTCATGACAGATGTCGATGAATTCTTGCGAACGCTGTATCCACATCATTGTGTCGCTCTGCATGCGGGCGGTGTGGGTCAGCATCTCGAGCACATCGAACTGATTGAGCAAATTGGCCTTGACGGAATCATGGCAGAGCAAGCGTTCGCAGATGGCCCGCGCCGAGTCGAACCGGATGCCTTGCGGTCCGCCGAGCAACGAGTCGACCTGACCGTTCATCAGGCTGAAGCTATAGATACGGGCTCTGTACATTTCAGCACCAAACTCGCTCATGTTGCCAACCATGACCGCCGAATCGATGATCTGCAACGCCCTCACTGGCTGGTAGGCATAGATGTTCATGGCAGCCTGCTTAGTATAGCGTTTGTTCACGGACCGAGGCCTGGAGCTGTTGTCCAGCGATTTCATTTCCTTATCTGTCCACTTGCAACTTACAGCCAGAACTGCAAGAAGGGGAAGAAGGACAACGATATGTCTTGAACGAAAGAAGCTCATTATCTCTTTTTTTGAAAGCTCACTATGGTGACTGTCTTATTCACAGATTCACAGCAAGTTTAGTTTACAACTTGATAGTTAACAATACTGTTTCCGTTGCAAAGTTACAATTCTTTTGCGAAATACGCAACAAAATTACAAATAAATTAATGTGAGTTTGATAAAAAGCCAAAGGACAATCAAACACAAAGACACGAAGAGCTATGCCGCTGAACAGACCCTCTTCCCAACCCTTCCCCCTCTATGGGGAAGGGCTTTTCTCCCCCTAGAGGGGGAGTTAGAGGGGGTCTTTTGTGTCTTTACACCATGGGGAATTACTTCGTGTCTTTGTGTCTTTGTGTCTTTGTGTTCGACTGCATTCAGCGAGTTGTGAAATATCGCTACATTCATGTTCGACGTAAATTGTCGACGAGAAAAATTTTCGAAAACAACCTACATACCTACATTAATGGGGTTTACATATTGATGCTCTGAGGCTTAGACAATGTAGGTTGCCTACATAAAAAAAAGCATTCCGCCATTTCTCGCTTTTTGTTCAATATCTCCACTAATTTCAGGGCTCAAACAACCCCACTCGATGTGGTTCAACATCACACGACACGTCAAAACGAGTTGTTTCACGCAAGAAACAATTTGTTTCGCAAGGGAAACAAAAAGTTTCGCTAAGGGAATGTTAAACGGTTCTATTTGGTATTTAATGACTTAGTACTTAGGATGCACTATTTTACCCCGAAAAAGGCCCAATTTATGTAGGTAGCTTCAAATTTATGTAGGCAACCTACATTGTGTATCTTGCTTTATATCAATATGTAAAAGCGGGTAATGTAGGTATGTAGGTAGTTTTGTGATTTTTTGCGATGAGAAGTTTTACGAGTTCCGAAAAAGGTTAGGCCAATCTCTGAAAAACGCCCGAAATTCGGAAGGCTCATGTTAAAGTCCCCCAAAAATGCGGTTCTGACCGAAGGCGTGAAATTTAGAGTTTCCTTGACAATTGTTCAAGCACGAAGACACGAAGACATGAAGAGTTACGCCGCGGAACTGATATAGACATCCTTATTTATTGAGTTTCGTATGTAGGCAACTTACAGCCTGTCAGGGGTTAACCTAACACAAAGACACAAAGTCACAAAGTAATAATCCGCCGAAAAAAAGACAAAAAGTCTTGGAATACAAGCTTTGTGTCTTCAATTCTGACGTAGCCCTTCGTGCCTTCCTGTCTTTGTGTTCGATTATAAACATACAAAACTAAAAAAATTACTAAATCTGTGGTTTAAAATAAACACATTACTTCGATTCACTCTTTTACCTGGAGAAATACCCATTAGGGAGGAAACGGAAGGAACGGTTGGGGCTAAAAGCATGAGGGTATTGTTGTTTTTCTGCATTGTTTTAATTTTTTTAAGGCAAAATGTGCAACGAAAGAAAATTATTCACTATCTTTGCCGCGAATTTGGATTAGAATCTATAAAAACATCATTCGATAAATGAAAAGGACTCTCATTACATTCATCGTCACGGTGGCAGCGCTGTTTGCTGTCACACCCTGTGCCGTTGCCTACGACTGCGAGGTGGACGGCATCTACTACAGCCGCATCTCGGCCACCGAGCTCGAGGTGACAAACAAGGTGTTCTCCGACCAGAACCACGCAGCCTACACCGGCACAATAACCATACCTGCCACAGTGACTTACAACGGTAAGACATTCAACGTGGTGTCCATTGGCGACTATGCCTTCCGCGACTGTGCATCCATCACTTCCGTCACCATTCCCAACACCATCACAGCCATCAAAAGCTTTGCTTTCTTCAACTGCAGCTCCATGACAAGCGTCAACATGCCTGCCAGCGTTCAGGAGATTGGCATGGGAGCCTTCGAAGGCTGTTCATCCCTCACTCAAATGGTGCTCCCCAAGGGGATTCTGGTGGTGGAGAACGAGACCTTCTTCGGTTGCAAATCGCTGAAAGCCATCGTTATCCCCTCCAGCGTGACAAACATCGGAGAAGAAGCCTTCTCGCGCTGCACCTCGCTCATCTCCATCTACTGTCTGCCAAAGACGGCGCCTGAATGCGAACCCAACGCCTTCTCGAAGGTGGACCGCACTTGGTGCACGGTCTATGTTCCTGCGAACATCAAATCGTACAAGGACAATGCCCTCTGGCGCGAGTTCTTCATCGAAGAGTATGCCGAAAAGTCAGAGGACATCAAACTGGACACTCCCACCACGACAAACTAGCTTTTCATAAAATACGACAGAAGAGCGTATTAACGACAACGGATTACACGGATTTCACGGATCTTGCAACGCTGAGAATCAGCTGACAAGATAACCCGTGAAATCCGTGTAATCCGTTGTTATATGGACTATCGACTGATGATTTATCACCACAGATTGAGCTGATTAAACAGAATTATTCTTTAACAACGAATTAAAACGAATTTAACAGATTGATTTTCTACAACGAATTAAAGTAACTTTGATTCTTCACTCTTCATTCTTCACTCTTAACTCTTCACTTTGCCGCAGGCAACAAGAACCACAGATTAAGCGGATTTAACGGATTATTCTTTAACAACGGATTAAAACGGATTTAACAGATTGATTTTCTACAACGAATTAAAACGAATTGCACGAATTAAAGTTACTTTGATTCTTCACTCTTCACTCTTCATTCTTCACTTTGCCGCAGGCGGAACGCCGCAGGCGACAAGAACCACAGATTAAGCGGATTTAACGGATTATTCTTTAACAACGAATTAAAACGAATTGCACGAATTAAAGTAACTTTGATTCTTCACTCTTCACTCTTAACTCTTCACTCTTCACTTTGCCGCAGGCGACAAGAACCACAGATTAAGCTGATTGAACAGATTTTTCAACAACGAATTAAAACGAATTTAACGGATTGAGATTTCATAATGAAATCTATTTTCTGTGATTTCTTTTATTTCTGCGGGACTTTAAAAATAAAATTTCTGTGTTTTGACTTTCCCTACGGCCGTCGACCTCTGTTCCGTGCTTTCTGTGTGACTTTGATTTTTCACTTTTCACTATTCACTTTTCACTTGCGAAGCATGTAACTTTGATTTTTCACTTTTCACTATTCACTTTCCACTTCGCCGAAGGCGAGCTTCTTCATCCAATTTTGAATTTTGAATTTATTAATTTTGAATTATTTAAATTGCTTCCAGTAGCGCTTTGAGGAACGGCCAGAACTTCGCTACCGAAGAGATGGAGCAACGCTCGTCGGGGGTGTGGGGACTGCGGAGCGTGGGACCGAAGCTGACGAGGTCCATCTTCGGATAGACACCGCCGATGATGCTGCACTCCAGTCCTGCGTGGCAGACCTGCACCTTAGCCTCTTCGCCGAAGAGTTGACGGTACACCTCCACCATCTTGGCCGTGATGGGACTGTCGAAGTTCGGTTGCCAAGCACCATACTGTCCGCCGTACTCCACCTTCATGCCGGCCATCGAGAAGCAACTCTCCTGCATCTCCTGGATGTACTCCATCATCGTCTCACTGCTCGAGCGAGCCAGGATAAGGATGCTTGCCTCTTCTGCATTGATGTTCACGATGCCCAGATTCGAGCTTGTCTCTACGACCGAGGGGATGCTCGGAATGTTCCTCAGCACGCCATCGTGACAAGCCATGAGAGCATCCACAAGGTTGTCCTGTATCTCGAGGGGCACCTGGCCGGCAGGCATGGCTGCAAGCTCAACGGTCATCGTAATGTCTTCCTCCACACCGCGGAACTCGTCGTTGAAGATGTCCTGACAGTACTGGGCCAGCTCTTTCAAGTCGTCGAGGTTCTCCATCGGAACAGTAAGCACGACGGTTGCTGTGCGAGGAATGGCATTGCGCATGTTGCCGCCCTGCCAGGAGCACAGACGCGCCTCGTCGTCGGCAATGGCTTGGCGCACGAAACGTGCCATCAGCTTGTTGGCGTTGCCGCGACCTTCGTTGATTTCCAATCCGCTGTGACCGCCCCGCAGACCCTTCAGCGTCACCTTCACCGTCATGTCACCTTCTTCGAGGGCAACAGGCTTGTACTGCAACGTGGCATTGATGTTCACACCGCCTGCCGAGCCAATCACGAACTCGCCCATCGTCTCGTTGTCGATATTCAAGAGGATGTCGCCCTTCAGCGTGTCGGCCGAAAGATGGTTCACGCCGTACATGCAGGTCTCCTCGTCGGCCGTGATGAGGGCCTCCAGCGGGCCATGCTTGATGTCCGTGCTCTCCATGACCGCCATGATGGCTGCCACACCCATACCGTCGTCGCTGCCCAGCGTCGTGCCCTTCGCCTTCACCCAGTCGCCGTCGATGTACGTCTCGATGGGGTCGGTCTCGAAATTATGGTTGCTCTCGTCCACCTTCTGCGGCACCATATCCATGTGGGCCTGCAGCACAGCACAAGGACTGCCTTCCTTGCCCGGCGTGGCAGGCTTGCGCATCACGATGTTCTCGGCACCATCCTTGAAGGCTTCTATGCCATGTTCCTTTGCCCAGTCGAGCAGGAACTGCTGCACCTTCTCGAGGTGTCCGCTCGGGCGAGGCACCTGTGTCAAGAGATAAAAGTTCTTCCAAATAATCTGCGGTTCGAGGTCTTTGATTGTTGTTGCCATAGTTCTTTTATAGTTTAATTGTTAATATCGTTGAGCAAATTTACGAAGAATTTGTGAATTATGGACTACGAATTATGAATTATTTAGTCTTTTTTGCGCATAGTTTACAAATGAAAGGATTCAGAACAGGAAAGAATCTGTGTCGAAATGGGGTAGTTAATTTCTTTGACCTCGTGTCGCGACTCGGAAACAATCAAGCAAGACTTGTCGTTTCTCTCACTGCTAACGATGTTGCTTTTGTTGCTTTTGTTGCATTTGTTGACCTGCGGTCGAGACTGCTTTTGCTCGGCAAAGTTCTTGCGCTCCGTAGGTGCTCAGGCGCAGGGCGGAACAAACAAGTTTGACTCTGCTCTCGCTTAATCGCAGCCTTGCTTTTGTTGCATAAAAAACGATAGCCGCTCTTCGCAGAGAAGCTATCGTCCAACAAACAAAACTAAAAACAGAAACGGAAAATCAGCACTAAGAGTCGATATTTATCTTCTTGTAATGGTCGCCACAGTCCATTACCAGTTCACGAGCCACCATTCGAATGGTATAGGTGTAGATTGTCCTTTCTCCCAAACCTTTCTCAGCCATGACCTTTCTCAGGTCTTCTCTCGTAAACTCGTTTGGTAATTCGCGAAGCAGCCTTGTCAGGGCATCGTTCTTTGCCACTCGGCCGGCAGCTATGTCCTGCTTCTTCTGTATGGCTTCGTTGGCACGGGCATTGTCGTTGATGGCATCGCCGAACATGATGTACTGGT
>CADCCR010000072.1 GCA_902799985.1 uncultured Bacteroidales bacterium | reverse complement strand
GGGCTCGCCTGTAGCATCGTCGATAACCATGCCGCGAACCTCCTTCATCTCGTACGTCTTCTCCGGTTTGGCAGTCTTCTTGATGACAACCGCCTCCTCTTCTTCGACGTCTTCCTCCTGTGCATAGACGTTCGTCACGCAAAGGCAAGAAAGAGCCGTAAAGCATAGACTTATACCCAAAGTCTTATGCAGGAATGTATTGTTGAATGTCTTTTTCATAATTCTGCTATCGTATTACTGTGGGACAAGCTAATTCTTTCTCTTCAGGATAATCTTGTCAATCACAAGGTCATACACAAAATGAGGTGGATTCGGATTGTCAGCTGTTACCTTGGGCACAACGTCAGACTTGGTGGCTGCGCCTTCAATGTAAAGAACCGGGTAAGAGAATCGCATGTTCTTGTATGAAGTGGGGAACTCGAAGTCCTCCTTAACAGTGATTGTATCAACCTTCAGACCTTCGGAGACAACGTTCTTTGCCAGACTTTCCCTTGTCTTCTCGGAACCATCCTTGTTGTATGTAATCGAGACATTGAACTTGTACTTGTTCCTCGATGCAAGTTCCTTCACATAAGTCGTGTCGATTTCACCAACACGAGGCACATACAAGGTATCCTCATATGTCATACCGTTTTCATCGATACGGATAACAGGGATTGTATCCTTCAAATAGAAGCTGCTGCTCATTCCGAAGCTGGAGATGTCCATGTACCAACGGGGAACGAGGACAACCTGGATGTCATACTTGCCGCTCATGACCTGAGCGTTGGGCACGTATGCAGTAGGACTGTTGCCCAGAAGCTTAATCTCCAGTTTGGGAGCGGAGTTTGCATCCTTGCCGGGGAGATGATAGAAGTTGTTGTTGCTGACTGTGCCGTAGAGGCTCGAGATATCCTTCCAGTTTGAATTGGAGAATGTGTACCTCTTGGCACCGGAGCCAACCTTAAACTGAGTGCCGGAACCTTCTGTGTTGTAGAAGATGCCGCCATTCTCGATCTCCACTTCCACGTCGGGCAGAAGATACTCGTCGGGGAACTCCAGGGAGTTGACCATATAGGCATAGCCGTTACTCATCTGCACAGGGTCAGCGTTGAAGAGGTTGGTGGTCTTCCAGTCGCCCACGTTGCGCAGGGTATCACCGTACGTGTTGAGCAGGTATTCAACACCTTCGCCCTTGGTCTGGATAAAGTCCTCAACCTTCCACATCGTATTGTCGCTCTTCTTGGGCTGCTTGTGGATGTTGTAAACAAGGGGAGAAATGATGTCCATGCCGATGCTCATCTTCTGCAGAGAGTCGGGGTCGAGACCCTTGACGGTAGTCTTGTTGCCCAAGTCACCCTTAGCTTTGTCCTCATAGGATGGGGCATACTTATAGGCAGACTGCAACTTGTTGAACATTGCATCCCAAGCCTGGTCGGTAGGCATGAGCATGAGGAAGACAGAGTCCTCGGCGTTGATGCGGGCGTTGAAGCACTTCTCTGCCATCTGCCACTTCTCGCGACCTTCCTCTGGCAGGTAGGTGCGACTGTCGAAGAGTCGGTTGGAGGTGAAGTAGACGCTATCCACGTAGGTGGGGTTACCGTTCTCGTCGGGCAGACCTTCGATACTGCGGTCCGTGGAGAAGTAGGTCGTATCCTTGCCTACCACATAGTCGCCGAACTTCGTTCTGGGCTCGGTGAACTTGAGCTGCTCGTAGAAGTTGTAGCGGAACGGAGCGATGCCCTTCAGATTGTGGATGACACCGTTGAGCAAAGCGATGTTGTTCTCGTCCTTTTCGCCGAGTTCAACACCTTGGAGGCTTCCCGTTCCGTTGGCACGTTCGAAGATCAGGTTCTTGCCGTTAATCATCTTCACCGTATCGGTAGCCGCAACGGTGATGTTGTGGCGGAACAGTGCGATATGATTGCCGATGAACTGCTGCTGTACGTTGTAGCCGTCCTCTACCCTATCACTCTGGCACATAGCAAGCCACTTCTGGTATTCTGCCTCGGAAAGGACATTGTTGTCGGGAATCCAGAGGGTATTCACCTGTCCGCCGTTGAGGACGTCTGCATAGGTGTATGTGGGAACAGGATGCGTGTTGTCCTTATAGTACTTGGCGTTCTTGGCAATAGTACCGAAGCGGCTGTACCTGTCCCAGTTGTCCTCAATGTAGTTCCACAACGTCTTTGATGTTCCCGAGACGGACACATCACTATCGTAATGGTCGTCCCACGTGTCGGTACAGCCGGTGACAGCCGTCAGGGCTGCACCTAAGGCAATTGCACCGATATATTTGTTAAATCTGTTATTAGCCATACTTATATGTCGTTTAATAACTGGTACCTTATTCTATCTCTCTTACTGTTCGTACTTGGACTTGTTCCATACGGGGTTCTGCTCGATGGCACCATTGCTGGCCTTCACCTCCATGTAATAGATGGGGCAGTAGAGTCCGTAACGGTTCTTGAAACGGTTCTTCAAGGTGGTAGCATAGTTGCTGTACGCATTCTTGAGGAACTCGTCGACCATCTTAGCTACGCCGCTCTGTCCGTTGGTGTAACCTTCCTCGCGCGGATCAGCAGGGTCGTTCTTTGCATAGGAGTTACGTTCGGCATAGCGGACGAGGTCGAACCAACGCTTGCCCTCGCCGAGCAGCTCAATCTGGCGTTCGTTGAGCACCAGCTTGACATTGTCGACTGTACCGGTCGTGTTGTTACCCTTGTCCTCGGTGGCACGGATGTTACCGATGGTTCCCTTGGTGGCATCTTCGTTGGGCAGCTTGCTGCCGTCCTTGAAGTTGCAGTATGCACGACGATGAATAGCGTTGCAGATAGCCTTTACCTGGTTGGCGTTCGAGTTGCCCAGGCAAGCCAGAGCTTCTGCCTTGATGAGCATCACGTCCGTCATACGGTAGATAATCCAGTTGTTGTAAGAAGAAGACGAGTATCTGAGACTCTTGAGTTCGCGGTTGGTCGACGTACCGTCCATTGTCAGGAAGGGAGAGGCTCCAATCTGATACTTCATGCAATAGTATCCTGCCTGTGCCTGAGCATTGGTGTTCTGAGTGGTACCGGTAGTCAGTTTGTTCTGGCAGCAAATCCAGAGACGAGAGTCCCACATGCCGCCACAGTCAACATCTGTTCCGCTGATGCCGCCAACGTAGAGGGGGTCGAAAGCAGCCTTACAAACCTGGAGGTGCGTGCCGTTGCCATAGCCATAGAGACTGTTGACAATACCATTCTCCAAACCATCCGATACGCGATACTGCAATTCGAGGATGCTCTCGCGGCTGTTGCCGGTCTTGAAGATTGAGGTGAGAGCCTCCAGACGTGGTACAACAGACTGCGAAGCGCCTTCGAAGTTGTTCTTAATCATGTTGTAGTTGACACCGAGACCATAGTTGATTGTCTCGTCAGCAGAGAAGTTAAGTCCGGCACTGTTCCTTTCTTCCTCGTTCTGCTTAGCCAGTGCCTGAAGGCAAAGGTCAGCATAGTCGACAGCCATCTGATAGTCTTCGAGGTATGAGTACTTTCTCCACTCGCCGCCAATGAATCCGGAGTCCAGTGTATTCTTGTCGTGACGTCCCTGATGGAGGGAAGCACGCCACAGATACATGTCGGCCAGCATTGCATAGATGGCACTGTTGGTAATCATGCCCTTTGTGTCGGTCTTGGAAGAGAAGCGGTTGCGAGCCTGACCCTTCACGCTTTCGCAGTCGCGGATAATCGAGTCGAGCACCGCAAGCTGGTTGGTGAGACGGAAGGTATCAACCTCAGAGTCGGTGTTGACAACCTTTGTGGTATAAGGAATGTCCTTGAATGCGCGGAGCAGATAGAAGTAGTTCAGGGCACGGAGTGCCGTCATCTCGGCCTTCATCTGATACCATTCGCCAGTGGTGAACTGCTTGTCCTTCTCGAGGACTTCAGCACCATGCTGCAATACCTTATTACAATAGTTGATGGTGGTATAGACACTTCCCCAGTCGAAGACATCCATACTGGAGTCGGGCATACCGGTCATGATTTCGTTGTACATGTCGCGCTGCTTCTGGTCGCTGTGGTCGACGCTGTTCAGCTCGTAGCTGTCGGAACGGAGGTCGCCCCACACAACGAACTTGGAAACGGTGCTTGCCATTTGTCTGTATGCGCCGTAGCGGACACCCTCCAGGTCGTTCTTGTCTTCCCAGAAATTCTCTTCTACGACACGGTCCTGGGGATAGATGGTCAGCCAATCCGTGCAGGATGTGGTGCCGATGGCCAAAAGTCCCGTGAAGCAGGCTACTTTATATATATTAATAATGTGTTTCATATTGTCGCAATTTTAGAATCCAAGGGTTAAACTACACGTGAATGACTTGGAGCGGGGCGTACGGTTGTTGTCCCTACATACGGCGAATCCTTGCGGAGAGACGTCGGGGTCGACACCCGTATACTTGGTCCAGCACCAGAGGTTGTTGAGAGAAGCAAACAGCTTGAGCTGGTTGATGCCCATCTTCTTCAGGAACGGCTTCTTGGTGTCGAAGTCGTAGCTCAGCTGAATGTACTGGAGGCGGAGGTAGTCACCATCCTCGACGTAGCGGTCGCTGGGCAGCGAGTTGTAGCTTCTGTAGCCGTTGACGTTGCTCAGTGCACGCGGGATGACGGTCTCGTCGCCGTTCTTACGCCAGCGCCATGTAGTGGCAAAGCTCTGGTTCTTGTTGTTGAGCATGCTCTCGAGGTTCATACGAGCCATATTGACAATCTGGTTGCCCATACGGAAGTTGAAGCCTGCATTGAGTGAGAACCTGCCATAGAAGATATTGAGGCCGAAACCACCATTGCACTTGGGGTTGGAGTTGCCGAGGTAGACCATATCGTAGCGGTCAATCTGGCCGTCGTGGTTGATATCCTCGTAGATGGCATCACCACCCTGGAACTGATAGCGGTAGCCTTCGTTGTAGCAATAGTAGAGGGGCAGAGGTATACCCTTGGCATCGGTCAGCATGCGACCGTCGGCGTCATAGGCGATGGGGCAAAGAGGCACCTCGTTGGCACCGAGCTGCTCGAGCTGACGTCCCTGACGACGTGCGTCGGCAGCGGCGGTGTTGATGGGCTCGTTGTAGTTGATTTGGCCGTTGGCGCCAGCATAGCCGCTGTTACCCTCTTCGGCGTAGCCATAGCTGGCAACAGACTGGTTGGTGATGCCGTTGTGGTCGTAGTCGTACTTGTAGACGCCCAGATAGTGGAGGCCGTAGATGGAGCCGAGGGCATTGCCGATCTGTACGCGCTGGTTGTAAGCGAGGTTGCCGGGCTGATAAGTCTCGGAACCGTTCAGGCTCTCGAGGATGAGGGGATTCATCTCCTCTACCTCGTTGAAGTTCTGTGCGATGTTTGCACGGAGCTTCATGGCGAACTTGCCTACCTTGCAGATGCGAGATGTAGAGAAGTTGAGCTCCCAACCCTTGTTGCGGAGGACACCTGCGTTGACCTTGGCCAGACTTGCGAAGCCGTTGGCGCTGGCGATGCGGAGGTTATCCATCAGCAGGTCGGTGGTGCGGTGGTCGTAGACTTCGACTTCGAAGGTAACGAGGTCGTTGAAGAAGCCGGCATTGAAACCGAGGTTCATCTTTCTGGTCTTCTCCCAACGCAGCTCGCTGAGCGAGAGGTTCTCGGGACGGATTACCTGGTGGCCGTTGTAGTAGCCGTTGGTAGCGTACTTATTGTACTGGTTGCTACCGCTGCCGGCGCTCAGACCTGTGATACCCCATGAGCCACGGACGGCGAGCATGCTCAGCCAATCCTTGCTCCACTGCATGAATCCTTCGTCGATGATGTTCCAACGGGCACCGACAGAGGGGAATGTTCCGAACTTGTGTCCGCGTCCGAAGTACTCTTGTAGGAGTAGTGAGCCTGGGCCAAGAAGCTGAGGCTGCGCCATTCGCCGTTGCTGGAGGTTGCGTCGCGAGTCAGAGCCACGACTGTGGGATCGGTGATGCCGTTGGGCACGTTCCAAAGGCCGAGGAACTGTGAGCTGCTGCTACCGGATGCCAACTCGAAGCGTGCCAAGCCGCCGAGGCTGTGGTCGCGGTTCGGGAATGCGGAGTAGTACTGCAAGTCGTGACGGGTGGTGAACTCGAGAGACTTGTACTCGTCGTTGCTGACATAGTTACGCTCGTTGGATGTGAGCTTGGCGGCATTGTCGCCGCCCCATACCCACGGCATTGTGCGGAGCTCGCTGGGACAGTACTGGTCGTTGCTGGTGTTGTAGATGTTGAGCTGTACGTCGCCGACGTAGTTCAGCTTGTGGTGGTCGTCGTCCTTACCGAGGAGCTTGTACTCGATGCTGAACTGCGGGGTGAGGTTGTACTGCTTCTGGTTCCACCAAGCCAGTTCGGCACGTGCGACGGGGTTACCGTTCGTGAACATGTCGTTGAGGTCGTAGGACGTCATGGTACCGTCGTTGGATCGGCGTCCGGTGTTGGCGGTGCTGTAGACAGCAGCCAGAGGCAGCATGTTGAAGTAGTTGCCTGTGAGGTTGCCTTCTGCATCGTACTCGTAGACGCTCATGTTAGGCATGGCGTTGCGTGCACGGTCCAGGATGTCGTTACCATAGTTCTTATGGTTGGTGGTGAAGGCCAGGTTGATGTTGCTCGAGAACTTGATGCGGTCGCTGACCCAGTAGTCGAGTGCCGTAGAAGTAGTGAAGCGGTCGAGCTTCTGTCCGATGATGGAACCTGTGCTCTTGTCGTAGTTGGCGCTGATGCGGAAGGTAGCCTTTTCGCCACCACCGGTGAGTGCAACGGTGAACTTATGCTCTTGTCCGAACTGCTGTACTTTCTTCACCCAGTCTGTGTTGTGGTTATAATGGTTATATATATAACGTTGATCCTGGATGTAGTCGAGCTCGGGCAGAGATGTGTTGATGTGGTTGGGGTTGTAGTATGCTTCCTTAAGCATCATGGTGTAACCGTCACCGTCGAGCATCTCGTAGCCACTGGGCTGCCATGTGCCGCTGAACTTGTAGGTGAAGTTGACGCGTGTCTTACCGCGTGAGCCACGGCGTGTCTTAATCTCGATGACACCGTTGGAGCCCTTGGAACCCCACTTGGCCGTTGTAGCGGCATCCTTCAGCACGGTAATGCTCTCGATGTCCTCGGGGTTGACCTGAAGCAGAGAGGAGAACTGTTCCTCGTTGTCCATGGTCTCGAAGTTGATGTCCTGTGCATCCTCGGGAAGTTCGAAGATGTGGTCGTTGAGGACAATCAGAGGCTGTGCGTTACCGTTGATGGTGGTTGTACCACGCAGACGCATGGTGGTACCTGAGCCGAGGTTACCGGAGTTGGGCACGATGTCGAGACCTGCGATCTGACCCTGCAGGGCCTGGTCGACGGACTCGAAGGAGAGACCCTCCAGGTCGTCCATCTGGAACTTCTGTACGGCTCCGGCGAACTCGCGGGCAGGAATCTCAAGGCCAGTGGTGGGCGCGTTCTTCTTGCCCTGTACGGTGACCTCCTTAATGGTCTTCGTATTGTCCTGAAGTGTCACCTTGAAGATGTTCTTGCTACCGATGGGCTGAGCGAACTTCTTGTAGCCGATGTAGGTAATCTCCAGGGTGTTCTTCGGGTCCTTGATATTCATGGTGAAGTTACCATTCATATCCGTGACAGCCTGGCTGACAATACGGTTGTTCTTATCTATCTCCTTGACGTTGGCACCAATAATGACATCAATTTCATCAGAAACGGTACCAGAAATACGCCGTTGCTGTGCGCTTGCGGGCAACGCCATGAGAGCGACTACCCAAAGCAGGAAAAGCTTAGTTATTTTATTCATAGTGATGTAGTTTTAGCGGATAGCGTATCTCTTTAAATATTGTATAGCACTCTGCATGGACTCCCATGTCTTGGTATGGTCGCCGTCGATGACCTCGGTGTGGTTGAGATAGCCGGGGATGCTGTGGATAACGGCAGCGCTGGAAGAGTTAATCTGGATACCCTTCATGGCCACGTTGACAGGAGAAGCGCTGCAGGATACGTCGCGCGCCAGGATGTTACGGACATCCACTCCGTTCACCTGGTCGAGGGTTTCGAAGGGTTCCTTGGTGCCTGACATGCTTCTGCCGTTCTTCTTCCATGTTACATCGTCGCAGACGCGGAGCTTGGTGCCGTCGCCAGAGGGGATGCGGTCGACGTGCAGCTTGCAGAAGAGCTCAGACTCCTTGTCGTAGCTGGACGTTACCATCTCTTCGGCAGGCAGGACAGTCTTGTCGGCGAAGACGGAGTTATCGGCGAAGTGATAACGAACGAAGTTGGTGAGGTAGGTTATCTTGGCCGAGATGCGGATGCTGTCCTCGAGGGTAGCGAGGGAGTCGGTGTATTCAATCTCGCCGTCGCCATCCACCTTGGGCAGTCCTGTCTCGTCGTCGATGTAGGGCTTGCAGTGGCTGTGGTAGTCCTCGTAGATGTCTTCCCATGTGGGCAGTCCGTGAGCGACGGCGTCGGCCACGGCGTCGTTGGTGGGAACGAAGACTGTGTAGCGGTAGTTATTGAAGAACTGTACGTTGTAGTCCAGACCGTTGTCGCCAATGAAGATCTTGAACTTCTTGAGTGCTGATTCGCGCTGTGTCTTGGTGAGACTTCCGTCAACGAGTCCGCAACCGATAATCTCGGTTTCGTATGCGTCGGCAGTACAGAGGTCGTAGAAGGAGCTGTAGGGCGTTTCGCCGCCGAAGCCTGCCTTACCTGCTGTGTACTGGTCCAAGTCGTTGGTGAAGATGCTGTAGACGCTGCGGTAGGTGGGCACGAGGGGAGCGTTGAGGACGTAGGTGTGACCATTGTCCACGTCGCGGATCTTAGTGAGCTTACAAGAGGTGACGCCGGGTTCGTCGCTGACGATGCCGAGGCGTTCGTTCTCGAGCTGGAAGCCGCCCTTGACTGCGGTGACTACGCCTTCGTCGTTACGCACTACCTTCACGGCGTTGCCGTTCTTCGAGAGGTAGTACTCGTCGAGCGGTGTGGAGCGGTCTATCTTGTAGTAGTCCTGGTCCTCGAACGTCATGGGGTTGGTGCCGTCGTGCACGATGGTGTGGCTCTCGAGGATGTCCTTCAGACGGTTGGTGACCTCGTTGTTGCTATAAAGGCTTGTACCGGGCACTACGTTGCCGATGGTTCCGAGCCTGGGATCGTCCGTTCCGTTGCAGTTGTAGGGGCAGTAGTAGTTTCTGAACCTCAGCTTGACGGGGAACGAGCCGCCCACGAAGTAGAATTCGATGGCACGGGGTGTACGGCTCTTCATGCTGGCGGGGTCGTAGTAGTAGAAGAGTGCGCTGTCGGAGGGCAACAGGAAGGTGAACTTACTCTGCATGGCCTTGAGGTAGGCGTAGTAGTTCAGGTTCATGTAGTCGTCGTAGATGGCGGACTTCATAATAAGGTTTGTCTTACTAATGAACGCGGGCGCGGTAACGGAGCGGTAGTCGGCAGGGACACAGGTGCGGTCCATGACGTAAACGACGCCGTTGCTTGCCACCAGACAGGTGTCGACTGTTGCCAACGCCTCGTCGACGTTCTCGAAGAGGGGCTCCATGGCGTCGTCGGTGAGCTTGCTCCACTTGCTGGGAACAGAGCCTACGAAGGAGCGCTGCATGAAGTTGTTGACGAGGGAGTAGATGGTACCCAGGGGGATGGCATCAATCTGATGGTAGAGCTCGTCGACGGTAGTGGCGCGGGTGTAGGGAATCTCGTCCTTCGTGCCTTCGTTGGCATAGTATGTGCGGATGAGGTCCTCGCCTGCATTCTGGAAGTAGTGCCACATCTCCTTGTCGCTGGGCACGAAGATGGCGGCCATGTCCTTGCGGACGTCCACCTCGTCGTAATATCCGTTCCATCCCGGGTCGAAGAGCAGACCGGGAGCGATATCGGAGGTGTTCTCGTCCTTATAGGGATTGTATGTCCTATAGGTTCCCAGAGGTCCGGGCTCGAAACGCTCGGGCTTGCCGTTGGCATCCTGCTTTGTTATGAATCCACCCTTTGTGGAATAGTTATTATAAGAGAAGTACCTCTTAGTAAAGATGGAGTCGGTGAAGTTGGGATAGAGAATTTTGTATGCATCCGTGATGCGTGCGCAATAGAATGGTGCGCTGAAGCGATCGAGGATGTGGCTGAAGATGTTCGTCTTACCGTTGGTGCGGATGACCTCGGCCATGTTTGTGATGGGGCAGAGGGGCTTCTCGGTGACGTTGATATAGCCGTTCTCGCAGACACCGTCCTTCTCCATGAGGAGTGCATCGTAGATGTGCACGTCGCTCGGGTTGCGGGGGTGATTCATGAAGACGGCAAAGTCCTCGTCCTTGACCACGTTCCTCGACATGTGCTCAGCTGTGAAGTGCAGCATCATGGGCACTGTGGAGTCGGTAGCCATGTAGATGCCGTGTCCGCCCTTCTCGGTACGGAAGCGCTCCCAGTAGTCCTTGTCGGTCGTGGAGTAGCTGAAGGGCAGTTCGTCGGAGGGGACATAGGTGATGGAGTCGGTAACGAGGACGTCGGTGTAGCGACGCATGTACTCGCCTCTGGTGGGAGAGTTCGTTCCGCTCGACTCACTGCTTGCCAGGTTCTCCATGACGATGGCGTTGTTGAGCATACTTGTGTGAATCAGCAACTTCTTCTGTGACTGACTCAGGTTCTCGTAGCTTGTGGCATTGTGCCAGGGGTTGCCTTCGGGCAGCGTGGCATTGTGAGCGAAGAATGCATCCCAAGCGGAGTCGTTTGCCACGAAGACGGTCTTCGAACCGGTACGGTTGAGCACGTCTGTCAATGGACGCATGTTCTCGGGATTCACATCCTTGTCGGCCAACAACTTCAGATAGGTTCTGAAATTGCCCTTCTGTTCCAGGCTTTGATAGATGCTTGAGCTGAGCCAGCTGGGCTTTTCATCGTCCAGAATGAACTCATCCTTACAAGCATACATCAGCCCGCAAGCTGCCAGCAGGCATACCACCCGTGAGGAATGTCTGCTCCATTTGCTTAAACGGTTTGTCATACGCATTGTGTTATTTAGTTTTTTTGTTGTTTTTCTTCGTTTTTATGCGCTTTTAGGGCTTTTACACGCACTAAACAGAGCAAATTTACGTTTTTTTTAACGAATCGCGACAACTCCCTATGACAAAAGACCCTGTTTTAAGGTTTTTTAACTAAAGAAGGTTAATTTTTATCAAAGTCTGTTGCGATTTGGGGGACAAAACGCAGGTTTTTCGTGCGAAAAGCGAGGTGCGGCAAGGAAGAGCACGAACCACCCCTCGCCGAAGGTCATTTTGCACTCCGACAAAGCACTCGCGGGCGTATGTGATTCCTAATAAAGAAAAAGCATCAACGCCATAGTAAAAAAACGCCAACACCATAGCAAAAAAGCAAGGACATAATAGTAAAATAGCGAGGACACAATAGTATAATAGCACCGGCACAATAGTAAAATAGCACCAACACAGCGGTGAGGGAGACAACTGCAAGCCGATAAATATCTGATACTGTGCTGATAGAAGTTCGAAACCGCTGGGACACAAAAATGCCGCAACAGGAGGTGAAATCTGTCGCGGCAGGGAACAAAACTATTTCCAAGGCTTGGAAATATATTTCAGTGGTTTGGAAATATATTTTAAAGGCTCTGAAATATATTTCCAAACCACTGAAAAAGTTTTTATCTGCGGGGCGGGGAAGTTGGTTCCCCGCGGCAGGACAATTGGGGGTGTGCGTCAGCGGGAAAGGTACACTTTGCCGCCACGGAGATAAAGGCCCGTGCGGGGTACTCGCTGCAGGCGACGGCCGGAGAGATCGTAGATGGCATCGGAGGTGGCGACACCGTCCTCGCGTACATCCTCAATTGCATCGGGGATGGTGACCTCCATCCATTCGCTCCATTCGGAGGTGCCCTCGTCAGAGACGGCCTGCACGCGGTAGTAGTAGACCAGCGCGTCGGTGGTCGGAACGGTAAGGCTGGTGGCGGTCAGACCCGTATAGGTGGTCACCTTGCCGTTTGCTCCGCTCATGTCCTGAATGTCGACGTTGTAGAGGTAGAAGCGTTTCTTGACGGCTATGGACGAGAACTTGACGCGGCTTCCGGTGGGCACTTCCTCGAAGGTGAGGCTGTAGCTCTGGCGGGCGGCGGAGAGCTCGACGGTCTGGGTGGCAACGGTCTGCGAGCCGTTGAGCACGCTGACGGCCACGCTGCTGCCGTCGGTTCCGTAGTCGGCTGCCTCGAAGTTCACATACATCACACCTGCCTTGTTGTTCAACTCGGGCGTCATGACGTAGCCACTGGCCTTTGCTGCAGAGATGCGGATGGAGTCGCCGGCAGTACCGTAGACGTAGGATGACTTCCATCCGTCCTCGTGCATGTAGGTGTCGAGGGTGCTGCTGCCGATGGTCTGGTCAGCATTGATGGAGCTGAAGCCGGAGAAGTCCTCGCCGAGGATGGTGAGGGGGCTGGGCTCGTCGGACACTTCCTCCACCTGGAGATTGTAGCTGGTGGCGCCGTCCACCGGCTGCCAGTTAGCATCGAAGGACTCGGCGGAAAGAATGGTGGGCTCGGCCAGTTCGGGAGTGTCCAGGGCCACATAGTCGCCATAGACAAAGGTGATTTTGCCGTCGGCCGTTTCGCTGATGTCGTGTATCAGGTTCTGATGCTTCTTGGTGCCGCCCTTCTCGGAGGTGAACCAAGTGAGCTGCTCCACGCTCTGCACTTTCTTCTTGCCGGGATAGGGGTCGCCGGCCTCATCGTCCGTCGTGATATAGTAGAAGTATTGTCCATTATCCTCCTGGAGTTCGCCCACCTTACCGTCGGCAGGGAGGAAGGTCATGCGCTGATGCGTCTTGGTGGTGTTGACGGTATTATTGTTCCACGCCGAAGCATTGTAGTCGATGTGCCACACCATGAGGCCGTGACCGTAGTTGTACCTGCCGAAGGTCTTCTGCTGACGGTTCTCGAGGATGTAGTACTCGTTGCTGCTGCCTGTATTTTTAATAATGTATGCCACGCCCTCCTCGTTGATGGCAGGCATGTCGGATACCTTGGTGGGTTCCGTCAGCGGAATGAGGTCGATCCATCCGGCCAGCCAACGCTCGTAGGCTGTATAGGGCGACGGCACCTCTCCTATCTGACGCGGACCGTTGTAGGAGCCGCCGTCCATCACGTCCCAGTTCTGGCCAGCTGTGCCGCCATTGTACTCCGAGTCGTAGAAATCGGGGTAGCCCAGGCAATGGCTGAACTCGTGGCAAGCTGTGCCGATGCCGTTGAGCAAACCTCTGGATGCAAGTTCGTTGGAGACGGCATACGTGTCGATATTGACGCCGTCCAGGCGCTGAGTGCCACTGCCGCTGCCATAGTACTGACCAGCGGAAAGGTTCCACTCATGGGGCCAAATGTAGCCGGACTTGCCATACTCTGTCACACCAGCATAGATGACGTAGACCTGGTCCACCTCGCCATCGTTGTCCCAGTCGTAATCGGCATAGTTGACGTCGGCATTGGCAAGCTTCAGGGCCTCGATGACCATTTCGGGGGCACGGTCGTCGAGCTGATAGTTGGGAGCCGTTCCGTAGTAATCGTGCTTCTTGGTAAGAGTGAGGGGGCCCACTACGTCGAAGTCGATGTCGAGCAAGCCGTAGCTCTGTTCAAGGAAATAGTCGCGGACGGAGCCGACGTGGCTGTTGAGAGCATAGCCCTGCTGGTTGAAGCGGCTCTTCCACTGCGTGGAGGCACCGGACTGCATATCCATGTCGGAGAACTGGACGAGCAGGACCAGTCCGCGCTTCGTCTCGGGCTGCGTCTTGGCACGGAGGGGTCCTGACACATGGCGAAGCTGCAGGTTGGCATTGCGCATCTTCTCCAGACGGGCCAGGCGACGCTCGTTGATGCCGGGCAGTCTGTTAGTGTGATGCGGGCGATGGCGCAAGCCGCCGACATAAGGCTGAGCGGCAACGGAAAGGCTGCACAACAGAACAGCAAGGATTACTATTAAACTTTTCTTCATGTCTACTTTGTTGAATTTTATGTTATAATTGGTGTCTTTCATGTACAAAACTTGCATTGCGGCTGCAAATTTAGCCATTTTTTTTGATACTTCGGCCTAAACGTCGTAACTTTGTGCCCCAATATGGAGAAAAAACCAAAAACAGGCAAAGTATTCCTCATTGCGGGCAGCGAACCGCTGGGGAGTGCAGGCGTACAAGCCGACATCAAGGCCATCACGCGCTGCGGAGGCTGGGCTGCCGCAGCACTGACATGTATCGTGGACGAGGACGTGAACCGCATCAAGGGCATCCATCACTTGCCCGTGGAGCTGATTGTCTCGCAAGCGGAATCCTTCCTGAGCACCGTCGGGGCCGACTGCATCAAGACGGGCGTGCTGCCCACCGAGGAAATCATCTGCGCCGTGGCCGGTGTGCTCCGACGCTACAACAAACAGCCCATACTCATCGACCCCGTCATCGTGAACTTCGCAGGCGAACAACTGGTGAGCGACGCCGCAATCAAGGCATACAAGGACGAACTCTTCCCCCTCGCCACACTCATCACACCCAACATCCGCGAGGCAGAGTTCCTGCTGGGACACCCGGTCAACAATCCGGAAGAGGACCTGCGGAAGCTCAGCCAGTGGGGATGCAGCGTCCTGGTGAAGAGCGTCGACGAAGGGCGCTACCTGGTGGACTACCTCTACGACCGCACGACAGGGACACTCACACCCCACCCCAAGAAGAAGCTCGTGCTCGACGACCGCAACGGCACAGGCGACACGCTGGCAAGCGCCATTGCCACTCATCTGGCATCGGGAGAAAGTCTTCCCACAGCCGTGACCCGTGCCGAAGCCTACATGAGTTACTTCCTCGCCGGCCCGCGCTACTACATCAGCGTCGCCCAGTAAGATGTCTGCGGAAAAGGCTTGGAGTCAACAGCAAAAGACCCTTATTCATCGACAAAGCTGACCTTGAGTCAACAGCAAAAGGCCTCTATTCATCGACAAAGCTGACCTTAAGTCAACAGCAAAAGACCTCTATTCATCGACAAAGCTGACCTTGAGTCAACAGCAAAACAAACCGCCGCGTTGCAAGGGATGTCTTCCCTCCACGCGGCGGTTTTATTCTTTTATGATGCCCATAAGACCTTAGGGACCTATTGGTCTTACAGACCTATAAGTCATATAGGTAGAGCCCTATAAGTCTTATGAGGCCAATTAGTCTTGTCGGGCCAAGAGGACTTATGAACCCCAGATGCTGTTACTTCTCTGTGTGCTCGCGGCTGGTGTGTTCACCGTAGTGGCCATAGACGCCATAGCTGCCGTAGCCATACTTGCCGTACTTGCCGTAGCGGGCATAGCGGCCGTACTTGCCATACTTGCCATAGCCATAGTAGTAGCCATACTTCTTCTTGCGCATATCCACGCCATTGAGCACCAGGTTGATCTTAGGCAACTTGCCTTCGGCGCTCAGCGAGTTGATGATGTCGAAGTTGGAACGCGGGCTGTAGTCGGCACGACATACCAGGATGGCCATATTTGCTACACGACCGATGGCAAGCGTATCGCTCACCAGAGCAAGAGGCGGCGTGTCGAGCATGACATAGTCGTAGTGTTCCTTCAGCAGGTTGATGGCACACTCGAGCTGTTCGCGCGACAGAAGCTCGGACGGGTTGGGCGGGATGACACCTGCCGGCAGCACGTCGAGGTTCTTATTGACTACGCCATGAACAATCTGATCGTCCAGCACGTCGAACGACTTGCTGTCGCCGGAAAGGAATGTCGTGATACCCTTCTTGTCGGAAGGCAGGCCGAAGAGCTTCACCAGACGGGGCTTACGGATATCCAAACCAACCACTACGACCTTCTTGCCCATCAGGGCCAGCGACATGGCCAGGTTGGTGGAGACGAACGTCTTGCCTTCACCAGGGATACAACTGGTGCAAAGGATGACCTTCTCGCCGGACTCCAGGATAAAGCGCAGGTTGGTACGCAAGCCACGGAAAGCCTCTTCCATCGAGTTGTTCGAGTTCTCTCGCACGACAAGGGCTTTCTCGCCGTCCACACCTTTGGCAGCCAAAGGAATGTCGGCCAGCACGTTCAGCTTCGTCAGCTTCTCGAGATCTTCGCGTCCGCCAATACGGAAGCGCAACAAATCCGAGAGGAACACGATGCCAACGGGGAAGGCCATGCCAAGTATCAGGGCAATGAGCCAGATGATGCTGCTCTTGGGAGAGACCTTGCCGATGCGCTGCGGCGAGTCAATGATACGGGCCTTGGCAGCGGTACTGGCCAGAGAGATGTAGTTCTCCTCGCGCTTTTGCAGAAGCATGAGGTAGAGGTTAGCCTTGATTTCCTGCTGGCGGCTCATGTTGGTCAGGGCACGTTCCTGTGTAGGCGTGCTGCTGATGCGGTTGCTGAACATGTGGTACTGACTGTCGGCACTGGCCTTCTGCGTCATCACATCGCTGCNAGGGGTTGTCCTCGCTGGAAGACTTGAGCAGACGGTTGCGCTGCAGCACATAGTCATTATACTTGCTGATGACGGAATTCAGGTTGGCATTGTCCAGACCGAGGTTGGCTGGGATGACCTGCATGGCGTTGCCCGGATTGTTCATGTAGTTGACCAATGCATTGATGAGGTTGAGCTGTGTCTCGAACTCCACCTGCTTCTTCTGGTACTCCGTCGTGCTGGACAGAGCCGTGGTGGCATCATTGGTCAGGTTGATCAGCTCGTTGCTCTTCTTGTACTGCTCCAGTTCGCCCTCGGTGACATCCAGTTCGCCGCGGATGAAGTCGAGACGTTCCTTGATGAACTCCTCGGTCTTCATGGCCACCTCGTTCTTGTCCTCGTTGGCATCTTCGTTGTAGCACTTGATGAGCTCGTTGAGGTAGTCGAGCGAACGCCCCACCTGTGTGTCGGTGAAAGAGACGTTGGCAACGGTGGTCGTCTTGCTGGTGGCAGAAGCAGAGAGCTTCGACCTGTACAAGCGTGCAGCAAGGTCGATGGGCATGATGGTGGCGTAGAGCGTCTCGTCCTTCCACTTTGTACCGGGATTCTGCTGGAAGATGATGACGCCCATCGGGGTGTTGATGCTTCCGGGCAGCTTCTTGACCTCACGCTCGAAGGTGATGGGCTCCTTCTGGTCCGGCAAATACACCTTACCTTTTATCTTAAGGCCTTTGCCCGCCTTGTCTATTTCGAGCATGATGGGTGTCTGCAGCACGATAAGCTGGTGCTGAGGCATGTCGACGATAATGGGATTGTTCTGATACTGTTCCATCTTGCGGATGCGTCCCTCAATGGCGTAGCTGACATAAAGCTTCAGCGATTTCACCACGCGACTGTTGACGTTGGTACTGTTCAGGATTTCAAGCTCATTATCGAAACCATTACTGTTGGAGAAGATACCCATGCTCTCCAAGTTCATCTGTCCGCCCATCGAGCGGTTGCGGCCTTCCTCGTCCTTGATCAGCACCTTCATGGCTGAGTTATAGACGGGGCTCGTGTAGCGCAAATAAAGGAAAGCAAGGCTCAAGGCGATAAAGGTGGACAAGAGAATCCACTGCCAGTTAAGCACAACTATAGTCCAAAGGTTAGCCAAGCTAAAGACACTGGACTCTTCTTCCTTCTGTAATTCTTCGTTAGCAACGTAATCTGCCATATTTGTTGAAGTTTTGTATGATTCTGATATTACTTCTTATACATAGAATGTCATTCAGCGTGCAAAGATACATATTATTATAATAATACAAAAGGAAATGCCTGAAAATTTATTCCTTCGTGACATTTCTCTGCAAAAAACATTCCTTTTTGCCCAAAAAGTTGTACATTTGCGTGCGAGTGTGTGTACTTTGACCACATTACTCACCGACAGCAATGCAAACAGTAGGCATCAACATACATAAATGGCGAACACGGCGGCACTGGCTTCGCAACGGTCTGACGATTCTTGCGGAGACGCTCATCTGGGCAGGCTGTGTGTACGCGGCCACGTTGGCACAGGGTGCAAAGCCAGCCCAGAGCCTGCATCCCTCGTCGCCCATGACTGTCCTCATGGGCTGGGGGTTCGCGATTCTTCTCTTTGTGACTTACTTCATCCACAACAACGCCTTTAGCCGCACTGCCCGCAGGGACGAGGTGGTGGCCTGTGCCATGAAGACAGCCTTGGCCTTCTGTGTGCTGAACCTCGTCGTTTTCACGGAAAGGACTTCCCTGCAAATCCTTTGCTACGTGTTCTTCGCCGTTGCGCTGACCGTGGAAAGGCTCATCGTCAACAATTGGTTCATCCGCTATTGCACGCAGCCGGCCCACAGCGAGCATGGCGTCATCATCTGTCGCGGAGGAGACACGGCCCAGCAAGCACTCCAGCGGAACACATATGGTTTGATGCTAAGCCGCTTAGAGATGGGCGATGCCCTGCCCGGACAGGACCCTTTGGCCCAGCGGCTGGCAGCATATCTCACGGCCCATAAGGAGACGACATCCGTCTACTGCTCCCCGTCGGTACTGTCCCCGGCTGAGATGGAAGCGGTGGCACATACTTGCCGCGAACAGGGAGTTGTGCTGCACCTGCTGCCCTTGCCGACAACGACGTTTAATCCTTCGGTACGAAACGAGTGCCGTGGCACCATTTGCGTGCTCTCGCCTGCCAAGCGACCTCTGCGCAGCATGGCAAACAGGGCGGTCAAACGCCTGACGGACATCGTGCTGAGCCTCCTCATCCTGCTCACCGTCTTCCCGCCCTTTGCCCTTGTTGCCTTCATCTACATCAAGCGGCAAAGCCATGGTCCGCTGCTCACATTCCGCCACATGTGCGGCATGAACGGCAAACCGTTCCGAAGCCTTACTTTCCGCACTCGGCACTTCAACGCTGCGCCCTCCTTCCTCGATGGTACCGACGACCCAGGCTATTTCCCCTTCGGCAAGTTCCTCAGCCGCACACGCCTCGAGTTGCTGCCGCAGTTCCTCAGTGTACTCGCAGGAAGCATGTCCATTGTCGGCTCGCAGGCGATGACGCCCGAGAGTCATGCCAACTACCGCCGCGAACTGCAACGCCTCTTTGCTTCCGGCTATCGGCTCAAGGCCGGCATCACCAGCTACCAGTTCCCCGGACAGACGGAAGGCAGTCCCGAGGCTGATGTATGGTATTGCCGCAACTGGGGTTTCTGGCTCGACATGCGCATCATGCTTCGGAGGCTCGGGACGTTACTCAGCCGTTCGAAAGCAAAGTCTATTAATTATATATAATGTAAGGAACTCACAAATCGCATAGAAGGAAACAGTAAATCGCAAAATAGTAAACAGTAAATCATAAAATCGTAAATAGTAAATCATAAAATCGTAAATAACTATCATGTCTATATTCAGCAAACTATTCGGCCGCAACAAGGAGGAAGGTCAGACAAAGGTAGGCGGCATGGAGGACTTCATGCTCCTCATCCGCGTCTACTACCAGGCAGCGATGGCAGCCCAGCTGGGCATCAGCAACCTGGCCGCCCTGCCCGACCTGCGCATCTTCAAGCAAACATATCGTGTGGCCACGCTCAACAACAAGCTGGGCATCGCAGAGAAGAAGCACTGCCGGGGACTCATCCAGGACATCTACGGCATCAGCGACACGTTCTTCTCCGAGATAGACAGCAGCATCAAAAAGCGCTGTCACAAGGTGCAGGACGCACAGACCTACCTCATCCAGTTCCAAGGTTTCAGCCAGGACCTCATGATGCTCATGGGCAACCTCATGCAATGGAAGATGCGCCTGCCGAGCTTCCTGCGAGGCGCTCTGCGCGAGATGGTTGCAAAGCAAATGCATCAGATCCTGACCAAGAACGACTGGAAGGACGACGGCGTTCGCCGCACCTGCGTCAGCATCCGCAAATACCAAAGCTCTCTGGGCTATTCGGAAGAGTGGATGACAGAGTACGTGCACACTATCGTAATGCTCGCAAAGAAGGAGCCAAAGAAAAATAGTGAGCAATAAACTTGCATATCGCAAAAAAAAGTATTATCTTTGCCCGCAAATTGAGTCATTTTGTCATGAATAACGAACTTCAAGAACTCGTCACCCGTCTGGAAACACGTGTCCGGCAGCTCATCATGCAGCAGGAAAAGCTGCGCAGTGAGCAGGAACGATTGCAGGGACAGCTCAGCGCAAAAGACGACGAAATACTCAATCTGCAAATACAAAACGAAGAACTCAAGCAACAATACAGCCGTCTGAAGATGGCAAAATATATCGATATGGCCGACAATGACGTCAAAGACATGCGCGGCCGTATCAGAACCATGGTGCGCGACATCGACCGCTGCATCTCGATGCTCAAGGTAACCCAGTAACCCGCAAGGGATTAGGGATTAAGGATTAGGGATTAAAGAATAAGGATTAGGTATAATGAACGATACCCTCTCTATAACTCTCCGTTTCGGCTCGTGGACATTGCCCATGACCGTCAGGCGTGACGAAGAAATCACCTATCGTCAGGCCGAGAAGCTTATCAAGGAGAGATTTGGTTTCTATACAAGCACTTACCCGGGACAAAGCCCAGAGATGTATTTGGTGATGACCATCTTCGACATCGCCCTGCAGTGCAAACGGCAGGAGACAGAAGTCAACGCAGAGCCTGTGATGCAACTGCTCCGACCGCTGCTCAACGAAGTCGAGGCCGCACTTGGCAAAAACATCTAAGGAACAAAGAAAGTGACCCGAGTATAAACATTTATCAAACATCAAATCTATGCCAACAGGTATCATAGCAGCCCTGCCCATTGCTATTGCCATAATCATCTTTTTCGTACTGGTGGGCATCTGGTACTTCGTGGTGGTGCCCGCCAAGCGGAAAGCCATTGCCGATGAAGCCCGCGAGAACGCCGAGAAAGAGGCAGAAGTAATCAAGCAGAAGAAACTGCTCGAAGTAAAAGAGAAATTTCTGAGCAAACGTACAGAGCTCGAGAAAGAAGTAAGACAACACAACCAGCAGATCCAGCAGGCCGAGAACCGCATCAAGCAACGCGAAATGCAGCTCAACCAGAAACAGGACGAGCAGACACGCCGCAAGCAGGACGCCGACGCCCAGCGCCAGCGCATGGAGACGCAGCAGGCCATGCTCGAGAAGAAGGAAGAAGAACTGAATGCACGCTTCTCCGACCTCATCAATCAGGAACGCACCAAGCTGGAAGAAATCTCCGGACTCAGCGTCGAAGAGGCACGCGAACGCCTCATCGAAACCCTCAAGGACGAAGCCAAGACCAACGCTGCAGCCTACATCAACGAAATCATGGACGATGCACGCATGACGGCCACCAAGGAAGCCAAGCGCATCATCATCCAGACCATCCAGCGCGTCGCTACGGAAACGGCCGTCGAAAACTCCGTCACCGTCTTCCACATCGACAACGACGAGGTGAAGGGACGCATCATCGGCCGCGAAGGACGTAACATCCGAGCCCTCGAAGCAGCCACCGGCACCGAAATCGTCGTGGACGACACACCCGAAGCCATCGTCATCAGCGCCTTCGACCCCGTGCGCCGCGAGATATGCCGACTGGCACTCCACCAGCTCGTCAGCGACGGACGCATCCATCCGGCACGCATCGAGGAAGTCGTGGCAAAGGTGAAGAAGCAAATCGACGAGGAAATCCTCGAGGTAGGCAAGCGCACCACCATCGACCTCGGCGTACACGGCCTGCACCCGGAACTCATCCGCATCATCGGCAAGATGAAGTATCGCAGCAGCTACGGACAGAACCTCCTGCAACATGCACGCGAGACAGCCAACCTCTGCGCCGTGATGGCCTCCGAGCTCGGCCTTAACCCCAAGAAAGCCAAGCGCGCCGGACTGCTACACGACATCGGCAAAGTGCCCGACGAGGAACCGGAACTGCCACACGCACTCTACGGCGCCAAGCTCGCCGAGAAGTACAAGGAGAAGCCGGACATCTGCAATGCCATCGGCGCACACCACGACGAGATGGAGATGACCACCCTGCTGGCACCCATCGTACAGGTCTGCGATGCCATCAGCGGAGCACGCCCCGGAGCACGTCGCGAGATAGTGGAAGCCTACATCAAGCGCTTGAAGGACCTGGAAAACATAGCAATGAGCCACCCGGGCGTCGTGAAGACCTACGCAATACAGGCCGGTCGCGAGCTCCGCGTCATCGTAGGCGCCGACAAGATCGACGACAAGCAGACCGAACAGCTCAGCACCGACATCGCCACCAAGATACAGAACGAGATGACGTATCCCGGTCAGGTGAAGATAACGGTCATCCGCGAAACACGCTCCATCGCATACGCAAAATAGCATCAAGGCACCTTCCTATAGCAAAAAGCCCGAGGTAGCTCGGGCTTTTTTTTGTGTCATAAACGCCTGGACAACGGGCGATGAAGCTTCTTATTGCGAGCAATTCCATTGCTCGCCACACTGTCTATTCCTGCTTTCGAGGCTTCTTCTGGAACTTATAGACGATGTGCAGGAGGCCGTATCGCGGCAGAACACCCGTATAGGTCTCTGTGCGGCCCTGGGCGTTGATGGTGCGTGTGACGTTGGAGAGCTGGCCGAGGATGTCGAAGCCGTCGAGCATGACGACCCACTTGCCCTTGAAGAGCGCACGGGCCAGGCGGGCGTTCCAGACCACATCGGCTGTGTTGAGCGAGGCATCGGTGTAGCCCGTTCGCCCATAAAGCGTAAGGTCGGTGGTGAGATCGAACTTCCAGGGAAGGTGAATGATAGCGTCCGCGCCGATGCGATACTGCCAGGCGTTGATGTTCTGGAACGTCGAGCGGTCGCTCGTATAGCGGTTCCAAGCCACATCCGACGAGAAGCCGAGGGTGTGTTTGCCCAGCGAAAGACTCAGTTTTGGCGAGAAGGAAAGCGTGGCACTCTTTACCAAACTTCTGTTGCTGGTAATCTCTTGCTCCTTGCCCCCTGCCCCATGCTCCTCACTCATCAAGTCAACGCTGTTCCTATAGCTGAACTGCGTGACCATGCTGGCGCTGTGCTTCTTGCCGTCACCAAAGCTGTAGTTGATGGTGTGCTTGGCCGAAGCGTCCCAGTTGCCGTTGACATTCGTGGGACAGAACGTGCGGCGGCCGGTCGCGCGGTCGTAGATCTGGCCCATGCCTATCGCGTTGTGCGTGAAGCCATAACTGAGGTCGAGGCGGTTGTGCATACGCTTGTTCATCGAATACAGATTGCCGTCGAGGACCGCGTCGGTGCGGATGGCGTATCGCAAGTCAGGGTTGCCGATGCGGATGTTCATGGGGTCTGTGTCATCGACGATGCCTGCCTCGTTCAGAAGCTCAGGCGCTTCGCTCCTTACCCGCACTTCAAGTCCGGCATGATGCCCGTCCTTGGTCCTCAACCAGGGCTTTGTCTTGAACTCGAACGTCGGGCTGAAACGGTTGAGAAGGGTGTCGATGCTGCCTCGCTCATAGTCGTGGCGCTGCGCATTCAGCGTGGCATCAATCCTGAAATCAAGGTAGAACTGACCCCATTCCTTCTGCCCCAAACCGTATTTGAAGTCGGCCCAAAAGGCATTTGTGTTGTCGATGTAATGCGCCAGATGACTGTTCGCGCGGTCGAAGACCTGCCTGTATTCGGTCACGCTGGGCAGCAAATCTACTTCCTTAGAGAAGCTTGAGTCGGCATTCGCCAGGCGGTCCAGGCGATAGATGCTCTCCTGCTCGCGCTGATTGCTGTGGGAGAACCGATAGCCCAGCACCAATTGTCGGTAGTGTTCGCCAAGCATAAACGTATATTGGACGAAGGGATTGAGTTTGAACTTACTGCGAGGCGGGGCATCGATGTATTGGTGGCGGAACAAAGGACCAGCAGACCCTCCCCAGCCCTCCCTTAAAGGGAGGGAGTTCTCCCCCTTTAAGGGGGAGTTAGAGAGGGTCTGTTGTCGGCTGAACTCCTGCCTTTTGTTCTCCTTGTAGCTGGCGTTTATGCCGAAGTTCAGGAAGTCGCCCGTGCCCTTTATCTTCTTTGTCTCGAACAGGCTGGCGTTTGCCTCAATGTCGTGCCCCGTGCCTTTGCTCTCGCGGAGCTGTCGGTTGATGAGCGTGTCGCGCAGGTTCGGGCGGGGAGATGTCGGGGAGAAGAGGTCGTCGAGCAACTGATGGCTGACCTCGACGGGCGCAGAGAAGAGGGCAGATGTGCTGCCGGAGGCGTTCCGGAAGTAGCGGTAGCGGGCATCTGCCGTTGCCTGCGTCCGCAGTCGATTGCCTTTATAGATGAAGCGGTGCCACGTCGAGACGTCCCACGCTTCGTTCTTCATGTTGCCGAAGCCGTAGTCGTAGGTGTCGCCGCCGGGCAAAAAGGTCTGCGTCGTGGTACGCGTGTCCTGCCATTCCTTCGCATGATGCGCCTCGACATAGACAAAGTAATCCCGCTTCTTGTCGTCCGACATCAGATTGGCATCCACGCGTACCAACTCGTTGCGGGTCAGTTTGCCGGACTTGTCGGGCTGCCATCCGTCGCCCCAAATCAAGTCGCCCACGTCCTCGTCGTTCAGGTTGTTGGCTTTGGCAAAGAAGCGTATGTTCGAACGCTCGTCGTTTCGCAAAAGAATCCATACGTTTTGGACAAGCTTATCGAGTCGTCGTTCAACGAGTTTCCGGAACTTGAAGCGTTTGAAGTCGTAGACGCCCCCGATCTTGATCTAGGCGCGGGTCTAGAAATAAAGCCAGGCCAAGAAATAAAGTATTCGGACGATTCGCTAGATTGCTACCTCCCCGCTCCCGCTAATCAAAACGCGGGTCTCGAGGTTATCGACGGAGCGCTTTTTGCGGTCGCTTATTCTGAAAACAACCGAATGTTGATTAAGTATCCGCCGAAACGGGGAATAAAACGCGACGCCTCGGGCGCGATAATCGCGCCTTCGGAATACGTCGTCCCGGATTCGACGACGTATATCGCTCCGAACGCGTTCAGAGGATGCGATTCGCTCAAAAAAATCGTTTTACCCAAATATCTAAATCTAATCGGGAGTTTTGCTTTCGCCGACTGCGCTTCTCTTTCGGAGATCAATTTCCCCGAAGAATTGCAATGGATCGAGCCCGGCGC
>CADCCR010000071.1:10961-17657 GCA_902799985.1 uncultured Bacteroidales bacterium | reverse complement strand
GGGCGCTTCCGAAGGCGACCCCCCTCCGTCTCCCCCGAGGGGGAGTGGATGTTGCAGCGAAGGAAGCCTCCCCTCGGGGAGGTTTGGAGGGGGTCTCCAAAATAAGCACGGGGCGCTTCGGAGAGAAGAGCGCGTGGCTTACGGTAATGTTCTGTCGGATTTGCAATCCGACAGCATTGAATATAAGCATTTGTAATGCGATTAAAAGAATTGCGGGATTACAAATCCCTATATTCCCTACGTGCGGATTGCAAATCCACACGAACGGCGGTGCTCAGGCGGAAAAGCCGGAGGTCAAATCCGCACGAACGGCGGTGCTTAGGCGGTACGTGCAGTTCGTGGTGAAAGTCATTTGGGTGTTTCTTCGGGCGGAGTGTAATTACTGTGCGGTGATGCTGTTCACGACGTTGGTAGTGCCTTTGGCGGTACTGCCCAGGTAGAGTCCGTGCCACTCGGTGGAAGCGTCGGTGGGCTTGGCGGTGCTGTACTTCAAGGAGTAAGTGCTGCCTTTCTTCATGCCGGTAGCCGTGATGAGGGAGAGGGTGCTGCTGACGTTGGCCTCGAAGCTGTAGGTGACGAGGTTGTTGCCGCTCGCGTCGGAGAGGGTGTAGTAGCGTCCGGTGGCGTAGCTGATGGAGGACGTGCTGAGGTAGTATCCCTGCACGGCGCTGCCGATGCCGCCCGACGAGCCGCCCCATCCGCCGCCTCCGCCTTGGCTGCCGCCTGCGCTGATGCCGATGCCGTAGCCCGTTATCTGGATGTACGAATTGTTGTCGCAGTCGAATCCCTCCTCGGGACTGCCTTTCGTGGTGTAGGCCATGACGGCACCGTTGCCGATGGTGATGGCTCCGGCCTGCCCGTAGTTGCTGTCCACGGAGTCGTTGCCATAGCCGTAGCAGACGGTCACTCCGCCCTCGAAGCGTATGCAGCCGGCCGTGTTGATGCAGTCGTCGTAGCACTTGAAGTAGAGCTTGCCGCCGTTGATGACCACCGCGTCTCTCGACTTCAGCTTGCTCTCCATGCCCTCGGCCCCCGTCTGGCTGGTGCTGACGGTCAGTTCGCCGCCGTTCACCGTGATGGCGCCTGTCGCCTTGATGGCCTTGGCCGACGAGGTGCTGGCGTACTTGGCACCGGTGGTCGTGACGTTGAGCACGGGTCCCTCGTCCGCGTTGCCGATGGTCAGGGTGCCGTCGCTCTTGATGCCCTTGCCGCCCGTGCCCGTCATCTTTATCGTGATGTTGCCGCCCACGAGGTTGATGCTTTCGTCCGACGTCAAGCCCTTGGCCGTAGCAGTGTTATTGCCGCTGCCCAGGCCATTGCCGCTGTTGGTGATGGTCAGGGTGCCGCCTGTCGTGCGAAGCTCCTTTTCGCAGGAGATGCCCTTGGCTGCCGCTCCGGTGCTGCCGATGGTGATGTTGCCGCCGCCGATGCTGATGCTGCCGTCGCTCTTGATGCCCGCTGCCGTGGCGAAGCTGCTGCCGGAGGAGACGGAGCCGCTGTCGGTGATGGTGCCGCCGGAGTAGCGCGAGGTGTAGTCCGTCACGGTGAAGGTGTACACGGTGCCGCTCCTTGAGGGCGACGTCGTGTTGATGTAGTAGTAGACGTCCGGCTTGCTCTCCGTGGGACCGCCGACCGCTGTGGTGCGAATGGTGTAGGCCTGTCCGCCGCCACCGCCTGGGCCTCCCCATCCGCCGCCGCCACCGCCGCCCGTACGGGTATAGTCGTCGCTGGCAAAATAGAACTGACCGGTGGTGGGTTCGTCGAAGTCATAATAGAAGAAGGTGCGGGTGGTCTGCCCCGAAGCGGCCACGGTGATGGTCTTCGTCAGCTGCGCTATGCGGGTGCCGTCGCTGCTGTAGAGGTAGACGACCTGGTTCCAGTACTGGCTGGTGGAGGAGCTGAGTGCGGCACAGATGCGGTAGACGGTCTGTTCGTCGCCGCCCGTGTCGCCTCCTTCGTCGCCCGTATCGACGTTGCGCGAAAGGTCGAGCGCGGCGCCGGTGCCGTTGGCGGTGATGCCGATGGTCAGGGTGGCGCTGTCCTCGCTCGTGGTGATGTTGCCGTCGGCACTGAGGCCCTTGCCTGCCTCGGCCGTGTTGTTGATGGTAATCGTTCCGCCGCTGATGTCGAGGTTGCCGCCGGCTTTGATGGCCACCACGTAGCCCGGGTCGTTGTTCTCCACGATGTACTTGCCGCTTTGCACTACCTCGAGCTCTCCTCCGCTGATGCTGATGTCGGTCTTGCTCTTGAGGCCCTTGTTGCCGTCGCCCGTGGTGTGGATGGTGATGCTGCCGCCCGTGATGGTGAGCAGACTGTCGCTCTTGATGGCAGACACGTCCCTTTCGGTGGTAGCGACGCTGAGCTTGCCGCCGCGCAGCATCAGCTGTCCGTCATCCTCGTCGCCGTCGCCGGTTGCCTCGGCCTGGATGCCGTCGCCCTTCACACCGAGGATGTTGATGGTGCCGCCGTTCATCTTGAAGTACTGTCCGGCGTGTATGCCGTCGCTCGCCGCTCCGTTGACGGTGATAAGGCCCGTCGTGCTCTTCACAAGCATGTACTCCTTGGTGCTGATGCCATGCTTGATGTTGCCCGTCACGCTGAGCGTTCCGCCCTTGCTCACCTCGAGGTGACCCTTGCAGTAAAGGGCTGCCTTCTGCCCGAGGTCGGTCGTGGCGTCGCAGAGGCTGTTCTCCGTGCCGTCGAGCAGTTCGAGGGCGATGCGCTTGCCGCACCGGATGTCGAGGGCCGCACCCGTCGTGCTCTGCAGACTGAGGCCGGCGAGCTGTATGCAAGTCTTGTAGGTGCCGTTGTAGGTGAAGCTGCCTGCGCTGCTCTCGCCGCTGAGGACGAACGTCATCTCGCGGTCGGTGTTCTCGTTGGTCAGCGTCACCGTTGCCCCGTCCACCTCGGCTGTGATGCCTTCTACGCTGGCGGGACTGACCGTTGCCGTCTGTCCGTCGTAGACAATGCATACGGTGTCCGTCACCGTGGCGACTTCGGCCGGCTGCACAAAGGTGATGCTGTCGATGTCGTTCACGCTGAACTTCGTGTCGGCTATGTTAATCAATGTGTCAGAAAAGACAATATCTTCCTCGTCGAAGTGTGTGTACGAGCCGTTCTTCCAAACGTAGATGCCATCTGTGTCGGCCGCATAGATGGTGAGCAAACTCACTGCCATACACGCAGTTAGGATAACCTTGAATGCTTTCATGCCGTTTGTGTTTTTCATAATATCTGTTCAGTTTCTATTTGTGTCCAATAATATTTTTGACACACGAACGGACAAAAGGTTTAATTTCCCCCTGCAAAAACCTTCCATAAGTCATGCTTTTCCTACCCGAATCCTACGTGAAGACACAATTTTATGCCCGTGCCTTACACTTATTCGGATTATTATCCTTACCTTTGTACCAAACATTACGACTATGAAACGAATACAACACACAATGGGAATCCTGCTGGCTGTCGTGGCCGCCATGTGCGTCTCCCTGCAAGCCGCAAGTCAAGAGAGTGTCCTGAAGGGCAAGAACATACTGTTCGTCTACGGCGGATGGGACGGTCACGAACCGCGCCAATGCATGGAAGTGCTGAAACCCTGGCTCGAAAGCGAAGGGGCTGTCGTCCGGCTCAGCGAGGACCTGAATGTCTACACCGACAAGGAACTGATGGGAAGCATCGACCTGGTGATACAGACCTGGACGATGGGCAACATCACACACGAGCAGGAAAGAGGCCTGCTGGAAGCGGTACGCGGCGGAGCAGGGCTGGCAGGCTGGCACGGAGGCCTGTGCGACGCATTCCGCAACAACACGGACTACCAGTTCATGGTGGGCGGACAATGGGTGGCCCATCCTGGCGGCAGCGTGGACTACGACGTCGACATCCTGGACAAGAAGGACCCCGTGATGCGCGGTCTGAAGCGCTTCCACATGAAGTCCGAACAGTACTACATGCTCGTCGACCCAGGCGTCCACGTCCTCGCCACCACCACTTTCCACTCCCATCCCGAAGCCCCCTGGATAGAAGGCACCGTCATGCCAGTCGTCTGGAAGAAGACCTACGGCAAGGGTCGCGTCTTCTACTCCTCGCTCTGCCACTCGGCTCGTGACTTCGCCGTGCCCGAAGCCCTCGAAATCATGAAGCGTGGCATCCGCTGGGCCGCCTCCTCCCGCCAACAACCCCACGCGCTTCCGAAATAATCGCTAGGCGCTTCGGAAATAACCACGAGGCGCTTCGGAAATAAGCGCTAGGCGCTTCTGGAATAACCACGGGGCGCTTCGGCAATAAGCACGAGCCGCTTCCGGAATAACCACGGGGCGCTTCGGCAAAACCACGGGGAGATTAGAGTTATTTAACTCTGTATTCAGATGGCATGTAGCCTTCGTTTTTGCGTGTTTTTTTCATGTTTTTGGGCTTTTTGCTTGGCTTTTTGCTTCTTTACTATTAACTTTGCACTTTATATATAAAGTATACCATATATATAATAGTAGACAAATGAAGAAGACATCATATATCCTGCTGCTGGTGTTGGCGGCTTCGTGCGCGTCGCAGCGGACGGGGAGGCACTACCAGCAGCGGAATGCGACGGCTGAGGTGACGCCGGTGGTGCAGCCGGTGCCGACGCCGGTGGTGGTGGAGGAACCTGTTGCGGTGGCGGAAGAGCCGGTGAGGAGCGCTCGGCCGCTGGTGTCGCAGGTGCGACGGGCAGCTGCGGGGACGTGGCAGGCGGCGAAGCAAAGAGCTCTCGACTCGCTGTGCCAGTCGCCCATCTTCGAGACGACTCAGCTGGGACTCTACGTCTACGACCTGACGGACGGCGAGCCGCTCTATGCGGTGAACGCGGCGTGGCGCATGCGACCGGCTTCGTGCCAGAAGCTCGTCACAGCCATCACCGCGCTGCAATTCCTGAAGGGTGACTACCAGCTGAAGACCGATTTCCGCATCACGGGGAACATCGTGGGGCACACGTTGCAGGGCGACCTCCGCGTGGTGGGCGGGATGGATCCGCTCGTCACACGCGACGAACTGCGACAGGTGGCAGCTAACCTCAAACAGCAGACGGGCATCGACAACATAGCGGGCCAGATTGTCTACGACACCTCCATGCGCGAGGACACGCCGCTGGGCTGGGGCTGGTGCTGGGACGACGACTTCGGACCGCTCTCGGCACTGATGGTCGACGGCAAGGACTGCTTCGAACAGGAGTGGCTGAAGGCGCTTGCGGATGCGGGCATCAAGGCCCCCTCCCCTAACCCCTCCCCCGAGGAGGAGGGGAATAAATTACAAAAAGGAAGCTTAAATGCTCGGGGAAAGGCCCAGGGCAGAGGCAGGACGCAGGTGGATGCCGGGCGCTCGGTCTGCATCATCCATCACAGCATCGACGAACTGCTGTGGCCGATGATGAAGGACAGCAACAACATCTTCGCTGAATGCCTTTTCTACCAGACGGCAGCCACGACCGGCACGAAGGATGCGGGCCACAAGCAGGCTGCCCAGCGCACTGAGGAGCTGATGAAGCGCATCGGTCTAGACCCGGCTAGGTACAGGGTGGCGGACGGCAGCGGTCTGTCGCTCTACAACTATGTCTCGGCCGAGATGCTGGTGGCCATGCTGGGCTATGCTTGGCGCACCGACGCCATCCGCGAGCATCTGCTGCCTGCATTGCCCATAGCAGGTGTGGACGGTACGTTGCAGAAACGCATGGTCGGCACCGAGGCAGAGAGCAATGTGCGGGCCAAGACGGGCACCGTGATGGGCATCTCCTCGCTGGCCGGCTACCTGACCACAGCCAACGGACACGTACTAGCCTTCTGCATCATCAACCAAGGCGTGGACTCTTCGGCCATGGGACGTACGTTCCAGGACAAGGTCTGCCTGGAACTTTGCAGATGAACAGCCCTAAACTAGTATAACTAGTTAAAACTAGTATGACTAGTAAATAATATAACCATCAAATGAACAGCAATATTAAAGTAAAATCAAATAGTAAACCTTATTAATTAAAACTTAAAGTAAAATGAAAATGAAGAAATTATTAGCAGTGATGGCACTGGCCATCTCGATGCCTACCATGGCACAAACGATGTACGACGGCAGGTCTTGCCAGGACTGGAAGAACGAATTCAGCATGGAAGTCGACCGCCTGAAGTCGGAAATCAAGACGCTGCAGCTCAACGCCAAGACGAGTGGCGACAGTGGCATCAAGTCGGAAATCAGCAAGAAGAAGGCTGCTCTCACGAAGGCCAAGCACAACCTGAGCGTTGCCAAGCGTGCCGCCTCGCAGGAGAAGAAGGCCGAGAGCAACTACAACAAGGCTCAGAAGAAGGGCGCCAAGCTGCAGTCGAAGCACACGAAGGCCAACAACAAGCTGGCAAAGCTGCAGTCGAAGTCGACAAAGGCCGAGCAGAGCATCGCAAAGATGCAGCAGAAGTTGCAGAAGGCTCAGCAGAACCTGGAGAACATCAACAGCGAAATAGAGAACTTGCAGAAGAACCTGGAGAACATACAGGACGAGACCAGCCTTGCAAGCGATGCCGTAGATCAGGCCAAGGAAGCGAAGGAAGCTGCCAAGAGAATCCTGGTGGATGGAGTTAATAAGTAAATCGAAACAGGAGAAAGGCACGGCGGCTCACAGATAACCACCGTGCCTTTCCGAAATAAGCACAGGGCGCTTCCAAAATAAGCACAGGGCGCTTC